>NZ_JAHHWP010000021.1:0-105762 GCF_018729305.1 Phycicoccus mangrovi | reverse complement strand
TGTTCGTCATCAACCAAAGGAAAAACTCGGCACCACCACACCCCTCACCCGAACGGGCAAAGAACGAAGCGATGCGACGAGGTAAAAATTGGCATCGATTCTTGACACGCTGTTGAGTTCTCAAGGTTCGGACGCGCACCCACGCGCACCTCATCGAGGCGTTCGTCGGGGCTGTTCCGTGGGAGTTGCTGTCTCCGGGGCTCTCGCTCCGTGGCAACCACTCCAAGTTACCCTCTCCGTTCCGTCCCGGTCAAACTCGCTCCGTGCGGGGCTCGCTGTCCGGTGGGGCCGGCCACGCGCTCTCCGTGCACCGTGGTGCGCGGGTCCTGCGTGGGGGGTGTCAGCTCGGTGGTCCGGCCTACTTGGTGCGGGGCTGGACGGCCCTGCCGCTTGGTGTCCGGTTCGCCCTCTCGGGCTGACGTCGAGAACAGTAGATGACTTCTCGCGCCGAACACAAATCCGCTCCCCCGCCGGATGCCTGCTGCCTCCAGAACACGACGAACCCCGCTGCAGCACAGCGGGGTTCGTCGTGGACTGGTTCGTTCAGGTGCTCGATGACGTCTCGACGAGCCCCGCCGCGAGGTTCTTGCGCCCACGGCGCAGCACGACGACGCCGCCCTCGAGGACGTCGTCGGCGCCCAGCACGGCGTCCGGGTCGGTGACCTTGGCGCCGTTCACCGAGGCCCCGCCCTCCCCGAGCGTCCGCCGCGCGGCGTTGCGGGAGTCGGCGAGGCCGACCGCGACGAGCGCGTCGACGAGGGGCATCCCGACCGTCACCGCCCCCGAGGGCAGCTCGGCCGCGGCGTCGCGCAGCGTCGGGCCGTCGAGCGCCCGCAGGTCACCCTTCCCGAACAGCGCCTCGGCGGCGGCACGTGCGGCGTCGGTCGCGGCCCGCCCGTGGACGAGCGTGGTGACGTCCTCGGCGAGTGCCCGCTGCGCGGCCCGCTTCCACGGCTCGTCCTGCACCTGGCGCCCGAGGTCCTCGATCTCCTCGCTCCCCCGGTCCGTGAAGACCTTAAGGAGGGTGACGACCGAGGCGTCCTCGACGTTGAGCCAGTACTGGTAGAAGGCGTAGGGGCTGGTCATCGACGGGTCGAGCCAGATGGCGTTGCCCGCGCTCTTGCCGAACTTCTCGCCCGAGGAGTCCGTGAGCAGCGGGGTCGTCAGGAGGTGGACCGACGCACCCTCGACGCGGTGGATGAGGTCCGAGCCGGCGGTGAGGTTGCCCCACTGGTCGTTGCCGCCGGTCTGCAGCGTGCAGCCGAAGTCCCGGTAGAGCTGGAGGTAGTCCAGCCCCTGGAGGAGCTGGTAGCTGAACTCCGTGTACGAGATGCCCTCGTCGCTGTTGAGCCGCGCCGCGATGGCGTCCTTCTTGACCATCTGGTTGACGCGGAAGTGCTTGCCGACGTCCCGGAGGAAGTCCAGCGCCGACATCGGCGCCGTCCAGTCGAGGTTGTTGACGAAGACCGCCGGGTTGGCCTCGTCGCCCCCGAGGAAGGGCTCGACCTGGCGGCGGATGTTCGCCACCCACTCGGCCGTCTGCTCCTTGGTCTTGAGCACCCGCTCGGCGGTGGGCCGCGGGTCGCCGATCAGCCCCGTCGACCCGCCCACGAGACAGATGACGCGGTGTCCCGCCCGCTGCAGGTGTCGCAGCAGCACGAGCTGGACGAGGTTGCCGAAGTGCAGAGACGGCGCGGTGGGGTCGAACCCGCAGTACGCCGTGATCGGCCCGTCGGCGAGTGCGGTGCGCAGCGCGGACTCGTCGGTGGACTGCGCCACCAGCCCCCGCCACTGCAGCTCGTCGAGGATGTCGGTCACGGTGCGCGCTCCTGGGGTCGTCGGGTGCCGGCGGACGCCGGCCCGGCCAAGCCTGCCACGCGGGGTACCGGCGCCGCCCCGTGGTCCGGCGGTGCGCCAGGCGGAGATCCGTGGCGACGCGGCGTCAGCCCCGGCCCGACGCCGGGCGGCGGCGGGTGACGGCCGCCCGGTAGGGGCTGACCGTCGGCTCGCCCACGAGCCAGAACCGCCAAGGGAAGACCGCCCCGTCGCCGCCGGCTCCGCTCACGCCGACCCGGGGCCCGGTCGCGACGACGGCCGGGTCCACGGGGTCGGCCAGGACGAGCTCGCCGTCCGAGGTCGGGTCGAGGAGGTCGAGCCCGTTCTGCTCGCGCCCGAGCGCGAGGGTGCGAGCGAGCCGCGCGGGCCCGCGCGCGAGGTCGCGTTGCCGCACGCCGGGGCGCCGCTCGGCCGCGGTCGCGTGGCCGTCGACGACCTCGCCGGCCCGCAGCAGCACCGCCGACGCGCTGCCCTCGGTGCCGGTGACGACGTTCGCGCAGAAGTGCATCCCGTAGGTGAAGTACACGTAAAGCAGCCCGGCGCGACCGAACATCACCTCGGTGCGCGGGGTGCGTCCGCGGAAGGCGTGCGAGCCCGGGTCCGCCGACCCGGCGTAGGCCTCGACCTCGGTGAGCCGCAGCGTCACCCCCGCGTGGGTCAGGTGCGCGCCGAGGAGGCGCGGGGCGACGCCGAGGACGTCGCCCCGCAGCACCTCGGCCACGGAGGGCACGGGATCAGCGAGCCCGCGGCAGGTCCCGCGACCAGTCGCGAGCGGTGGCGACGAGCGCCTCGACGCGCCCGAGCTGCTCGGCCACCCTGGCCGGTGCGGTGCCGCCCAGCGCGGAGCGCGAGGCCATCGACCCCTCGACGCTCAGCACGTCGCGGACCCCCGGCGTCAGGTGCGGAGAGATGGCCGCGAGGTCGTCGTCGTCGAGGTCCCACAGCTCGATGCCGCGCTCCTCGCACGCGCGGACCGACTCGCCCGCGACCTCGTGCGCGACGCGGAACGGGACGCCCTGCCGCACGAGCCACTCGGCGACGTCGGTCGCGAGCGAGAAGCCCTGCGGCGCGAGCGAGGCCATCCGTTCCGTGTGGAAGGTCAGCGTGGCGACCATCCCGGAGAACGCGGGCAGGAGGACCTCGAGGGTGTCGACGGCGTCGAAGACCGGCTCCTTGTCCTCCTGGAGGTCGCGGTTGTAGGCCAGCGGGAGCGCCTTGAGGGTCGTGAGCAGCCCGGCGAGGTCGCCGACGAGCCGGCCGGCCTTGCCGCGCGCGAGCTCGGCGACGTCGGGGTTCTTCTTCTGCGGCATGATGCTCGACCCGGTCGAGTACGAGTCGTCGAGCGTGACGAACGAGAACTCCTTGGTCGCCCAGAGGATGACCTCCTCCGCGAGCCGCGAGACGTCGACGGCGGTCATCGCGCAGACGAACGAGAACTCGGCGACGAAGTCGCGCGAGGCGGTGCCGTCGATGGAGTTCTCGATGGCGCCCGCGAAGCCGAGGTCGCTCGCGACGGCCTCGGGGTCGAGGCCGAGCGAGGACCCGGCGAGCGCGCCGGAACCGTACGGGGACAGCGAGGTCCGCGCGTCCCAGTCCCGCAGCCGGTCGACGTCGCGCAGCAGCGGCCAGGCGTGGGCGAGCAGGTGGTGCGACAGCAGCACGGGCTGCGCGTGCTGGAGGTGGGTGCGCCCCGGCATCGGCACGCCGAGGTGGGTGCGGGCCTGGGCGACGAGGGCGTCGACGACGTCGAGCACGAGCCCGGCGACGACGCGGGCGTGCTCGCGCAGGTACATCCGGAAGAGCGTGGCGACCTGGTCGTTGCGCGAGCGGCCGGCGCGGATGCGGCCCCCGACGTCGGCCCCGGCGCGCTCGATGAGCCCGCGCTCGAGGGCGGTGTGCACGTCCTCGTCGGACTCGGCGGGGACGAACGAGCCCGACTCGACGTCGGCGCGCAGCCGCTCGAGGCCGTCGAGCATCGCGTCGAGCGTGGCGTCGTCGAGCAGGCCGGCGGCGTGGAGGACGCGGGCGTGGGCGCGGGAGCCGGCGAGGTCGTGCGGCGCGAGCCGCCAGTCGAAGTGCGTCGACTTCGAGAGCGCTGCGAGGGCGTCGGCCGGCCCGCCGGAGAACCGTCCGCCCCAGAGGCTGACGGAGGCGGTGGGGTCGGCGTCGGGCGGGGTCACGGGGTGTCCTTCCGGGTGTACGACAGGAGCCGGTCGACCACCTCGCGGCTGCGGGCGGGGCCGGACGTGATGACCATGATGGTGTCGTCGCCGGCGATCGTGCCGAGCACCCCCTCGACCGAGGTGTGGTCGATGGCCGACGCGAGGAAGTTGGCGGCGCCCGGCGGCGTCCGCAGGACGACGAGGTT
Source organism: Phycicoccus mangrovi (assembly GCF_018729305.1). NCBI lineage: Bacteria > Bacillati > Actinomycetota > Actinomycetes > Micrococcales > Intrasporangiaceae > Phycicoccus > Phycicoccus mangrovi. Next base: position 101,558 of record NZ_JAHHWP010000021.1, on the reverse strand, counting down.
GGCCGAGTGCTCGGCGGCCACGAGCAGCTCCTGACAGCGGGACGCGAGCCGCGTCGTGCGCTCGTCCTCGTCCGGTGCCGGACGCACCGTCCGGTCGCCGCCCTCCCCCGGCACGGCGTAGACGAGCGACTTGCCGACCCGGACCCGCTCGGCCCCGACGTCGACGAGGTCGCGCGACAGGGTCGCCTGCGTCACCTCGATGCCGTCGGCCGCGAGCAGGTCGAGCAGCTCGGTCTGGCTGCGGACCGGCGTCGACTGGAGGATCTCGGTGATCCGCTGCTGGCGCGCCGCACGCGAGGTCGAGACGGTCACGCGCTCGCCCCGGCCTGCTCGACCAGCCACGACAGCAGCGCCTTCTGGGCGTGCAGCCGGTTCTCGGCCTCCTGCCAGACCACCGAGCGCGGCCCGTCGATGACGTCGGCGCTCACCTCGTAGCCGCGGTAGGCGGGCAGGCAGTGGAGGAAGACCGCACCTCCGGCCGCGTGCGCCATCAGCGCGTCGTCGACGGCGTACTTCGTGAACGGGCTGCCCTCGCCCTTGCGGTCGTCGGACTCCGCCTCCTGGCCCATCGAGACCCAGGTGTCGGTCGCGACGGCGTCGGCGCCGGTGACCGCCTCGACGGGGTCGTCGGTGACGTGGACCGAGCCACCGGTGGTGGCGGCCAGCTCGCGGGCGCGCTCGACGACGTCGGCGGCCGGCGGGTGGCTGGAGGGGGTGCCGATGCGCACGTGCAGGCCGGCGGTGACGCCCCCCAGCAGGTACGAGTGCGCCATGTTGTTGGCGCCGTCGCCGACGTAGGCCAGGGTGCGGCCCGGCAGGTCGCCGAGCGCCTCGCGCAGGGTCAGCAGGTCGGCGAGGACCTGGCACGGGTGGAAGTCGTCGGTGAGCGCGTTGACCACCGGCACACCGGCGTACGCCGCCATCTCGGCGAGGTCGGCCTGCGCGAAGGTACGCCAGACGACGGCAGCCGACTGCGGCCCGAGGATGCGTGCCACGTCGGCGACGGACTCCCGCACCCCGACCCCGGCCAGGCGCCCGTCGACGACCATCGGGAAGCCGCCGAGCCCCGACACGGCCCCGACGAACGACACCTGCGTGCGCAGCGTCGGCTTGTCGAAGAGGATCGAGACGGTGCGGGGACCCTCGAGCCGGCGGTCCGAGAACGGCGCGGCCTTGAGCACCAGGGCGCGGTCGAGCACGGCCGCCTGCTCGGCGGGCGAGAGGTCGTCGTCGCGCAGGAAGTGGCGCAGGGTCATCGGGTCTCCTCCGTGGCGAGGTCGAGCAGCCCGGGCAGGGCGTCGACGAACAGGTCGAGCTGGTCGGCCGTGACGACCAGCGGCGGGGCGAGGCGGATGGCGTCGGGCGCCACCGGGTTGAGGATGAGGCCGGCCTCGCGGCCGTGCGCGGCGACGGCCGGCGCCCAGTCGCCGGCGAGCGTGACGGCGCGCAGCAGGCCCGCGCCGCGCACGCCGGTGACCCGCGGATCGGCGAGGGCCGCGATGCGCTGCTCGAGGTGCTCACCCATCGCCCGCGCGTGGTCGACGAGCCCCTCGGACTCGATGGTGTCGAGGACCGCGAGGCCGGCCGCGCACGACAGGGGGTTGCCGCCGAAGGTCGAGCCGTGCTGGCCGGCGGTCAGCATCCCGGAGACCTCGGGGCCGAAGGTGACGAGGGCGCCGATCGGCACGCCGCCGCCGAGGCCCTTGGCGAGGGTCATCGCGTCGGGCACGACCCCGGCCTGCTGCCAGGCGAACCAGGAGCCGGTGCGGCCGACGCCGGTCTGGATCTCGTCGAGGACGAGGAGCGCGCCGGCCTCGGTCGTGACCCGGCGGGCCGCACGGAGGAACTCCGGCGAGGCCGGTACGACGCCGCCCTCGCCCTTGATCGGCTCGAGGACGACGGCGGAGGTGTGCTCGCCGACGGCGGCCTCGAGCGCCGCGACGTCGCCCCACGGCACGTGGACGACGCCGGGGATGAGCGGCTCGAAGGGCTCGCGGTAGGCGGGCTTGTGGGTGAGCGCCAGCGCGCCCGTCGTGCGGCCGTGGAAGGCGCCCTCGGCCGCGACGATGCCGGTGCGCCCGGTGCGCCGCGCGAGCTTGACCGCGGCCTCGATGGCCTCGGTCCCGCTGTTGCAGAAGAAGACCGCCGACCCGGCGGGTGCGTCGGCCACCTGGAGGATGCGCTCGGCGAGCTCGACCTGCGGGACCGACGTGTAGAAGTTCGACACGTGGACCAGCTGGCCGGCCTGCTTCGAGACGGCCGCGACGAGCGCCGGGTGGTTGTGCCCGAGCGCGTTGACGGCGAGGCCGCCGACGAGGTCGAGGTAGCGACGGCCGTCGACGTCCCAGACCCACGCGCCGTCGCCGTGCTCGAGGACGAGCTGGGGGCGGCCGAAGACCTGGACGAGCGCGGACTCGTAGCGGCCGAGGAGCTCCTCGGTGTGCGGGGCGGGCTGTGCGTCAGGCATCCTCGCCCTCCTCCCGGTCCGGCAGGACCATCGTGCCGATGCCCTCGGAGGTGAACACCTCGAGGAGGATGCTGTGCGGCTGACGGCCGTCGACGACGTGGGCCTGCGGGACACCGTTCTCGACCGCGCGGATGCACGCCTCGAGCTTCGGGATCATCCCGGCGTCGACGCGGGTCAGCAGCTCGCGCGCGGCGCCCGCCCGCAGCTGCGACAGGAGCGAGCCGCGGTCCGGCCAGTCGGCGTAGACGCCCTCGACGTCGGTGAGGACGACGAGCTTGCGCGCGCCGAGCGCGACCGCGAGGGCCGCGGCGGCGGTGTCGGCGTTGACGTTGAGCACCTGGCCGTCGACCTCGAGGTCGGGGGCGATGGTCGAGACGACGGGGATGCGCCCGGCGTCGAGCAGGTCGAGCACGGCGCCCGGGTCGACCTCGACGACGTCGCCGACGAGGCCGATGTCCTGCTCCTCGCCGTCGACCGTGACCCCGCGGCGCCGGGCGCCGAAGAGGCCGGCGTCCTCGCCGGAGAGCCCGACCGCGACGGGGCCGTGCTGGTTGAGCAGGCCGACGAGCTCGCGCCCGACCTGCCCGGTCAGCACCATCCGCACGACGTCCATCACCTCGGGGGTCGTGACGCGCAGGCCGCCGCGGAACTCGGACTCGAGGCCGAGCCGGTCGAGCATCCCCTTGATCTGGGGGCCGCCGCCGTGGACGACGACGGGTCGCAGCCCGGCGTAGCGCAGGAACACGATGTCCTGCGCGAACGCCGCCTTGAGCGCGTCGTCGGTCATCGCGTTGCCGCCGTACTTGACGACGACCAGGGCACCGCGGAAGCGCTCGAGCCAGGGCAGCGCCTCGACGAGGGTGGTCGCCTTGGACTGCGCGACGCGCAGCGCCGCGGCGTCGATCGCGCCGCGGAGCGACTGCTGCTCGGGTGGGGTCATCGGTCCGCTCCGATCAGGTGGAGTAGGCGGAGTTCTCGTGGACGTAGTCGTGCGTGAGGTCGTTGGTCCAGACGGTCGCCGTGGCGTCGCCGGCGTGCAGGTCGACGACGACGCGCACCTCGCGGGCCGTGAGGTCGACGAGCGAACGGTCCTCTCCCACACCGCCGGAGCGGCACACCTGCACGCCGTTGATCGCGACGTCGAGCGTCGCCGGGTCGAACGCGGCGGCGGTCGTGCCGACGGCCGCGAGCACGCGGCCCCAGTTCGGGTCGTTGCCGAACACCGCGCACTTGAAGAGGTTGTTGCGCGCCACCGCGCGGGCGACCTCGAGCGCGTCGTCCTCGGTGGCGGCCGAGCGCACCTCGACGGCGATGTCGTGGTGGGCGCCCTCGGCGTCGGCGACGAGCTGCCGGGCGAGGTCGGAGCACACCGCGGTGACGGCCTCGGTGAGGATGGCGGGCTCGGCCTCGACACCGGAGGCCCCCGACGCCAGGAGGACGACGGTGTCGTTGGTCGACATGCACCCGTCGGAGTCGACCCGGTCGAACGTCTCGCGGGTGGCCGCGCGCAGCACGCCGTCGAGGGCGGCCGGGTCGACGACGGCGTCGGTCGTCACGACGACGAGCATCGTCGCGAGGGCGGGCGCCAGCATCCCCGCACCCTTGGCCATCCCGCCGACCGCCCAGCCGTCGGCGTGCACCTCGGCGGCGGTCTTCGCGACGGTGTCGGTGGTCATGATGGCCTCGGCCGCGGCTGCTCCCCCGTCGCCGGTGAGGCCGGCGGCCGCGGCGTCCACGCCGCTCAGGAGGAGGTCCATCGGCAGGCGCTCGCCGATGAGCCCGGTCGAGCAGACGACGACGTCGCCGGGGTCGACCCCGAGGGCGGCGCCGACGTGCTCGGCGGTGCGGTGGGTGTCCTGGAAGCCGGGCGCGCCCGTGCAGGCGTTGGCGCCCCCGCTGTTGAGGACGACGGCGTCGGCGCGGCCGTCGGCGACGACGACGCGCGACCACGTGACGGGGGCGGCCTCGACCCGGTTGCTCGTGAAGACGGCGGCGACGTGGTGGTCGGGGCCGTCGTTGACGACGAGCGCGAGGTCCGGGCGGCCGGACGCCTTGAGCCCGGCCGTGACCCCGCTCGCGCGGAAGCCCTTCGGCGTGGTGACGGACATCAGCGCAGACCTCCCGAGAGCGAGCTGGGCGTGACGACGAAGCCGGCCTTGCGCCACGCGGCGGACGCGTCGGCCGTGCGCTCGGACGGGACGAGGACCCAGTCGGTGTCGAACGTCGAGATGCCGAGCACGCTGATCTGCGCGTCGACGAGCGGGGCGAGGATGTCGGCGAAGACACCGACCGCGGAGAAGTCGAGCGGGCCGGCGACCTCGACCGCGCGGAACGGGCCCTCGGTGCGCGCCCCGGCCGGCACCGAGGCGCTGGCGCAGACGACGGAGGTCTCGTCGGCCGTGCGGGTCAGGGACGCCAGCGGGCCGGTGCTCCAGTCGAACGCGGGGTCCTCCCCGCTGGGCAGCCGGACCACGGAGACGTCCTCGGGGTGCTCCATGAGGTGCAGGGGCATCGCGCTCACGGCGCCACCCCCGCGACGGGCAGGCCGGTGGTCTCGGGGAGGCCGAGGGCGAGGTTGAGGCACTGGACGGCGGCGCCGGCCGTGCCCTTGGTGAGGTTGTCGACGGCCGCGACGACGACGACCCGCCCGACGCGCTCGTCGAGGACGACCTGGAGGTGCACGCAGTTGCTGCCGAGGACGCTCCCCGTGCCGGGCCAGCTCCCCTCGGGGAGCAGGCGGACGAAGGGCTCGTCGGCGTAGGCGGCCTCCCACGCCGCGCGCACGCCGGCCGCGCTCGTGCCGGGGGTCACCCGGGCGGTGGCCGTCGCGAGGATGCCGCGCGGCATCGGGGCCAGCGTGGGCGTGAACGAGACCGTCACCTCGCCCGCGCCGCAGGCGGTGAGGTTCTGCTCGATCTCCGGGGTGTGCCGGTGCACGCCGCCGACGCCGTAGGGCGACATCGCGCCCATCACCTCCGCGCCGAGCAGGTGGGGCTTGAGCGCCTTGCCGGCGCCCGAGGTGCCCGAGGCGGCGACGACGGTGATGTCGGACGGCTCGACGACGCCGGCGACGAGGCCGGGGGCGAGGGCCAACGACACGGCGGTCGGGTAGCAGCCGGGGACGGAGATCCGCGTGGCCCCCGCGAGGGCTGCGCGCTGCGGACCCTTCGCGGTCGGCAGCTCGGGCATCCCGTAGGGCCACGAGCCGGCGTGCGGGGTGTCGTAGAAGGCGGTCCAGGCCGCGGCGTCGCGCAGCCGGAAGTCGGCGCCGCAGTCGACGACGACGACGTCGTCCGGCAGCTCGGCGGCGAGGGCCGCGGAGTGGCCGTGCGGCAGGGCGAGGACGACCGCGTCGTGCCCGGCGAGGACCTCGAGCGTCGTCTCCTCGAGCACCCGGTCGGCCAGCGGCGTCAGGTGCGGGTGGATGCTCCCGAGGCTCCGGCCCGCGTTGCCGGCGGCGGTGACCGCCCCGACCTCGAGCCCGGGGTGCGCGAGGAGGAGCCGGAGGACCTCTCCCCCGGCGTACCCGCTCGCTCCGGCGACGGCGACACGCTGCGTCATGTGCATGACCATACAGGACTCGGTACATCCATGCACCCACGGCCCGGCCGACGACCCCGCACGTGCGGGGTTATCGCTGCCCGAACCGCTTCCCGACCACGAAAACCCCGCACGTGCGGGGTTATCGCTGTCCGCACGCCGGCCTGACCGCGGAAAGCCCGCACGTGCGGGGTCATCGCGCGTCGTCTCCGGGCCGGGTGTGCAGGAATCGACACATTCGACGGTTCGTGCACGGGTCTGGGGAGCGTGGCCCGGGACCCGGGACGCGGTGGGTCAGGCCAACGGGTCGTCGGGCCGCAGGACGAGGTCGAGCATCCGCTCCCCCGGCTCCAGCCCGCGCTCGGCCATCGCCCGCAGCGACGCCGGCGTGTCGACGCCGGCGCGGACGAACCGCCCGGAGAACGCGTCGAGCTCGCCGGAGGCCAGGGCCAGCACGAGCGCCGTGACCTCCTCGGGCGAGGTCCACTCGCTGCGCCCGGCGTGCGCCTCCATCGACTCGGTCATGTCCGTGCGGACGACGCCTGGCATGAGGTCGAAGGCCCGGATGCCACGCTCCCACCCCGCGAGGTGCGTCGACCCGGTGATGCGCGCCAGCGCCGTCTTGCTGACGTTGTACGCGCTGGCCTCGGCGCCGGCCCGCCGGCCGGCACCCGAGTTGAGGTTGACGACGCGCCCGCCCCCGGCCGCCAGCAGGTGAGGGGCGACGGCCCACGTCACGAGGTAGGCGCCGAGGACGTTGACCTCGACGGTGCGCCACCACTCGTCGGGGTCGGAGGCGAAGAGGTCGACCTCGGTGTCGATGACGCCCGCGTTGTTGACGAGGAGGTCGATGCGACCCTGCCGCTCGACGACGTCGGCGACCCACTCCTGCACCGCGGCCCGGTCGGTGACCGGCGCGACGGCCGACGAGCCGCGCTCGACGACCCAGCCGGCGTCCTCGAGCGCGTCGGCGACGGCCCGGCCGATGCCCCGCGAGGCACCGGTGACGACGGCGACGAGGTGCCCACCGCGGCCGGCCTCCTCCTCGGTGTCCGGCTCCGGGGTCACGTCGCCGTCGTCGTCGATCGGCTCGTCGAGGACGTCGGTCACGCCCGCTGCACCGCCCCGTGGACGCGGGCCGCCTCGGCCACCGCCGCGTCACGCAGGGCGGAGACCTCGTCGGTCGTCATCGTGCGCTCGGGGCTGCGGAAGGTCAGCCGGTACGCCAGCGAGCGCCGGCCCTCCCCGACCTGGTCGCCCTCGTAGACGTCGAAGAGCCGCACCTCCTCGAGGAGGTCGCCGCCGCCGGCGACGAGCGCCTCGTGGACCTGCGCGGCGGGCACCGACGCGTCGACGACGAGCGCGACGTCGCTCTGCGCCATCGGGTACGTCGCGAGCGTCGTGGCGGTCACGGTGCGGTCAGCCGCGACCGTGAGGGCGTCGAGGTCCAGCTCGCCGCCGACCGTGCGGGCGGGCAGCCCGAGCGCCGCGACGACCTTGGGGTGGAGCTCGCCGACGTGGCCGAGCACCGTGCCGTCGGTCAGCGAGACCCGTGCGCACCGGCCGGGGTGCCACGGCATCACCGCGTCGGAGGTCACGACGACCTCGACGGCCAGCGCCTCGGCGACGGCCTGCACGAGCTCGAGGACGTCGACGACCTCGGCCCGGCGGCCGGCGCCCCACCAGCCGGCGCGGTCGCGGTCGCCCGCGAGGAGCACCGCGAGGTGGCGCGGCTGCGGGGGCACGGCGTCACGGATGGCCGCGAGCGTCGTGTCGGACGGGTGGACGCCGACGTCCTCGGTCGGGGCCGGCTGCCGCGGGCCGGTGAGGGCCGTGACGAGCCCGAGCTCGAACAGCGCGACGTCCTTGGCGCCCCGGGAGACGTTGCGGCGCAGCGCGTCGACCATCGTCGACACGAGCGAGGTGCGCATCCACGGCTGTTCGTCCGAGAGCGGGTTGGCGATGCGCACGGTGCGCGCCGACTCGGCGGCCACGTCGAGCCCGAGCGCGACCCAGCGGTCCTCGCCGACGAACGGCGCCCCCCACACCTCGGAGAGCCCCTGTGCGGCGAGCAGGTCGGCGACGGTGCGCCGCACCCGCTGCGCGTGCGTGAGACCGGAGCCGCCGGGCGGGGTCGGCAGGACCGACGGGATGCGGTCGTACCCGTGGATGCGGGCGACCTCCTCGACGAGGTCCTCGGCCGTCGTGAGGTCGGGGCGCCACGTCGGCGGGACGACCTCGAGGTGGTCGCCGTCGGCCGAGACCGTGCAGCCGATCTGCTCGAGGACGCCCGTCACGGTCGCGGGGTCGTACTCCACCCCGACGATGCGCGACGGGAAGCCCACCGACATGCGGATGGCCGCCGGCGGCTCCACCGACCCGGCGTCGGTGACCTCGTCGCCGGCCGTGCCGCCGCCGTACTCGACGAGCAGCTCGACCGCGAGCTGGAGCGCCGCGGGCGCGAGCTCGGGGTCGACGCCGCGCTCGAAACGGCGCGAGGCCTCCGACGGCAGCCGGTGCCGACGCGCGCTGCGCGCGATGGTCACCGGGTCGAAGTGCGCCGCCTCGAGGAGCACGTCAGTCGTCGAGCCGGACACCTCGGTGCTCGCGCCTCCCATGACGCCGGCGAGCCCGATCGGCGTCTCGCCGCCGTCGGTGATGAGCAGGTCCTCCGGGTCGAGGGCGCGGTCGACGTCGTCGAGCGTCGTCAGCCGCTCCCCCGGACGGGCGCGGCGCACGACGATCTTCTCGCCGAGGGTCGCCAGGTCGTAGGCGTGCAGCGGCTGGCCGAGCCCGAGCATCACGTAGTTCGTCACGTCGACGGCGAGCGAGATGGGGCGCATCCCGGCCTCGGTGAGCCGGGTGCGCATCCAGCCGGGCGTCGGCGCCGCGACGTCGAGGCCGCGGACGACCCGGGCCCCGAACCGGTCGCAGCCCGCACGACCGCGGATGGGGGCGTCGTCGGCGAGCTCGACGGAGTGGCCGCTCGGGCTCGCGGGCGGGACGCGCCCCGCGAGGTCGGCGACGGGGTCGGAGAACGTCGCGCCGGTGGCGTGTCCGTACTCGCGGGCCACGCCGCGCACCGAGAAGCAGTACCCGCGGTCGGGCGTGACGTTGACCTCGACCGTCTCGCGATCCAGCCCGAGCAGGGCGATGGCGTCGGCCCCCGGCACGCAGCGCTCCAGCATCGCCGGGTCGTCGGCGTAGCGACGGGTCAGGACGATGATGCCGTCGTGGTCCTCGCCGAGCCCGAGCTCGCGCTCGGAGCAGATCATCCCGGCCGAGACGTGGCCGTAGGTCTTGCGCGCCGAGACCTCGAGCGGACCCTGCGGGGTGGGCAGCACGCCGCCCGGCAGGATGACGACGACGAGGTCGCCGGCCTCGAAGTTGTGGGCGCCGCAGACGATGCCCTGGGGCTCGCCGGTGCCGTTGGCCGACCCGACGTCGACGGAGCACCAGTTGATCGTCTTGCCGTTCTTCTGCGGCTCCTTCTCCAGCGTCAGCACGCGCCCCACGACGAGGGGTCCGGTGACCCCGCCACCGTGCAGCCCCTCCTCCTCGAGCCCGACGGCGACGAGGGAGGCCGCGATGTCGAGGCCCGTGGCCTCCCGCGGCACCGCGACGTACTCGCGCAGCCAGTCGACCGGAACCCGCATCAGATCTCCATCCCGAACTGCGCGTCGAAGCGCACGTCACCCTCGATCATGTCGCGCATGTCGCTGACCCCGGTGCGGAACATCAGCGCGCGGTCGATGCCCATCCCGAACGCGAACCCGGTGTAGCGGTCGGGGTCGACGCCGCACGCGAGCAGCACGTTGCGGTTGACCATCCCGCAGCCGCCCCACTCGATCCAGCCCGTGCCCTTGCAGGTCCGGCAGTCGGGGTCCTCGCCGCGGCAGACGAAGCAGCGCAGGTCCATCTCGGCGCTGGGCTCGGTGAACGGGAAGAACGACGGGCGCAGCCGGGTGGTGATGTCCGCGCCGAACAGCTCGGCGGCCAGCCGGTCGAGGGTGCCCTTGAGGTGGGCCATCGTGATGCCCTCGTCGACGGCGAGGCCCTCGACCTGGTGGAAGGCCGGCATGTGCGTGGCGTCGAGCTCGTCGGTGCGGAACACCCGACCGATGGCCGCGACGTACACCGGCACCCCGCGCTCCAGCAGCGTGCGCGCCTGCACCGGCGAGGTGTGCGTGCGCAGGATCAGGCCGTCCTGCGGCGGGTCGACGTAGAACGTGTCCTGCATCTGGCGGGCCGGGTGGTCGGCGTCGAAGTTGAGGGCGTCGAAGTTGAACCACTCCGCCTCGATCTCCGGCCCCTCCACGACCTCCCAGCCCAGCCCGACGAACAGGTCGGCGATGCGCTGCGACATCAGCTCGATGGGGTGGCGTCGGCCGAGCGGGCGGCGGCCGGTCGGCAGCGTGACGTCGAGCGCCTCCTCGACGAGGATGCGCTCGTCGCGCTCGGCCTCGAGCTCGGCCTGCCGGGCGGTGAAGGCCTGCCCGACGCGACCCCGCGCCTGACCGACGCGCTTGCCGGCCTCGGCCTTGGCGCTCGGCGGCAGGGCACCGATCTCGCGGTTGGCCAGGGCGAGCGGGCTCTTGTCGCCCTGGTGGGCGCCACGGACGGCCTTGAGCTCCTCGAGGCTCGTCGCGCCGGCGGCCGCGGCGAGCGCGGCCTCGACGGCGGCGTCGATCGTGGCGGGGTCGAGCGCGGCGACCTCGACGGGGTCGTAGCTGGTGTTGGGTCCGGACATCTGTCTGCTTCCACGTCGGTCGGGGGCGGCGGCACCGAGTCTAGGGAGCGGTGCGCCGAGGGCTGGACGGGGTCGGGCCCCCGGGCGCGGACGCCGGTCGCGAGGACCGGCTGCGGGGTGCGGCGCTCAGGACGCGCGCGACACCGGGCCCGAGGGCCCGGTAAATCGCCGCGGAGCGGTCGTCATGCCTCCACCCTAGCCGCAGCGGGGGTCAGCGGGTCGAGCGCTCCGCCGCGGGCTCGGGCACCGTCGCCGCGCCCGAGGGGCGTGCGGGCCGGGCCGAGACGGCCACGACGACGAGCAGCCCCACCGCCGCGACGGCGAGGAACGCGCTCGGGGCGCCGTAGTGGTCCGCCGCGAACCCGGCGAGCGGCGCGCCGACGGCGCCGCCACCGGTCAGCGCCGAGCCGTGCCAGCCCATCGCCTCACCGCGCACCCGGGCGGGGACGGCCCGGATCGCCTCGTCGACGGTCGCCGTGATGGTCGGGGCGCAGAGCAGCCCGGCCACGAGCGCGAGGGCCCCGAGCTGGAGCGGCGTCTGCGCGAGGGCCATCGGGGCCGTGACGACGACGAGCGTGAGGAGCAGCCACCGAGACGGCACCTCGCGCGAGAGCGCCCCGTAGACGAGGCCGCCGACGAGCGACCCCAGCCCCCAGAGGACGATGACGAGGCCGAGGGCCGAGACCGCGCCGAGCTCGCGGACGGCCGCGACGAAGCCGAGGTCGGAGCCGGAGAGGACGACGGCGGTCGCGATGACGCTGAGGAGCACCGGCAGGAGCGGGCCGAGGAGCCACGTGCGGCGCCGGACGCCGGCGTCGTGGGACTCGCTGTCGGCCTCACCGCGCAGGGGCGGGTCGACCAGCCAGAGGACCACCCCGGCGAGGACGCCGAGCACCTGGACCCAGAAGAGCACCCAGGTGCTGCCGTACTGCGTCACCGCCCACACCCCGACGGCGGGTGCGGTCATGAAGACGAGCTCGAGGGCGGCGGAGTCGAGCGAGATGGCCGTGCGCCGGTCCGGCTCGGGCACGACGGCGATGACGGCCTGGCGGATGATCGAGGTGACCGGGACGAGGAAGAGGCCGCCGACCGTCGCGAGGACGAGCAGGAGCCAGTAGCCGACGAAGGGCGCGGCCAGCCAGCACGCGCCGGAGACGATGACCGACGGGCCGACGAGCGCGCGCAGCCCCCGGCGGTCGAGCAGCTTCCCGCGCCACGGGCCCCCGAGGGCGATGGCGACGGTGACGAGGGCCCCCACGAGGCCGGCCTGCGTGTAGCTGCGCCCGAGGGTCGTCACGACGTGGACGGTGAGCAGGACCGGGGTCGCGAAGAGGGCCAGGCGCGAGAACACGCCGAGGAGCAGGGTGCGCCGCAGCGACGGTCTGGAGAGGACGCGCCGGTAGGGCGCCAGGGTCACCGTCGTCACCCGCACACTCTGTCACCGCCGCCGCCTCCTCGCCATCCGGGGAAGTGCACGTCAGACGCGGGAGATGCCTTGTCCCTCACGGCCGTCACATCAGGTCCGCGGGGTGATGATGGCGAGGGAGGACCCGACCTCGAGAGGAAACCGATGACGAACGACCCGTACGAGAACCCCGACCAGCTCGGCACGCCCACCGGCTCGACCATGTCGAATGGCGCGCCCGCCGAGAGCGACGAGCACAGCCTCAGCCTGTCCCCGAACGGCCCGCTGATGCTGCACGACGTCCACCTGCTCGACACGCTCGCGCACTTCAACCGCGAGAACATCCCCGAGCGCAAGCCGCACGCCAAGGGCTCCGGTGCGTTCGGCACCTTCACCGTCACCCACGACATCACGAAGTACACCAAGGCGGCCGTCTTCCGGCCGGGCGCGACCTCGCGCACGCTCGCCCGGTTCTCGACCGTCGCGGGCGAGCTCGGCTCCCCCGACACCTGGCGCGACGTGCGCGGGTTCTCGGTGCGCTTCTACACCGAGGAGGGCAACTGGGACCTCGTCGGCAACAACACGCCGGTCTTCTTCCTGCGGGACCCGATGAAGTTCCCGCACTTCATCCGCAGCCAGAAGCGCCTCGCCGACTCCGGCCTGCGCGACGGCACGATGCAGTGGGACTTCTGGACCAACTCCCCCGAGTCGGCCCACCAGGTCACCTACCTCATGGGCGACCGCGGGCTGCCCCGCTCGTGGCGGTTCATGAACGGCTACGGCTCGCACACCTACCTCATGAGCAACGAGGCCGGCGAGAAGCACTGGGTGAAGTTCCACTTCCACACCCAGCAGGGGGTCGAGAACCTCACGAACGAGGAGGCCGAGCGGATCTCGGGGGCGGACTCCGACTACCACCGCCGCGACCTGTTCGAGGCGATCGACCGCGGCGACACCCCGCGCTGGACGATGTTCATCCAGGCGATGCCGTACGCGGACGCGAAGGACTACCGCTACAACCCGTTCGACCTGACCAAGGTCTGGCCGCACTCGGACTACCCGCTCATCGAGGTGGGCACCTTCGAGCTGAACGAGAACCCGGTCAACCACTTCGCGCAGATCGAGCAGGCCGCGTTCGCGCCGAGCAACATCGTCCCGGGCATCGGCTTCTCGCCCGACAAGATGCTCCTCGCGCGGGTCTTCTCGTACGCCGACGCGCACCGGGCCCGGGTGGGCACCAACGCCCACCAGCTCCCGGTCAACCGGCCCCTGCCGGAGGTCGAGGAGAAGGCCAACCACCTCGTCTTCGACGGCGCGATGAACTACGAGGTCAAGGGCGGCCCGACGTACATCCCGAACAGCATGGGACGCGGGCACTCCACGTTCCAGGGGCCGGTCGCCGAGGGCTGGGAGGCCGACGGCGAGATGGTCCGGCAGGCGTACGTCCTCCACGCCGAGGACGACGACTGGACCCAGGCCGGGATGCTCGTGCGCGACGTCTTCGACGACGCCCAGCGCGACCGCTTCGTCGACACCGTCGCCGGCGCGCTCGGCGGCGTCCGGGAGGACGTGCTCGAGCGGGCGTTCGTCTACTGGAAGAACGTCGACGCCGAGACCGGCAAGCGCATCGAGGAGAAGGTGCGCGCCGGCGAGGGCGACCCGATCCCGGGCGCCCCGGACGAGGACAAGGCGGTCGTCGAGCCGCCGCTGCACGAGAGCGCGGCCCGCTGAGCCGCTAGCCGACGTCGGGGAACGTGGCCCGGAGGCGTGCACCGCCTCCGGGCGCGTCCTCGACGACGACCTCGCCGCCGTGGGCCTCGACGAGCCCGCGGACGAGGTAGAGGCCGAGGCCGGTGCCGTGCTTGGCGCCGGCCTGCCAGAACCGGGAGAAGACGAGCTCGCGGTGCTGCGGCGCGATGCCGTCGCCGTCGTCGCTCACCGTGACGTCGACCGCGGCCGGACCGTCCCAGTGCGAGCGTTCGGCGCACAGGCGCACCGTCCCCCTGCCGTGGCGCAGCGCGTTGTCGACGAGGTTGGTCATCACCTGCTCGAGGCGGTCCGGGTCGGCCCAGACGACGTCGAGCCCCTCCTCGACCTCGAGCTGCAGCTGCGCGCGGTCCATCCCGGCGGCCACGCGGCGCTCGACCTGACCCTCGAAACGGGCGCGCAGGTCGAGGGGCTGCGGGTGGACGGTGAGCCGGCCGGTCCCGATCCGCGAGGTGTCGAGCAGCTCGGTGATCAGGCGCGTCACCCGGTCGGCGTCGGCCTCGATCGTCTCGAGCATGAGGCGCTTCTGGTCGTCGGTGAACCGGTCCCAGTTGCGCAGCAGCGTGCTCGAGAAGCCCTTGACGCCGGTCAGCGGCGAGCGCAGCTCGTGGGCGACGGAGGTGAGGAGCGCGGCGGACTCCTTCTCGGCGCGTCGCCGGCCCTCGGCGTCGCGCATCCCGAGGACGACCGAACGGACCGGCCCGCAGCGCCACTCGCGGACGTACTTCGCGGTGACGAGCAGCTCGCGGCCGCTGGGCAGCACGAGCAGACGCTCGCGGTGCCCGGTGCGCGTCTCGAGGCCCTCCCACGGCGAGGAGAGCTCCCACCACGAGTCGCCCCCGAGGTCCTGCAGCGGCAGCGCCTCGACGACGTCGCGACCGATGACGTCGGAGGCGCGCAGACCGGTGATGCGCTCGGCCCGGCTGTTCATGAAGCGCACGATGCGCTTCGGGCCGACGGCGGCGACGAGCCCGTCGGGGATGAACTCCAGCCCGTTGGCGGCCAGGTCGTCGGGGACCATGAACCGCTCCGTCATGGGTCGCACGCTACCTCCCGGACCCGCCGGACCGCAGCACACCCGCCGAGGCGTAGAGGCAGACGGTCGCCGCCATCGCGAGGTTGAGCGACTCGGCCCGTCCGTGGATGGGGACGTGGACGACCTCGTCGCACGCCGCCCGGGTCTCCTCGGGCAGCCCCCAGGCCTCGTTGCCCATGACCCAGCAGTGGGGGCCGGTGAGGTCCGCGTCGGGCAGCGCGGTGCGGCCGGCGCCGTCGGCCGCGAGGGTCCGCACACCCCGCTCGCGCAGCGCCGCGAGGGTCGCCCCCACCTCGAGCCCGGTGACGACGGGCAGGTGGAAGAGGGAGCCGGCCGTCGAGCGGACGACCTTCGGCGAGAGGACGTCGACCGAGGAGTCGCTGACGAGGACGGCGTCGGCGCCGGCGGCGTCCGCACCGCGGATCACCGTGCCGGCGTTGCCCGGGTCGCGGACGTTGGTCAGGAGGACCAGCAGGCGGGGGCCGGCGTCGAGGACCGCGCCGAGGGTGAGCGGCTCGTCGTCGACGACCGCGAGGACGCCCTGCGGCGCCTCGGACTCGGCCATCCCGGCGAGGACCTCGGAACTCACCTCGTGCAGCCACAGCTGCGCGGCCCGGGCCGGCCCGACGATGTCGTCGGCGTACCGCGCCGCGGCCTCGGCGGTGAGGTAGACGTCGCGGACCCGGCCGGCGGCGTACCGGACGGCCTCGCGCACGCCCTGCGGTCCCTCGACGCAGAAGCGGCCGGTGCGCTGTCGCACCGACCGCTTCTGCAACGAGCGGACCGCCTTGACCCGGTCGGACCGGGGGTTGGTCAGCACTCGGGGGTCGCTCAGGCGGAGGCCTTGGCGGGCTCGCGGGCCGGCTGGTTGGCCTTCGAGAGCTCGACGAGCGCGGCGAACGCGGCCTCGTCGTTGACCGCGAGCTCGGCGAGCATGCGGCGGTCGACCTCGACCTCGGCGGCCTTGAGGCCCTGGATGAAGCGGTTGTAGGTCATGCCGTTGGCGCGGGCCGCGGCGTTGATCCGCTGGATCCAGAGGCGACGGAAGTCACCCTTGCGGGCCCGGCGGTCGCGGTAGGCGTAGCCGAGGCTGTGCTGGACCTGCTCCTTGGCCTTGCGGTACAGGCGCGAGCGCTGCCCGCGGTAGCCGCTGGCCCGCTCGAGGACGACCCGGCGCTTCTTCTGGGCGTTGACCGCCCGCTTCACGCGTGCCACGTGAGTTCTCCTTGCTCTGCTTCGTCAGTAGGTGGGGGTGGGTCGGCTCACTTGCCGAGGAGCTTCTTGATCTTCGGGGCGTCGGCCGGCGAGACGAGGACGTCCTTGGAGAGGCGGCGGGCCTTCTGCGGCGTCTTCTCGTGGAACTTGTGCACGTGACCGGCCTGCTCGCGCATGACCTTGCCCGAGCCGGTGATCCGGAAGCGCTTCTTCGTGCCGCTGTGGGTCTTGTTCTTCGGCATGGTGCCGATCTCTCCTTGCGTCGGTGGTGCGTCGGGGTGTGTCTGTCGGGGGCGGGCGTCAGCCCGCGGTGGTGTTCTCGTCGGCGGTCGCGGTCGGCTCGGCCGCGGTGTCCTCGGAGACGGTCGCCTCGTCGGTCGCCGTGGTCGCGTCGACCGGCTCGTCGGCGGCGGCCTGGCCGGCCTTGGCCTCGTCGCGCTTCTTGCGCTGCTCGGCCATCGCCTGCGCCTTCTTCTTCGTCGGCGCGAGGACCATGACCATGTTGCGGCCGTCCTGCTTCGGCTGGGACTCGACGATGCCGAGCTCCGCGACGTCCTGCGCGAGGCGCTGGAGGAGGCGGAAGCCGAGCTCGGGGCGCGACTGCTCGCGACCGCGGAACATGATCGTCACCTTGACCTTGTCGCCGCCCCCGAGGAACCGGACGACGTGGCCCTTCTTGGTGCCGTAGTCGTGCGGGTCGATCTTCGGGCGGAGCTTGATCTCCTTGATGACCGTGTTGACCTGGTTCTTGCGTGCCTCACGGGCCTTCATGGCGGCTTCGTACTTGTACTTGCCGAAGTCCATGAGCTTGGCGACCGGGGGCTTGGCCATCGGCGCGACCTCGACGAGGTCGAGGTCCGCCTCCGCCGCGAGACGGAGCGCGTCCTCGACGCGGACGATGCCGACCTGCTCGCCGTTGGGGCCGACCAACCGCACCTCGGGAACCCGGATGCGGTCGTTGATGCGTGGCTCGCTGATGTGCTTCTCCTTCGTCACGTCCTGCGAATCGGTGCCCGCCGGGCACGAGAAAGGCTCCTCGCGCCGGGTGCGAGGAGCCTGTCGATTCCGACCGGCCCACCACGGGATGCCGCGGCACACCCTCCGGGGGCGCGCACGACGTCTCGTCGCGGACCGGGAACCCGGCGACCCTGGGGTCGACGCGGGTGGAAGCGGGGCTTCTCTTGCACACCGCCCCGTGACGAGGCGGTCGGTCAGCAGTCAAGGCTACCAGCAGCCACCGCCGGGCCGAAATCGCTCAGACGATGCGGAAGGCCAGGCCGTCGACGCGGGCCCGCAGCTCGCCGTCGGTCGCGAGCCGCTCGCCCACCCGGGTCGCGACGGCGCGCACCTCGTCCGCGTCCAGCCCGGCCTGCAGGTGGAGCACGATGCCGAGCACGCCGGCGCCGTGCGGGGCCCCCTCCTCGACCTCGTGGCCGGTAACGGCGGGCTCGTCGGCGAGGGCGGCGGCGACCGGCCGGGCGACGAAGGGGTCGGTGTGGGCCGGAACCCACGGCCGCTCCTGGGCCAGGGCCCAGAGCATGGAGGACCGCAGCACCCGGGTGTGCGGCCCGGCGACGTCGACGACGAGGACGTCGCAGCCCTCGGAGACCGCCGCCTGGGCGGCGCGCGCCGGCGTGACCGGCACGGGGCGGGCGGCGGCGTCCCACGCGGCGAGCGAGTCCGAGCCCGTGAAGACGGGCAGGGCGCGCGAGCCGTCGGGGGCGACGAGCGTGACCGCGGCCATGTCGACGCCCTTCTCGACGGCGAGCGGGCCGGTGGCGTCGACCTCGGTCGGCTCGGCGACGACCGGTACGAGGAGGCGGCCGCCCTCGAGCGCGCGCATGAGCGCGAGGTCGTCGCCCGGGGCCGCGAGGAGCGTCCGCAGGGCCGGGTCCGCCTCGCCGGTGTCGGACTCGAAGCCGGACGGGCTCAGCTCACGCCGCTGCCATGGGGTGCCCGCGGAGTCGGTCGCGTCGTCGGGGGTCTCGAGATGGTCGTGCGGCACGTCCGCCACGGTACCGAGCCGCCTCAGGCGACGGGTTCGCGGGCGAGCGGCGCCGCCGCCCGTGCGGCGGCGCGGGCGGCCCGGCGACCCCGGGCGGCGCCGGACGTGACCAGGCTCCCGAGGAGGGCGACGAGGACGCCTGCCGCCGCGACGACGAGGAAGCCCGCGCCCCAGCCGGCGTGGTCGATGACGAACCCGGTCAGGGGCGCACCCAGCGCGGTGCCGGCGGTCATCGAGGAGCCGTGCCAACCCATCGCCTCGCCCCGGGCCGACGCCGGGACGGCCCGGCTCACCTGGTCGATCGTCGCGGTGATCGTCGGGGCGCAGAACAGGCCGGAGACGAGCGCGAGGACCCCGAGGGTCCAGGGGCCGCCGGCGAGCGCCAGCGGTGCGGTGGTGACGGCGAGGCCGCCGAGCAGCCAGAAGGCGCTGACCGAGCGGTGCATCCCCCCGTAGACGAGGCCGCCGACGAGCGAGCCGAGCGCCCAGACCGCGAGGACCGGGCCGATGGCGCCCGGTGACCCGAGGTCCCGCAGCGCGGCGACGACGCCGAGGTCGGTGCCGGACAGGACGACGGTGCTCGTCGCGGCCCCGAGGCAGACGACGAGGAAGCCCGGGCGCAGCCACGCCGAGCGCGGGACGGCGGCGCGCGGCGGCCCGTCGGGGTCGACGTCCTCGCGCAGGACCGGGTTCGCGACCCAGAGCAGGACCCCGGCGAGGACGCCGGCGCCCTGGACCGCGAGCAGGACGAGGTCGGTGCGCCACGCGGCGGCGGCCCAGACGCCGAGCGCCGGCCCGACCATGAACGACAGCTCGACCGCGACCGCGTCGAGCGAGATGGCGGTGCGCCGGTCCTCCTCGGGGACGGCCGCGATGACCGCCTGCCGGATGATGCTGAAGGACGGGACGACGAACAGCCCGGCGAGGGTCGCGAGCCCGAGCAGCCACCAGTAGCCGAGGAACGGCGCCACCGACCAGCAGGCGGCGGTGACGAGCACCGACGGCGCGACGACCCGGCGCAGCCCCCGGCGGTCGAGCAGGCGCCCGCGCCACGGCCCGGAGACGGCGATCGCGAGGGTCGCAGCGGCAGCGACGACACCCGCCGCGCCGTAGGAGCGACCGAGCGCCGAGACGACGTGCAGGGTGATGACGACGCCGCCGGCGAAGATCGGCATCCGCACGAGCACGCCGAGGAGGAGGGCACGGCGCAGGGCGGGCACCGCGAGCACGCGGCGGTAGCGGGTGGTCACGCGCCGATGGTCGCACCCACCACCGACACCGGCGAAAACGGCGCCGGCACCCCTCAGGGGCGGCCGGCGACCTCGAGGGCCTCGGGGAGGGTGAACGCGCCGCGGTAGAGCGCCGACCCGACGATGGCGCCCTCGACTCCGTCGGCGACCAGCCCGCGGACCGCGGCGATGTCGTCGAGGGTCGAGATGCCGCCCGACGCGACGACGGGCCGGTCGGTGCGGGCGCAGACCTCGCGCAGCAGGCCGACGTTCGGGCCCTTCATCATCCCGTCCTTGGCGACGTCGGTCACGACGTAGCGGGCGCAGCCCTCGCGGTCGAGCCGCTCGAGGGTCTCCCACAGGTCGCCGCCCTCGCTCGTCCAGCCGCGGGCGGCCAGCGTGGTGCCGCGCACGTCGAGGCCGATGGCGACGCGGTCGCCGTGCTCGGCGATGGCGCGGGCGGTCCACGCGGGGTCCTCGAGGGCGGCCGTGCCGATGTTGACCCGCCGGCAGCCGGTGGCGAGGGCGCGGGTCAGCGACTCCTCGTCGCGGATGCCCCCGCTCATCTCGACGTGGATGTCGAGGCGGCCGACGATCTCGGCGAGCAGGTCGGCGTTCGAGCCGCGTCCGAAGGCGGCGTCGAGGTCGACGAGGTGCAGCCACTCGCTGCCCTGCTCCTGCCAGCGCAGGGCGGCCTCGACGGGGTCGCCGAACTCGCCGCCGCTGCCGGCGACGCCCTGGACGAGCTGGACGGCGCGGCCCTCGACCACGTCGACGGCGGGCAGGAGCTCGAGGCGCGGCTGGTCGCTCATGGGGCCAGTCTGCCGGTCGCCCGCCGGCCGCCACCGACCGGTCCACCCCACCTCGCGCCGCTGACCTCACGCGTATCGGGTGACCCGATACCGCTGCGCTTCACCCGACAACGGTTCCGGGGTACAGCGCGGTCGTATCGGGTGACCCGATACGCGCGTGACGTGTGGGACCGGGGCGGGCCCGACGGCACGGGGGCCCGGCGGGCCGGCGGCGGGACCGGGTCAGAGCGAGCGGACCCAGTTGGCGAGGAGGGTGAGCCCCGCCTCGCCGGACTTCTCGGGGTGGAACTGCGTCGCCGCGAGCGGGCCGTTCTCGACGGCGGCGACGAACCGCTCGCCGTGCGTGGCCCAGGTGACCTTCGGCGCGACACCCGCGAAGGTGTCGTCCGGGGGCGCGAGCTCCCAGTCGTGGACCGCGTAGGAGTGGACGAAGTAGAAGCGCTCGGACTCCACCCCGGCGAACAGGGAGCTGCCGGAGGGGACCTCGACCTCGGACCAGCCCATGTGCGGCACCACCGGCGCGTGCAGCCGCGTGACCGTGCCGGGCCACTCCCCCACCCCCGGCACCGGGGCGCCGCTGGGCTCGGCCGAGCCGTCGAAGAGGACCTGCATGCCGACGCAGACGCCGAGGACCGGGCGGCCCCCGGCGAGGCGCCGGCCGATGATGAGCGGGCCGCGGGCGGCGGCCAGCCCCGCCATGCAGGCGTGGAAGTTGCCGACGCCGGGCACGAAGAGGCCGTCGGCGGCCAGCGCCGCCTCCGGGTCGCCGGTCAGCGTGACGCGCGCACCCACGTGCTCGAGCGCGCGCACGGCCGAGCGGACGTTGCCGCTGCCGTAGTCGAGCACGACGACACCGGGGCTCATCGGACCTCCCGCTCCCGGCCGACGACGGGCTCGCCGTGCGCGGCCTCCCACTCGGCGCGGTGCTGGGCCTCATCGGCCACGAGGCGGTCGAAGGCGAGGACGCCGCGGGCGCCGGGCTCGACCTCGGAGGCGCCGACCGGGTGGCCCCGGACGAGCAGCTTCTCGCCGGGCAGGCCGAGCAGGCGCAGCACGGTGACGAGGACGTCGAGCGGCTCGCCGTCCCCGGAGCGCAGGACGCCGGCCACGTCCTGGACGCGGGCGCTGCCGCCGGCCGCCCCGATGAGGTCGCCGAGGGCGAGACACGGCAGCGACGGGGTCTCGACGACACCGGTGCGCGGTTGCCAGACGAGCCAGTGCTGGGCACGACGGACCCCGCCGGGCTGCAGGGTGACGACGGCCCGGCCGTCGAGCGCGAACATCCCGATGGCCGGGCGGGCCGGGCGCGGCACCGGCCGGGCGGCCAGCACCTCGAGCGCGACGTCGAAGGGGGCGGCGCTGCGGGCGGCGTCCTCGGCGACCGTCACCGCCGTCCAGCGGCCGTACGGGACGACGGTCGCCGCGACGAGCCCACGGCGCAGCCACCGGCCGACCGCGGCGGGTGGCCGGCGCACGAGGAGCAGCCCGTGCCCCGCGCTCGGGCGCGCGTCGGCGGCCACGGCGTTAGAGCGCACCCTTCGCGCTCGGGACGCCCTCGACCCGCGGGTCGCGGGCGACGGCGGCGCGCAGGGCGCGCGCGAGCGCCTTGAACTGGGCCTCGACGACGTGGTGCGGGTCGCGGCCCGCGAGGACACGGACGTGGAGGGCGACCTGGGCGTGGAAGGCGAAGGACTCGAGCACGTGCCGGGTCAGCGAGCCGACGTAGTGGCCGCCGATGACGACGTGCTCCTGCCCGGCCGGCTCGCCCTCGTGGACGCAGTAGGGACGGCCGGCGACGTCGACGACGGCGAGGACCAGCGCCTCGTCGAGCGGGACGGTGGCGTCGCCGAAGCGCGAGATGCCGGACTTGTCGCCGAGCGCCTCGCGGACGGCCTGCCCGAGGACGATCGCGACGTCCTCGACGGTGTGGTGGGCGTCGACGTGGGTGTCGCCGTCGGCGCGCACCGTGAGGTCGACGAGCGAGTGCTTGGCGAGCGAGAGGAGCATGTGGTCGTAGAAGGGGACGCCGGTGCTCACCTCGCCGCGGCCGGTGCCGTCGAGGTCGACGGTCACCTCGACGGTGCTCTCGGACGTGGCCCGGCGCACCGTGGCGGTGCGGTGGGTCTCGGCGGTGCTCACGGGGCTGCTCCAGCGTGGGTGGGGACGAGGGCGGTCAGGGCGTCGAGGAAGGCCGTGGTCTCCTCCGGCGTCCCGGCGGTGACACGAAGATAGTGCGGGATGCCGACGTCCCGGACGAGGACACCCCGCTCCAGCAGCGCCTGCCACGTCGCGTGGCTGTCGCGCAGGCCGCCGAAGAGGACGAAGTTGGCGTCGCTGGCCACCGGGTCGAGCCCGAGCGCGGCGAGCTCGGTGACGATGCGGTCGCGCTGGTCCTTGACGACGCCGACGGTCTCGAGCATGAGGTCGGCGTGGGCGAGCGCGGCGCGGGCGACGGCCTGCGTCGGCGAGGAGAGGTGGTAGGGCATCCGGACCAGGCGCAGGGCGTCGACGAGGACCGGGTCGGCCGCGAGGTAGCCCAGGCGGCCGCCGGCGAGGGCGAACGCCTTGCTCATCGTCCGGGTGACGACGAGCCGCGGGCGTCCCTCGAGGAGGGTGAGGGCCGAGGGCGTGCCGGGCCGCGCGAACTCGGCGTAGGCCTCGTCGACGACGACGAGCCCCTCGGTGGCGTCGTGGACGGCCTCGACCGTCGCGAGGTCGAGCGCCGTGCCGGTCGGGTTGTTCGGCGAGCAGAGGAAGACGACGTCCGGGCGGTGCTCGCGGACCTGGGCGACCGCCGACGCGGCGTCGAGGTCGAAGGCCCCGGCACCCGCGACGCCCCGCATCCCGTCGACCCACGTCGTGCCGGTCGTCGTCGTGATGATCGGGTGCATCGAGTAGGCCGGGGTGAACCCGAGCGCCACCCGGCCCGGGCCGCCGAAGGCCTGGAGCAGGTGCAGGAGGACCTCGTTCGAGCCGTTGCCGGCCCAGACCTGCTCGGCCGAGACGGTGGTGCCGCCGCGCGAGAGGTAGGCGGCGAGGTCGGTGCGCAGCGCCGTGAACTCGCGGTCCGGGTAGCGGTTGAGCCCGGCGGCGACCTCCGCCACCGCCCGCGTCATCGCCTCGGCGACGACCGCCGGCACCGGGTAGGAGTTCTCGTTGGTGTTGAGGGCCACCGGCACCTCGAGCTGGGGTGCCCCGTAGGCGGTCCGGCCCCGCAGGTCCGGCCGGAGCATCGCCTCGATCGTCGTGCGGGGGTCCATGCCGTGGAGTCTAGGAGGGCTGCCGGGAAGGGCTGCGCGGCGGACCACCCTGCGGCCCGCCGCGCCCCCGTCCCGCTCCGTCCCGGTCCGTCCCGGTCAGAAGTCGTCGTCGAACGTCACCGAGCCGCCGACCCCGACCTGGTAGGCAGAGACGCGGCGCTCGAAGAAGTTCGAGAGCTCCTGGACGTCCTGCAGCTCCATGAACGCCAGCGGGTTCGGCGAGCCGTACAGCGGCGTGATGCCGAGCCGCTCCAGCCGCCGGTCCGCGACGTGCTCGAGGTAGGAGCGCATGTCGGCGGTCGACAGCCCCGCCACCCCTCCCCCGAGCAGGTCCTGCGCGAACTGCGCCTCGGCGTCCACTGCCTCGGCGAGCATCCGGCGCACGTCGTCGGCGAAGGCGTCGTCGACGAGGTCCGGCTCCTCGGCACGGGCGGTGTCGAAGACGTCGAAGGCGAACGCCATGTGCATCGACTCGTCGCGGAAGACCCAGTTCGTGCCGGACGCGAGGCCGTTGAGCAGGCCGCGCGAGCGCAGGAAGTACACGTAGGCGAAGGCGCCGTAGAAGAACAGCCCCTCGATGCACGCCGCGAAGCACACGAGGTTGAGCAGGAACGCACGCCGGTCCTCGCGGGTCTCGAGGGTCCGCAGGTCGGCCAGGGAGTCGATCCACCGGAAGCAGAAGTCGGCCTTGGCCTTGATCGACGGGATGTTCTCGACCGCCGCGAACGCCTCGAACCGCTCGCGCTCGTCGGGGACGTAGGTGTCGAGCAGCGTCAGGTAGAACTGCACGTGCACCGCCTCCTCGAAGAGCTGGCGCGAGAGGTAGAGCCGCGCCTCGGGGGCGTTGACGTGCTCGTAGAGGTTGAGCACGAGGTTGTTCGCGACGATCGTGTCGCCGGTCGCGAAGAACGCGACGAGGCGCTTGACGAGGTGCTGCTCGGCCGCGCTGAGCTTCCGGAGGTCCGCGAGGTCGGAGTGCAGGTCGACCTCCTCGACGGTCCACGTGTTCTTGATGGCGTCGCGGAACCGGTCGTAGAAGTGCGGGTAGCGCATCGGCCGCAGCGTGAGGCTCATCCCGGGGTCGAGCAGCCGCGCGTCGTGGCCGGAGGTCGAGGTCGTGGTGGGCGTGGTGGCGGGGGTGGTCACTGGCAGGCCTCGCAGCTCTCGGGGTTCTCCAGCGAGCAGGCGAGGGCCTCCTCGTCGGTCGGGGTGGTCGTCGTGGGCAGCGGTGCGGCGGAACGGGTCTCGGACACCGTCGCCTGCTGGATGCGCGTCGCCGGCCGCGAGCGCAGGTAGTACGTCGTCTTGAGACCGGACTTCCACGCGTGGAGGTACATCGACGACAGCTTCCCGATCGTGGGGCTGGCCATGAAGAGGTTGAGCGACTGGCTCTGGTCGACGTACGGCTGGCGGGCGGCGGCCATCGCGATGAGCGCCCGCTGCGGCAGCTCCCACGCCGTGCGGTAGAGCGTGCGGACGTCCTCGGGCAGGTCGGTCAGGCCCTGCACCGACCCCTCGGCGCGCTTGACGGCGTCCCGCGTGGCGGCGGTCCACAGGCCGCGGGCCTTGAGCTCGCGCACGAGGTGGCCGTTGACCTGCAGGAACTCGCCCGACAGGGTCTCGCGCTTGAAGAGGTTCGAGACCTGCGGCTCGATGCACTCGCCGCAGCCGGCGATCGAGGCGATCGTCGCCGTCGGGGCGATGGCCACGACGAGGCTGTTGCGCAGCCCGTGCTCGGCCACGTTCTCGCGCAACCGGGCCCAACGCTCGGGCTGGGTCGGCGTGACGTCGAAGTGGTCCGGGTGGAGGACCCCACGAGCCGCCCGGGTGCGCCGGAACGCCGGGTGGGGGCCGTGCGCCGCGGCGAGCTCGCTGGAGCGCTCGAGCGCCGTGAGCAGCACCTCCTCCGCGATCCGCGTCGAGAGGGCGAGGGCCTCCTCGGAGTCGAACGGCAACCGCAGGGTGAAGAGGACGTCCTGCAGGCCCATGTAGCCCAGCCCGACCGGGCGCCAGCGCGGGTTGGACGCCGCCGCCTGCTCGCTCGGGTAGTAGTTGACGTCGACGACGCGGTCGAGGAAGGTCACGGCCGTCCGGACGGTCGCGCGCAGCCTGTCCCAGTCGACGTCGGTCCGGTCGGCCGTCAGGTGTCGCGAGAGGTTGACCGAGCCGAGGTTGCAGACGGCGGTCTCCTCGTCGCTGCTCACCTCGAGGATCTCGGTGCAGAGGTTGGAGAGGTGCACGACCTGGCCGGGCTCGGCGGTCTGGTTGCACGCCCGGTTGGCGGCGTCCTTGAACGTCATCCAGCCGTTGCCGGTCTGGGCGAGCGTGCGCATCATCCGGCCCCACAGCTCGCGGGCCGGCACCTGGCGCACGACCCGGCCCTCGCGCTCGGCCGCGCGGTACGCCTCGTCGAACTCCTCGCCCCAGAGGTCGGTCAGCCCGGGCACCTCGCTCGGATCGACGAGGCTCCACGGCTCGTCGGCCTCGACCCGGCGCAGGAACTCGTCGGGCAGCCAGTTGGCGAGGTTGAGGTTGTGGGTGCGCCGGGCGTCCTCGCCGGTGTTGTCGCGCAGCTCGAGGAACTCCTCGACGTCGGGGTGCCACGGCTCGAGGTAGACGCACGCGGCGCCCTTGCGCCGGCCGCCCTGGTTGACGGCGGCGACGCTCGCGTCGAGGGTGCGCAGCCACGGGACGATGCCGTTGCTCGTGCCGTTCGTGCCGCGGATCAGCGCGCCGCGCCCGCGGACCCGCGAGAAGGCGATGCCGATGCCGCCGGCGAACTTCGACAGGCGCGCCACCTGCTGGTAGCGCTCGTAGATGGAGTCCAGCTCGTCGCGCGGGCTGTCGACGAGGTAGCAGGAGCTCATCTGCGTGTGGCGGGTGCCGGAGTTGAACAGGGTCGGGCTGCTCGGCAGGTAGTCCAGCCGCGCCATCAGCCGGTAGAGCTCGAGCGCCTCCCGGGTGCTCGTCGCGAGGCCGCAGGCGACGCGCAGGAGGAAGTACTGCGGCGTCTCGAGGACCAGCCGGGTCGTCGGGTGGCGCAGCAGGTAGCGGTCGCAGACGGTCCGCAGCCCGAAGTACTCGAAGAGCCGGTCGTTGGCCGGGTCGACGGCACGGTCGAGCTTGACGGCGTTGGCCGCGACGAACTCGGCCGTGGCGTCGCCGATGAGTCCCTCGGCGTGCCCGAGCGCGACCGACTGGCTGAAGGACGCGACCCCGTGGCCACGCACCTCCTTGTCGACGTAGCCGGCGAGCAGCCGTGCTGCCAGGCGGCTGTACTCCGGCTCCTCGCCGATGAGCTCGGCGGCCGTCTGGATCGAGAGTCGGTCCAGCTCGGCGGTCGTCGCGCCGTCGTAGAGGCCGCTGATGGTGCGGGTCGCGACGCGCAGCGGGTCGACCTCGTCGAGGCCGTCGCTGACGCGCTCGACCGCGCGGACGATCTTCGTCACGTCGACGGGCTCGGTGTCGCCGTCGCGCTTGCGCACGCGCATCGCGGTGCGGTGGGTCCCCGGTGCCGGCTGGTCGGGGGTCGTGATCGCCGGGGCGGGGCCCTGGGCGGTGGTGGTCATGCTCTCTCCTCGCGAGCTCGATGAGCCTGCCGCGAGCCGCGCGAGGGGTGACGAGGAGCGTCGGGAGCGCCGGGTGGGCGGCGTCGCGCACCGTCCCCCGGACAACCCACCTGCCCTCCGTCGGCCGTCCCACGAGACCGCGAAAGGTGCCGCCCCCGGGTGGGGACGGCGCGACTGGCAGGTCTTCGGACTCGTGGGCCCGGCTCGCGCCGCCTACTGCCCGTCGCTTCCCAGGCCCGGAGGCCCAGTGCTCTGACGGGGGTCGTTCCCACTCACCGCTGCGGGGCAGTCCCGGACTCTCACCGGGTTCCCTCTTGCCCCTCTCCCCACCCGGGGGTGGATCGAGGACCAGCTGCGAGACACACCATATGTGGGGTCGCCGACAACACCCCGCACCCAGATGTCGTGGCGTGTCGCCGTCGGTCGGGGCGCCCTGCCCCGGACGAGTGGGCTCTGGTCCGGTCCGCCGGCTCTGGTCCGGTCCGCCGGCTCTGGTCCGGTTCGCGGGGTGGCGGTGAGACGTCACCGCCATCCGGGCATCCGGACCAGAGCCGGGCGTCAGGCGCCGGGCTCGACCTCGGGGACGCGGGCGAGGACGGCCTCGCCGTGGCCGGGGAGGTCCTCGGCCCGGGCGAGCGAGACGACGTGCGCGCCGACCTCGCGCAGGGCGTCCTGCGTGTACTCGACGACGTGGATGCCGCGCAGGAAGGACTGCACCGACAGGCCGCTGCTGTGCGCCGCGCACCCACCCGTCGGCAGGACGTGGTTGGACCCGGCGCAGTAGTCGCCGAGGCTGACCGGCGACCACGCGCCGACGAACACCGCGCCGGCGCTCGTGACCCGGGCGGCGAGCGCGGCGGCGTCGGCGGTGATGACCTCGAGGTGCTCGGCGGCGTACGCGTTGACGACGTCCAGCCCCACCTCGACGTCGTCGACGAGGACGATCGCCGACTGGCGGCCGGCGAGCGCCGTGGCCACGCGCTCGGTGTGCTTCGTCGCCGCGACCCGACGCTCGAGCGCCTCCTCGACGGCCTCGGCGAGCTCCGGGCTGTCGGTGACGAGCACGGCCGCGGCCAGCGGGTCGTGCTCGGCCTGCGAGACGAGGTCGGACGCGACGTGGTCGGCGTCCGCGGTGGCGTCGGCGAGGACGGCGATCTCGGTCGGGCCGGCCTCGGCGTCGATGCCGATGAGCCCCTTGAGCAGCCGCTTCGCCGCGGCGACGTAGATGTTGCCGGGGCCGGTGACGAGCGAGACGGGGTCGCAGACGTCGTCGCCGTCCTCGACGCCGTAGGCGAAGGCGGCCACGGCCTGCGCGCCGCCCATCGCCCACACCTCGTCGACGCCGAGCAGGTGGCAGGCCGCGAGGATGGTCGGGTGCGGCCACCCGCCGTGGTCGCGCTGCGGCGGGCTGGCGACGGCGAGCCCCGGCACGCCGGCGAGCTGGGCGGGGACGACGTTCATGACGACGCTGCTCGGGTACACCGCGAGCCCGCCGGGCACGTAGAGGCCGACCCGGTCGACCGGGACCCAGCGCTCGGTGACGGTGCCGCCGTCGGCGACCTGCGTCGTCGTGTCGGTGCGGCGCTGGTCGGCGTGGACGAGCCGGGCGCGGCGGATGGACTCCTCCAGCGCGGCGCGCACGACCGGGTCCAGGGTCTCGACCGCGCGGGCGATGACGTCGGCGGGGACGCGCAGCGCCGGTGGGCGGACGCCGTCGAAGCGCTCGGCGGCCTCGTAGAGCGCGGCGGCGCCGCGGTCCCGGACGTCCTCGACGATGGGGCGGACCGCCGCGAGGGCGGCCTCGACGTCGAACTCGGCGCGCGGCAGCGCGGCCCGCAGCTCGCGCAGGCCGGGGCGGCGTCCGCGCAGGTCGAGGCGGGGGACAACGGTCGTCGTGCGGTCGGGCATGGCGTCCAGTCTAGGTTCGGTGCGCGAGGGTCCCGCGCCGACGTTCGACAGCCGGCGTCCGTCCGGCTCAGCCGGTCTCGGCCTCGTCGTCGTCCTGGCTCGCGGCGCGGCGCGGGGGACGCAGCGCCTGCTCCAGCACCTGGAGCAGCGATCGCTCGGTGCCGGGCTCGGCCTGCTCGGCGAGCAGCTCGGTCACCCGGCTCGCGATCGTGGCGAGCTTGACGTTGCCCCGCTGCGAGTACCGCGAGAGCAGCCCGAAGGCGGCGTCGGCGTCGAGCCCGTAGGCGAACATCACCGCGCCCTTGACCTGCTCGATGGCCGCGCGGTCGGCCGTGGCGGCCGCCACGGCCTCGGCCGACACCTGGCGGCTGGCCCGCGACACGTCGAACGCGATGCCGCGCAGCGCGGTCGGCTCCCCCGCGGCGTCGCGGATGACGTCGCCGACGAAGGCGATGACCCGCTCGCGCTCCTCGTCGTCGCGCAGCCGGTACTGCCCGGCGAACGGTCCGGGCTCGCGGACGGCCCGCTCGAGCACCTCCGCGACGACCGGTCGGTCGGAGGGGTGCATCCGCTCGAAGACGAGGACCGACGGGTCCTGACCGGTGTCGCGGACGCCGATGAGGACGTACATCTCCGGCGACCACGTCCAGCGCGCGGACGCGATGTCGAACGTCGCCTCCGCGAAGACCGCGCCGCCCTGACCTGCAGGGACACCAGGAGTCGATGCCACGGCGGAAGCATGCCACGGGCCCACGACGGCCCGCACGGTGGTGTCGAAGGATGGGGGTCAGGCGTCGTAGAACTCGGCCTCGAAGGCC
Organism: Phycicoccus mangrovi; assembly: GCF_018729305.1. Taxonomy (NCBI): domain Bacteria; kingdom Bacillati; phylum Actinomycetota; class Actinomycetes; order Micrococcales; family Intrasporangiaceae; genus Phycicoccus; species Phycicoccus mangrovi. The sequence continues at coordinate 71,777 of NZ_JAHHWP010000021.1, read as the reverse complement.
GCCCGCGCCCGGCGGGCCACCCGCCGGTAGCGCTCACCGAGGTCCTGGGCCGTCCCCGACTCCATGCCGAGGATGCGCGCCACGCCGTCGGCGTCACGGTCGTAGGTGGGGACCGAGTCGACCCCCTTGCCCCGGAAGAGGACGCCGGCGTTGCGCATCGCGGACGCCAGCCGCCACGCACCCGCGAGCGCCGACGCGTGGTCGGCGTCGACGAGCCCCAGCTCCGCCGCCGCCTCGAGGGCCGCGAGGGTCGAGGGCGTGCGCAGCGCGGGGTGCGCGTGCGCGTGGCGCAGCTGGACGAGCTGGACGACCCACTCGACGTCCGAGAGGCCGCCGTGGCCCAGCTTGAAGTGCGTCTTGCGGTCGGCGCCGCGCGGCAGCCGCTCGGACTCCATCCGGGCCTTGAGCGTCCTGATCTCGCGCACCTGCCCGGCGTCCAGACCGCCCTCGGGCCACCGGATGGGGGCGACGAGGTCGACGAAGCGCTGCGCGAGGTCGGGGTCGCCCGCCACGGGGGTGGCACGCAGCAGCGCCTGGGCCTCCCAGACGAGCGACCAGCGGGCGTAGTACTCGCGGTAGGAGGCGAGCGAGCGCACGAGCGGGCCCTGCTTGCCCTCCGGCCGCAGGCCGGCGTCGACGTCGAGGACCGGGTCGGGCCCGGGGCGGCCGAGCAGCGCGACGAGCCGGCGCACGACCTCCATCGCCTGGGCCTGCGCCGCGACCTCGTCGGCGCCCGGCAGCGGGTCGTGGACGAAGAGGACGTCGGCGTCGGAGCCGTAGCCCTGCTCGCGCCCGCCGAGCCGGCCCATCCCGACGACGAGCAGCCGGGTCAGCGGCTCGCCCTCCCCCACGACCTCGCGCAGGCACACCTCGAGGGTCAGCTCGAGCAGCGCCGAGGTGAGGTCGGTCATCGCCGCGCCGAGGTCGAGCGGCCCGAGCGTTCCCGCGAGGTCGGCGACGGCGATGCGGAACAGCTCGGAGCGCCGGATGACGCGCGCGGCGAGGACCGCCGACTCGGCGTCGTCCTTGCGCCCGGCCGCCGACCGCATCCGCCGCAGCACGTCGTCGCGCGAGCGCGGGGTGAGGCCGCTGGAGTCGCCGAGGAACTGCACGCACTCGGGGGCCTGCTCGAGCAACGACGCGGCGTACCGGCTGCGGGCGAGGGTGTGCGCCAGGCGTTCCGCCGCCGACCCCTCGTCGCGCAGGAGCCGCAGGTACCAGTGCGTCGAGCCCAGCTCCTCGCTGATCCGGCGGAACGCGAGCAGCCCCGCGTCGGGGTCGGCCTCGTCGGCGAACCAGCCCAGCATGACGGGCAGGAGCTGGCGCTGGATGGCCGAGCGGCGGCTCACCCCGCCGGTCAGGGCCTCGAGGTGGCGCAGCGCGTTCGCCGGGTCGCGGAAGCCCAGGGCGGAGAACCGCTCCCGGGCCGCCTCGGGGGTCAGGCGCACGTCCTGGTCGGACAGCCGCGCCACGGCCGAGAGCAGCGGCCGGTAGAAGATCCGCTCGTGGAGCCGGCGCACCTCGCGCCGCCGGGCCCGCCACTGCTCCATGACCGTCTCGCCGGGGGCCGTCCGGTGCCCCATCGAGCGCCCGAGGCGGCGCAGGTCGTCGTCCCCGGTCGGCATGAGGTGGGTGCGGCGCAGCCGGTGCAGCTGGATGCGGTGCTCGAGCGCGCGCAGGTAGCGGTAGGCGTTCTCGAGGACGGCGGCGTCCTCGCGGCCCACGTAGCCGCCGGCCGACAGCGCCGCCAGACCCTCGAGGGTGGTCGCCGTCCGCAGCGACTCGTCGGCGCGGCCGTGGACGAGCTGGAGCAGCTGAACGGAGAACTCGACGTCGCGCAGGCCGCCGGCGCCGAGCTTGATCTGGCGGTCGGCCTCGGCCTTGGGGATGTGCTCCTCGACGCGGCGGCGCATGGCCTGGACGTCGTCGACGAAGTGGTCGCGGGTCGAGGCCTGCCAGACCATCGGCTGCACGGCGTCGCAGTAGGCGGCCCCGACCTCGACGTCCCCGGCGACCGGCCGCGCCTTGAGCAGCGCCTGGAACTCCCACGTCTTGGCCCAGCGCTCGTAGTACGCGAGGTGGCTCGCGACGGTCCGGACGAGCGGGCCGTTCTTGCCCTCGGGCCGCAGCGCCGGGTCGACCTGCCAGAGCGACCCCGCACCGGTCGAGGCCGAGCACAGCCGCATGAGCCGGGTCGCGAGGTCGGTGGCCACCGCGACGGCCTCCTCCTCAGGCACGCCGTCCGCGGGCTCCGCCGCGAAGATGACGTCGACGTCGGAGATGTAGTTGAGCTCGCGCCCGCCGGTCTTGCCCATCGCGACGACCGCGAGGCGCGTGCGCTCGGCGTCCGGTCCGACCTCCTGCCGGGCCAGGTGCAGGGCAGCCTCGAGGGCGGCGGCCGCGAGGTCGGCGAGGGCCTCGGCGGTGGCCGGGAGCACCTTGAGCGGGTCGTCGGCGGTGAGGTCGAGGGCGGCGATGCCGATCAGCTGCTCGCGGTAGCCGATGCGCAGCGCGTCGGCGCCGGTCAGCTCCCCCGGCTCGGCCACCTGCCCGACGAGCCGCCGGACCCGCTCCGCCGCGGGGACGGGCGTGGCCCGCGTCGCCGCCGTCCACTGCTCCGGGTGGGCGACGAGGTGGTCGGCCAGCGTGGTCGAGGCGCCGAGCACCGCGAGCAGCCGGTGCCGGGCGACGGGGTCGGCCCCGACCACCCGGACCACCTCGGCCCGGCGCGCGCGGTCGGCGGCGACGGCCTCCATGAAGCGGACCAGCCCGAGCAGCGCGGCGTCGGGGTCGGCCGTGCGGGCCAGCGACTGGCTGAGCCCGCCCGTCTCGATCCGTGCGGGGTCCCCGGCGAGCTCGGCGACGGCGGGGTCGTCGAGCAGGGCGTTGGCGCGCCGGGGGTCGGCGAAACCGAGGCGGGCGATCCCCGCCGGGACGGACTCGGGTGCGCGGGAGCTCACGGTCCGACGCTCAGAGCGCGGGCAGGTAGCGCTCGAGCTCGAAGGCGGTCACCTGGTTGCGGTAGTCGGCCCACTCGGCCCGCTTGTTGCGCAGGAAGAAGTCGAAGGTGTGCTCGCCGAGGGTCTCGGCGACGAGCTCGCTGGACTCCATCACCTCGATGGCCTCGGACAGGCTCGCCGGCAGCGGCTGGATGCCCATCGCCCGGCGCTCGGAGTCGGTGAGGCTCCACACGTCGTCCTCGGTCTCGGGCGGGAGGTCGTAGCCCTCCTCGATGCCCTTGAGCCCGGCGGCGAGCAGCACCGCGAAGGTGAGGTACGGGTTGCACGCGGTGTCGATGCTGCGCACCTCGACACGGGTGCTCTGCCCCTTGTCGGGCTTGTACATCGGGACCCGGACGAGCGCGGAGCGGTTGTTGTGGCCCCACGTGAGGTGCGCCGGCGCCTCGCCGCCGCCCCAGAGGCGCTTGTAGCTGTTGACCCACTGGTTGGTGACGGCCGCGGTCTCGGCGCCGTGGTGCAGCAGGCCGGCGATGAACTGCCGCCCGACCTTCGAGAGCTGGTAGGGCGCGCCGGGCTCGTGGAAGGCGTTGGTGTCGCCCTCGAAGAGCGACATGTGCGTGTGCATCCCGGAGCCGGGGTGCTCGGCGAACGGCTTCGGCATGAACGAGGCGTAGATGCCCTGCTCGAGCGCGACCTCCTTGACGACCGTCCGGAAGGTCATGATGTTGTCGGCCGTCGTCAGCGCGTCGGCGTAGCGCAGGTCGATCTCGTTCTGGCCGGGGGCGGCCTCGTGGTGGCTGAACTCGACCGAGATGCCCATCTCCTCGAGCATGGTGATCGCGGCGCGGCGGAAGTCGGCGCTGGAGCCGTGCGGCGTGTGGTCGAAGTACCCGGAGGTGTCGATCGGCGCGGGGCTCTGCCCGGGCACCCAGCCCTGCTTGAGGAGGAAGAACTCGATCTCGGGGTGGGTGTAGAAGGTGAAGCCCATGTCGGCGGCCTTCGCGAGGGCCCGCTGGAGCACGTGCCGCGGGTCGGCCATGCTCGGCGTCCCGTCGGGCAGCGTGATGTCGCAGAACATCCGGGCGGTGCCGTTGCTCTCGCCACGCCAGGGCAGCACCTGGAAGGTGGACGGGTCCGGCTTGGCGAGCATGTCCGACTCGTAGACGCGGGCGAAGCCCTCGATGACCGAGCCGTCGAACCCGATGCCCTCGGCGAAGGCGCCCTCGAGCTCGGCAGGGGCGACGGCCACCGACTTGAGGGTGCCGAGGACGTCGGTGAACCAGAGCCGGACGAACCGGATGTCGCGCTCTTCGATGGTGCGGAGGACGAACTCCTGCTGACGGTCCATGCGCAGCATCCTGCCGCATCCGTGTGTCGGAGGGGTGACGGGACGCCGAAGGGGGCCCGGGCGTCTCCGCCCGGGCCCCCTCCGTGTGAGCGGGGTGCTCGTCAGGTCACTTGAAGTCGACCTTGACCATGAGCGTCCGGCCACCGTTCTTGGCCTTCTTGACGGTCATCGTCGTGCCCGAGCCCGCGACCTTGGTCGAGTTCCAAGGGTTGAGCGAGGACCAGTACTTCGTCGGGTTGCGGTCGTCGAAGGTCGGGATGCCCTTCGAGGACGGCACCGTCGAGGCGGAGCCGTTCTTGTGGAACGTCACGCGGTCGGTGCGCTCGCGGCCGAAGGTGGCGTCGAACGGCTGGCGACGGTTGCCGAGGAACGAGCCGTCGGCGAAGGTCACCGGATTCGGCCGCGCGTCGACCGGCAGGACCAGCCCGCCACCCGGGTGGGCGCTGGTGTTGTTGTCGCCGTACTCACCGTTGGCGAACCAGACGAGCATGCCGTTCTGGTACGGGAAGCGCTCGACCCAGTCGGGACGGGTGTTGCTCCAGCCGAAGTTGTACGGACCCGTCTTGAGGGTCTTGTCGTACCCGCTGTAGGTGCGGTTCTCGGCGAAGTACATGTCCTGCACCTGCCGCTCGGTGGTGCCGTTGATGATCTCGAAGCCGCCCTTGGCGGTCCACGCGCCGGCGCCGGACTCGACGTCGTCGGTGGTCGTCATCGTGCCGACCTTCGTGGTGATGTCGTCGACGAAGGCCTCGGAGGCGACGCCGCCGTCGGTGGACATCCGGAAGCGGAACTGGACCTTCTTGCCGGCCCAGTCGGAGAGGTCCCAGCTGGCCTTGGTCCACGCGAGGGCGCTGTCGGTGTCGCCGTCGAACGAGCCGTCGATGCCGTCACCGACCGGGGTCCAGGTGGCGCCGCCGTCGGCGGAGACCTCGCCGTAGAGGTAGTCGTAGTCGACCTCGATGTTGCCCGAGACGAACGCCTCGACCGAGCCGGAGGTCGCCCCCGTGAGGTCGACGTCCTTGGTCAGCGTGGAGGACAGGTCGTTGCCGAGCCCGCTCCACCACTCGCCCTGGCCGGAGTGAGGCGTGTTCTTCTCGGTGACGACCGTGCGCTTGGGCAGCGGCACGATGATCGCCTGCGCCTCGCTGTTGGTCACCTTGTCGGCGGAGCCGAGCTTGACCGTGGTGTCCTGGCCGTAGGGCACGACCACCGGGTCGAGCCAGCCGAGCTGGAGCTTCTCCCACGGGCCCATGTAGCCGGGCGTGGTGCCGATGGAGTCCTTGCCGTGGTTCAGCCACGAGCCGCCGGACATGAGGGTCCAGAAGCCGGTGCCGTTGTCGCCACCCGCGGTGTCGTAGAGGTCCGGCAGACCGAGGTCGTGCCCGAACTCGTGGGTGAAGACGCCGAGGCCGCCGTTCTCGGGCTCGGTCGTGTAGTCACCGATCCACATGCCGGAGTCACCGAGCGGCACACCGCCGAGCTTGTTGCCCGCGGGGCCGGTCTTGCCCTGGTCGGTGGAGTAGGCGTACCAGCGGTGCGACCAGATGGCGTCCTCGCCCTGCGCGCCGCCACCGGCCTCCTCGCCCTCACCGGCGTGGATGGCCTGGAAGTGGTCGATGTAGCCGTCGGGCTCGTTGAAGTTGCCGTCGCCGTCGTAGTCGTAGCGGTCGACCTTGTCGAACTGGGCGAGGTACTTCTTGATCTGCTTGTCGGTCTTGCCCTGGGCCTTCTGGTCGTCGTACCAGGCCTGGGCGGTGTCCTTGACGAACGGCCAGTAGGTGGTCGCGTCCGAGTACTTGTTCGAGCCGTAGCGCGCCTCGTTGTAGGGCACCTGCACCCAGTCGGAGACGTCGCCCTTGGCCATGAAGCGGCCGTTGGACTGCTTGAGGTAGAAGTCCTTGAAGGACTCGCCGTCGCCGAACATCATGTCGAGGTAGTGCTGGCGGTTGAAGTCCGGGAGCCAGTACGTCGAGTTGTCGTTCTTGCGGTCCGGCTTCGGGATCTGGTTGTGCACCGGGCCGGCGGTGCCACCGGTCGCCGAGTTGACCTTGTCACCGAAGTCGACGAGGACGGTGAAGATGTCCTCCTCGCGGTCGACCGGGTAGTTGACGTACTTGGTCTTGCCCGCCGTCCGGCCCTTGCGGTTGGCGTCGCCCTTCTTGCTCTTGACCTCGATCACGCGGTTGCCGTTGATCGTGGTCGTCTTCGCCGTGCCGGCGACGAGCTGCTTGATGGCGTCCTCGCGCAGCTCGGCCTGCGCCTCGGCGAGGGGGTTGGGCAGGTTGTCGACCTTCTTCGCAGTGCCCTTCTCCGGGGTGTCCGGACCGGCGGGGACCGCCTGTGCCGTGGTCGGGGCCAGCGTCAGCGCGAGGGCTGCCACCGCCACACCCGACACCACGTTCACGTGTCGTCTCTTCACGAGATCTCCTCCATGGGTGGATGCCCCGCGTCCTGTCAGCGCAAGGCACCGTGGACGTAACCACAGGATCGGCGGCAGATCGAGGGTTGACCGGTGGGTTTTTCGGTGAACGGTCGTCCGGACGGGATCGAAAGTCACCGGCGGGGGTATCGACGAGAAGCCGGGATACGTTCCCCCACAGCCAAATTGCACAAAAGGTCTGCACTTCACCTCCGAAAGGTAAATTCTTCACCAAGGCTCTCCGGGCGCGTCGGCCTACGATCGGGCCCATGAGCGAGCAGGCCGCGGGCTCCCCCGCACCCGAGTCCACCGCCCCCTACGGCACCGGGGCCCAGGCCGCGCCGCAGCGTCGCGTCCGGGTTCCGCACCTGCTCGCGATGAAGGAGCGCGGCGAGCGCTGGGCGATGCTCACCGCCTACGACATGTACACCGCCGAGATCTTCGACGAGGCCGGCATCCCCGTCCTGCTCGTCGGCGACTCGGCCGGCAACAACGTCTACGGCTTCGAGACGACCGTGCCGGTCACCGTCGACCACCTCGTCCCCCTCGTGCGGGCGGTCACCAGCTCGGCCCGCCGCGCGATGGTCGTCGCCGACCTCCCCTTCGGCAGCTACCAGGCGAGCCCGCAGCAGGCCCTGGCGACGGCGACCCGCTTCATGAAGGAGGGGATGGCGCACGCCGTCAAGCTCGAGGGCGGCGCCGCGATGGTCCCCGAGGTCGAGCTGCTCGTCCGCGCCGGGATCCCGGTGATGGGGCACATCGGCTTCACCCCGCAGAGCGAGCACGTGCTCGGCGGCTACAAGGTGCAGGGTCGCGGGGCGGGGGCCGAGAAGCTCCTCGCCGACGCCCTCGCCCTCGAGGCGGCCGGCTGCTTCGCCGTCGTCATGGAGATGGTCCCGGCGCCGGCCGCGGCCGAGGTCACGAAGGCCCTGCGCATCCCGACCATCGGCATCGGCGCCGGGCCCGAGTGCGACGCGCAGGTCCTCGTCTGGCAGGACATGGCCGGGCTGCGCGGCGGGCGGGCGCCCCGCTTCGTCAAGAAGTACGCCGACCTGCGCGGCGAGCTGCTCGGCGCCGCGCGCGCCTACGCCGACGACGTCGCCGGCGGCGCCTTCCCCGCCGCCGAGCATTCCTTCGAGTCGTGACCGGGAACCCGGCCACCGGCAGCGAGCGTCCCAGCGGCATGTGGAGCACGACCCCGCCCCCGCCCCGCCCGGGGCCGCCGACCCGCTGGTCGGCGCAGCAGCACGGTCCGGAGGCCGCCCGCGCCTACCGCCAGCGCTTCCTCGACCTCGCGGCGTCCGGCCGCGACCTGCACGGCGAGGCCCGGTTCGTCACCGAGCTCGCGCCGCCGCCCTCCCGGGTCCTCGACGCCGGGTGCGGCTACGGACGGGTCGCGAGCGAGCTGACCCGGCTCGGCCACTACACCGTCGGGGTCGACGCCGACCCCGACCTCGTGGCCCTCGCCGAGGAGGACCACCGGACCCGCTTCGTCGTCGCCGACCTCGCGACGCTCGACCTGCGCACCGAGCAGGAGTTCCACGTCGTCGTCATGGCGGGCAACGTCGTGCCCTTCCTCGCGGACGGCACGCTGCCGGCGGTGCTCGAGCGGCTGACCGCGCACCTGGCCCCGGGTGGGCACCTCGTCGCGGGCTTCTCGCTCGCGGGGTCGCTGCCCGACGGCGCCGCGGCGGTCGCGCCCGCCGACTACGACCGGTGGGCCCGCGCGGCCGGGCTCTCGTTCATCGGACGCTTCGCCGGGTGGGACCGCACCCGGTTCGCCCCCGACAGCGACTACTCGCTGTCGGTGCACCGCCGCATCGGCGGCTGAGCCCTCCGCTCAGGACGAGGTGCTCCCGCGCTCGTCCCACTCCTTGTCCTCGGCGTCCCAGCGCTCGGAGTTCTCGCGCGCCTTCTGCAGGGCCCCCTCGGCCGCCTCGCGCGAATCGTACGGACCGAGGACGTTCGCGTCCTGGCTGCGGTCCGCGTCGGTCTCGACCTGGCCGGTGTCGACGTTGTACCAGTAGGACATCTCGGGTTCTCCTTCGCCGGGGCGCTCTGCCTAGACTCCAACCTATGCCCCTGACCCACGCCAGCGTGGCGCCCGGTGCGGTGTCCCCGCGTCGCGACGTGCCGGCCGGCATCCCCCGGCCCGAGTACGTCGACCGCCCTGCCCCCCGGCCGTACACCGGGCCGGAGGTCAAGGACGCCGAGACGATCGAGCGGATGCGCGTCGCCGGCCGCATCGCCGCGGATGCGATGGCCGCGGCCGCCGCCGTCATCGCCCCCGGCGTGACGACCGACGAGATCGACCGGGTCGGGCACGAGTACCTCCTCGACCACGGCGCCTACCCCTCGACCCTGGGCTACCGAGGCTTCCCGAAGTCGCTCTGCACCTCGGTCAACGAGGTCGTCTGCCACGGCATCCCGGACGACCGCCGGCTCGAGGACGGCGACATCGTCAACATCGACATCACCGCGTTCGTCGGCGGCGTCCACGGCGACACCGACGCCACCTACCTCGTCGGCGAGGTCGACGAGGAGTCACGCCTGCTCGTCGAGCGCACCCACGAGGCGATGATGCGGGGCATCCGCGCCGCCCGCCCGGGGCGCGAGATCAACGTCATCGGCCGGGTCATCGAGTCCTACGCGAAGCGCTTCGGCTACGGCGTGGTCCGCGACTTCACCGGGCACGGCATCGGCACCGCCTTCCACAGCGGGCTCATCGTGCCGCACTACGACGCCGCGCCCTCCTACGACACCGTCATCGAGCCCGGCATGACCTTCACCGTCGAGCCGATGCTCAACCTCGGCACCCACGAGTGGGAGATGTGGGACGACGGGTGGACGGTCGTCACGAAGGACCGCCGACGTTCGGCACAGTTCGAGCACACCGTCCTGGTCACCGAGGACGGTCCCGAGATCCTCACCCTGGGAGACGCAGCATGAGCACCGGACACCCCCTCGGCATCGACGTCGGCGGCAGCGGCATCAAGGGGGCGCCCGTCGACCTCGCGGAGGGCACCTTCGCCCAGAAGCGGCTGCGCATCGACACCCCGGCGGTCTCGACCCCCGAGGCCGTCTGCGACGTCATCGCGCAGGTCGTCGACCACTTCGACGAGGTGCGCAGCGACTCCCCCATCGGCGTGACGATCCCCGGCGTCGTCCAGCACGGCGTCGTCAAGACCGCGGCGAACATCGACAAGTCGTGGATCGGCTGCGAGATCGAGAAGCTGCTCGAGGACCGCCTCCAGCACGACGTCGTCGTCGTCAACGACGCGGACGCCGCGGGCGTCGGCGAGCTCAACTACGGTGCGGCCAAGGGGCACGACGGCCTCGTCGTCCTCACGACCCTCGGCACCGGCATCGGCACAGCCATCTTCAACGAGGGTGTGCTGGTGCCGAACTCGGAGCTCGGTCACCTCGAGATCGACGGCCACGACGCCGAGACGCGGGCGGCCAGCTCGGCCAAGACCCGCGAGGACCTCAGCTACCCCGAGTGGGCCGAGCGCCTCCAGCGCTACTACCGCGTCCTCGAGGACCTCATCTGGCCGGACCTCATCGTCGTCGGCGGCGGCGTGTCCAAGGACTCCGACGAGTTCCTGCCGCTCCTCGACATCCGCACCCCGATCGTCCCGGCGGTGCTGCGCAACAAGGCCGGCATCATCGGCGCCGCCGTGCTCGCCACCGCGAGCCAGCAGCGGCACGGCCGCCACACCGGCTGACGCCGTGGGCGGCGCGACCTGGCTCCTCGTCGTCGCGTCGGTCGCGGTCGCGGCGACCGCCGGGGTCTTCGTCGCCTTCTCGACCTTCGTGATGCGCGCCCTCGGCGACCTGGCACCGGCGGACGCCGTCCGGGCGATGCAGGCGGTCAACCGGCGCGCCCCGACGCCGGCGTTCATGGCCCTCCTCGTCGGCTCGACGCTGCTCGGGGTCGCGGGGGCGGTCGGGGCGGTGGTCACGGACGGACGGGTCGTGCCGGCGGTCGCCGGTGCGCTCCTGGCCGTGGTGGCGTTCGCCGTGACCGGTGTCGTCAACGTGCCGCTCAACGACCGGCTGGCCGCGACGGACCCGTCGGACGGCGCCCGGGCGTGGCCCGCCTACGCCGGCCCGTGGACCCGCGCCAACCACGCGCGGGCCGGGCTCGGGCTGCTGTCGGCGCTGCTGCTCGCCGTGGCCGCCGTCCCGGCCTGAGGCGGGGCTACCCGCCCTCGCGGAACTCGGTCGGGCCGGCGCCGGCGAGGTCGTGGATGCGGGTGTCGGGGCTGCCGAGCTGCCCGGCCTGCCCGAGGTAGAGGGCGCGGCCGCGGGCCTGGAGCAGCCCGTCGTGGACGGGCACCGCGTGGGGCGCCGCGTGCCGGCGCAGGAACGCGGTCATCTCGCGGCTGCGCGCCCACGGCGCCTGGAGCGGAAAGGCGAGGACGTCGACCGGGCCGGGGTCGGCGTCGAGCGCGTCGCCGGGGTGGAAGAACGAGGGCTCGCCGTCCGCGTCGAGGCGCACACCGACGTTGGGGATGCGCGGGATCTCGTCGTGGATGAGCGCGTGCACCTCGCCGACGGGCGTGACGGTCACCTCGCCGACCCGCGTCGGGCCGTCGTGCCCCCGTGCCTCGATGCCCGCCTGCGCGAGGACCTCGAGGCTGCCGGGGTCGGCGACGACGAGCGCGCCGGGGTTGGCCGCGAGGAGGGCGGGGACGCGGTCGAGGTCGAGGTGGTCCGGGTGCTGGTGGGTGACGAGCACCGCGTCCAGGTCGCGGACGCCGGCGAGGTCGTCCGCGAAGGTCCCGGGGTCGATGAGCAGTCGGGTGCCCGCGCACTCGACGAGGAGGCAGGCGTGACCGAGGTGGGTGATCCGCATGGACCCCACGCTAGGCCGCCTCAGCCCAGCGCGGGCTCCGCGTCGTCGTCCCGTCGGGAGCCGTTCGCCGCGGCGGGGTCGGCGACCTCCACGCTGTCGTGGCGCGGGACGCGGGCGTCGACGACGTCGGCCGCCGCGACGAGGTCGTCGGGCAGCACGGTGAGCTCGGGCGGGCAGCTGGTGAGCGCCTTGGCGCCCTCGCCGGCGACGAAGAGCGGCAGCGAGCGCCCGAGGCGCACGAGCGAGGGCATCCGGGCGTCGAAGGCGGTGCGCCGCACCCCGGCGAGGACGACGGCGTCGGCGCGCAGGAAGCGCGCGGCCTCGCCGATCGCGGTCATCGGGGAGTTCGCGCCGAGGCTCACGACGCGCCACCAGCGGGCGTGCAGCATCGCGCCGAACAGCTCGAGCGGCAGGTCGTGCAGCTCGCGCGGCGGGCAGGCCAGGACGACGGTGCGCGCCTGCGGACCCGACACCGGCAGCCGCAGCTCGCCGAGGACGCCGCGGAAGGCGCTGGAGACGAAGTGCTCGTGGACGACCCCGAGGCGCCCGGCCTCCCAGTCGTCGCCGACCTCCTTGAGCACCGGCATGATGACGCCGGTCACCGTGTCGTCGACCCCCGAGACGAGCAGCGCGTCGAGGAGCACGTCACGGACCGTCCCGCCGTCGAGCTCGCGGGTGGCGGCCATGACGCGCTCACGCGCGAGACCGAGGTCGATCGCCGGGTCACCGGGCACCGGAACGCCTGCTTTCTGTCGGGAACCCGAAGAGCCTAACCTTCGACAAGCGCGGATCCTGCATCGCGGGTCGGGGAAAACGCGCTGGTCACGGGTGTGCCGGGGGACGAGCCGGGCTGTAGGCCGGGTTCTGTGCCGTGCGCCGTCGCCGGCCGCACGGTGACGGTCATCCATCTCGGGTGGCCGTTGCCGACCACCTCCAGCGCCCTACCCGGATGCTCGGGCGGGCCGCCCTCGAACGCATCCTGTCTGGGCTTGCTCCGGATGGGGTTTACCGAGCCGACCTGGTCACCCAGGCCGCTGGTGGTCTCTTACACCACCGTTTCACCCTTGCCCCGCTCGCTCGCGCGACCGGGGCGGTCTGTTCTCTGTGGCACTGTCCCGCGGGTCACCCCGGGTGGCTGTTGGCCACCATCCTGCCCTTCGGAGCCCGGACCTTCCTCGGCGGTGGGTCTCCCCACCGACGCGACCGTCCGCCCGGCTCGTCCGCGGTGGAGTCTAGCGGTCGTGGACGAAGGTGACGCGCCCCGCCGCGACGTCGGCCGCCTCGAGGCGCACCGTCACGGTCGACCCGAGGGCGGCGCGGTCACCGGTGATCTTCGCGAGGACGGGGAGGTCGACGAGCTGCACCTCCATCCCCTTCTCGAGGTGGTCGACGACGACGGCGTCGAACCGCTCGCCGACCCGGCCGGCGAGCACGGCGGCCTCGGTGGCGTCGGCGCAGGCGCGCTCGGCCGCCCGGGCGGTGCGGTCGGAGGCGGTCATCAGGCCCGGGACCTCCGGCAGGGCCGCCCGGATCTCCGCCGGCACCTCGGCGCCGCGGCAGAGGGCCTCGCACACGACGAGCCCGAAGCGGTCGACGAGCCGGCGCAGCGGCGCCGTGACGTGCGCGTACGGCGCGGCGACGGCGGCGTGCTCGCGCTCGGCCGGGAGCTCGCCGTCGAAGGCGGTGTACGACGCCCCGCGGAAGAGCGAGGTCGCCTCGTGGATGAGCGCGAGGTGGTGCGGGTCGGTGCGGTCCAGACCGCGCACGAGGTCGCCGTAGGGCATCCCCTCCGGCCACTCGACCCGCAGCGCGCGGGCGGCGCGGCGGAAGCGGCCCACCGCCTCCTCGGTCGGCGCCGGCATGGTCCGCAGGACGCCCACGCCACCCTCGAGCATCATCGAGGCGGCGGCCATGCCGGTCAGGAGGCTCAGCTGGGCGTTCCACTCCTCGGAGGCGACCGGCGGCCGGAAGTCGAGCGTGAAGCCGCCGTCGGGTCGCTCGCTCACCTGCTGCTCGGGCATCGGGAGGCTGGCGCCCCCGCGCGCCTGCTCCTGGGCGATGCGCCGCTCCCCCACCTCACGGAGCAGGACGAGCACCTCGTCGGCGGTGCCGGCGTCGACGTCGGCCTGCACGCCGGCGTAGTCGAGGCGGGCGCGGCTGCGGACCATCGCACGGTGCACCTCGGCGCCCGTCAGCACGCCCTCGCCGTCGAGGCGCAGGTCCCAGACGAAGGCCGGGCGGGTCTCGCCGGGCAGCAGGCTGGCGGCCGCCTCGGACAGCACCGGCGGGTGCAGCGGCACGCGCTCGTCCGGGCAGTAGACGGTCTGGCCCCGCTCGCGCGTCACCCGGTCCAGGGCGCCGCCCGGGCGGACGAAGAGCGGGACGTCGGCGATGGCGTAGCGCACCCGGTGCCCCGCGCCGTCGCGCTCGATGTGCAGCGCCTGGTCGAGGTCCATCGAGCCGGGCGGGTCGAGCGTCACGTAGGGCACGTCGGTCTCGTCGGGGCGTGCGTCGCGGGGCTGCTCGGCGGCCACGCGCTCGGCCTCGGCGAGGGCGTCGGCGGGGTAGGGCGCGTCGAGGCCGAGCTCGGCGCGGACGGCGGCGAACCGGTCCCGGAGGGCCTGCTCGACGGTGCGCGGGGTGTCGGCGTCGGTCGGCCGCAGCGCGACCCTGGGATGCGGCATGGCAGCCAACCTAACCTCCGTAGGCTGTGCCGGTGCTCATCCTGCTCCCGCCGTCGGAGTCGAAGTGGAACCGTCCCCGCGGCGGCCCGGCCGACCCCGGCACCTGGTCCTTCCCCGACCTCGCCCCCGCCCGCGCCGCCGTCGCCCGCGACCTCGCCGCGGTGAGCGCCTCGCCCGACGCGGCGGCGGCGCTCGGCGTCTCGGAGGGCCTGCTCGACGAGGTCGCCCGCAACCTCGCGCTCGACCGGCTGCCCGCGACCCCGGCCGCACAGGTCTACACCGGCGTGCTCTACGACGCCCTCGACCTCGCCTCGCTCGACACCGCGGCGCGCCGGCGGGCCAACCGCTGGCTCGTCGTCGTCTCGGCGCTGCACGGCGCCGTCCGCCCGACCGACCGGATCACCGCCTACCGCCTCTCGATGGGCGTGACGCTGCCCGAGGTCGGTGCGCTGGCGTCGCACTGGCGCCCGGCGCTCGACGGGCCGCTGACCGAGGCCGCCGGACGCGGCGCGGTCGTCGACTGCCGCTCGGCCGCGTACGCCGCGGCGTGGCGTCCCGGCCCCGGCGTCGCCGAGCGCTGGGTGCAGGTGCGGGTCCCCGGCGCGAGCCACATGGCCAAGCACACCCGGGGGCTCGTCGCGCGCCACCTCTGCGTCGAGGGCGTCGCGGCCCGCTCCGTGCCGGCGGTCGCCGAGGTCGTGGCCCGGGCCTTCGACACCGAGCTGCACGAGCCCGCCCGGCGCGGCGCGCCCTGGGTGCTCGACGTGGTCGCCCCGTGACCGGCGCGGAGGCGCTCGACCTCGCCGGCCGCCTCGGCCCGGTCGTCGTCTTCCTCCTCGCGATCACCGTCACCGCCGAGCTCGCCGAGCGGGCCGGCGTCTTCGACGTCGCCGGCCACGCCGTGGCGCGCATGGGCGGTGGCCGGCGCTGGGTGCTCTGGGTCCTCTTCTCGGTCTTCGCCGTCGGCGCGACGATCGTCCTCTCGCTCGACACGACGGCCGTGCTGCTGACCCCGGTCGGGCTCGCCATCGCCGCGCAGGTCGGGCTCGACCCGCGGCTGCTCGCCGTGACGACCCTCTGGATCGCCAACACCGGCTCGCTCCTGCTGCCCGTCTCGAACCTGACCAACCTGCTGGCGCTGCACACCCTCGGCCGGGCCGGGCTGGGGCACACCGACTTCGTCAAGGCGTCGTGGGCGCCGGCGATCGTCGCCGTCGTCGTGACCCTCCTCCTCGTCGCGCTGCTGCACCGGCGCAGCCTGCGCGGCTCCTACGACGTGGCTCCCCCGGCGGAGCCGCACGACGTCGTGCTCCTGCGCGTGTCCGCTGTCGTCTGCGTCGTCCTCGGGCCCCTGTTCGCACTCGGGGCCCCGCCGTGGCTCGTGTCGCTCGTCGCCGCCGCGGTGCTGCTCGCCACGACGTGGTGGCGCGGGCGGTCCCTCCTGCAGGGCCTGCCGGTGCCGTGGCTGATGGCCGCCGGCTTCGTCGCCATCTCGGTCGTCGTCGAGGTCCTCCAGCAGCGGGGCCTGTCCGACCTGGTGACGGGGGCGCTCCCCGCGGGGACCGGGGCCGGGGCCCTGCTCGCCCTCGCCGGCGCCGGGGCCGGTCTGTCGAACGTCGTCAACAACCTGCCCGCCTACCTGGCGCTCGAGCCGGCCGCTGCCGGGTCGGTCGAGCGCCTCGTCGCCCTGCTCGTCGGCACGAACGCCGGTCCGCTCGTCACGCCGTGGGCCTCGCTCGCCACGCTGCTGTGGATCCAGCGCTGCCGGGCGCGCGACGTCGTCATCCCGTGGCGGTGGCTCGTGCCCGCCGGCCTGGCCTGCGCGGTGCTCGTCGTCGTCAGCGCGACCCTGTCGCTCACCCTCGTCTGAGCCAACCGCCACGGGGACGACCTTCGACAGCCGGAAGCAGGAGGGTGCCGACGCCCGTTGGGTGGGTAGGAAGGAAGCCCCGGGCGACGCGTCGCCCCAGACGGACGGAGGACGATGAGCGTCGTCGACGACATCGGCAGGCAGGCCCAGCGCCGCCTCGGAAACGCCCTGCGGGCCCGCGTGGCCGGAGACGACGCCTCGGAGCGCGCGGCCGTCATCTGGGGGCGTGTCGGTGAGCGCCGCTTCACCCCGGACGACCCGGTCTGGCGGGTGCACGCCGACGCCGCGATGTTCCCCGGCGGCGTGGGCGCCCTGCTCCTGCAGTCGCTGCACCCGTCGGCGATGGCCGGCGTGGCGGGGCACAGCGGCTACCGCAGCGACCCGTGGGGGCGCCTGCAGCGCACGTCCCACTTCCTCGCGACGACGACCTTCGGGACGGTCGAGGACGCCGACGAGGCGATCGCCCGGGTCCGGTCCATCCACGAGCGGGTGCGCGGCAAGGACGAGGACGGCGTGCCCTACCGCGCCTCCGACCCGGACCTGCTGTCGTGGGTGCACGTCGCCGAGGCGTGGAGCTTCCTCACCGCCCACCAGCGGTACGCGTCGACGCCTCTCGACCCCGACGAGGCCGACGCCTACGTCGAGCAGTCGGCCGTCGTCGCACGCCTGCTGGGGGCCGACGCCGTGCCGACGGACGTCGCGGGGCTGCACGCCGCACTCGAGTCGTACCGGCCGGTGCTGCGCGCCACGGACGCCGCGCGCGACGCCGCCCGGTTCCTGCTCCTCGACCCCCCGCTGCCCTGGACGCAGCGCGCCGGCTACGGGCTGCTGGCCTCGGGCGGGGTCGCCATCCTCCCGGACTGGGCGCGGCGCGAGCTGCGGCTGCCGGTCCACGGTCCGGTCCGCGGGGCCGCCGGGGTGCTCGGGCTCGTCGGCACCAAGGCCGTGCGGTGGGCGATGGCCGGCGTCGCCGAGGAGCGCCGGGTCGAGGGGCTCAGTCCGTCGTCGTGACGAGCGCCTCGATGCGCTCGAGGGTCGCCGCCATGTTCTTACGGGTCATGCCCTCCATCCGGCGCACGAACGGCTTGCTCACGGCCGCCTCCTCGGAGATGTCCCAGGACTCGGTGACGAGCGTGCCGCCCTCGACCGGCTCGAGGTCGTAGCGCCAGATCCGGCCGCCGACGACCTTGCCGACGGGACCGGAGGCGGTCGTCTGCCACGCGATGCGCCGGTTCTCCTCGAGCTCGATGACCGTGTTGAGGGTCGAGTACGCGAGGCCGATCTTCATGTCCATCCCGAAGCGGTCGCCCAGGCCGAGCCGGCGACCACCGCTGCGCGCGCCCTGCACCGAGCCGCCGCCGTCGATGCGCGCGTGGCCGGACGGGTCGTCGAGCAGGGCGAAGATCGGCTCGGGGTCGGACGGGATGAGGCGCTGCACGGAGACGACGTCGCGGGAGGTCATGCGCGCGACGCTAACAGCCTGTGGGTCACCGGCGGTGGGTGGCCTCCGCCGCGACGAGGGCCCGGTCGAGGTCCTCGACGAGGTCGTCCGGGTCCTCCAGCCCGAGGGAGACGCGGACGGTGCCGTCGGTGATGCCGACGGCGGCGCGGTCCTCGGGCGAGAGGCGGCGGTGGGTCGTCGTCGCGGGGTGTGTCGTCAGGGACTTGGCGTCGCCGAGGTTGTTGCTGATGTCGACCAGCCGCAGCGCGTCGAGCAGCGCGAACGCCGCGTCCTTGCCGCCCTCGACCTCGAACGTGACGACGGTGCCGGCGCCGCCCTCGAGCTGGCGCAGCGCGAGCTCGTGCTGGGGGTGGCTCGGCAGGTGCGGGTAGACGACCCGGACCAGGCCACGACCGTCCGCGCGCCACCGCTCGAGGGTCTCCGCGACGCGCAGCGCCGTGGCCGCCATCGCCCGGACCCGCAGGTCGAGGGTCTCGAGGCCCTTGGTCATCACCCAGGCGTTGAACGGGGACATCGACGGGCCGGTGTGCCGCATGAGGTTCTTGACCGGACCCTCGATGAAGTCCTTCGGCCCGAGGATCGCTCCGCCGAGCGCGCGGCCCTGCCCGTCGATGTGCTTGGTGGCCGAGTACACGACGACGTCGGCGCCGTGGGCCAGCGGGTGGCTGAACACCGGTGTGCCGAAGACGTTGTCGACGACGACGGTGGCCCCGGCGGCGTGGGCCAGCTCCGAGACGGCGGCGATGTCGACGAGCTCCTGCATCGGGTTGCTCGGGGTCTCGAAGAAGACGGCGGTGGTCGGGACGGCGAGCGCCTCGCGCCACTGGTCGAGGTCGGTGCCGTCGACGAAGACGGTCTCGACCCCCCAGCGCGGGAGGATCTCGTCGACGATGACGAAGCAGGACCCGAAGAGTGCGCGCGAGGCGACGACGCGGTCACCGGCCCCGCAGAGGGCGGCCATCGCCGTGAAGACGGCAGACATCCCCGAGGCGGTGGCGAAGCAGGCCTCGGCGCCCTCGAGGAGGCGCATCCGCTCCTCGAAGGTCGAGACGGTCGGGTTGCCGTAGCGGCTGTAGATGTAGTGCTCGACCTCGTCCTTGAACGCCGCCTCGGCCTGCGCCGCGGACTCGTAGACGAAGCCGGAGGTGAGGTACAGCGCCTCGGCGGTCTCGTCGAAACCGCTGCGCTGCAAGCCACCCCGCACCGCAAGGGTCCGCGGGCGCAGCGTCGGCTCGGAGTGGGGGTCGGAGTGGGGGTCGGTGTGCGGGTCGGGAGCCGTCACTGCTGGCTCCACGGCAGGCCGTCGACCTTCCAGCCCGAGACGTGGCGGTGGCCGGCGTGGTCGACCGGACCCTCGAAGCCCTCGAGGACGTTGTACGCGGGGCCGAGGCCGGCGGCGGTGGCGGCGTTCGCCGCGGCGACCGAGCGGACGCCCGAGCGGCAGAGGAAGTAGACGGGGCGACCGGGCGTGACGCCGGCGGCGCGCAGGTCGTCCACGAAGGAGTCGTTGAGGGCGCCTCCCGGGAAGCGGCTCCACTCGACGAAGACGACGTCCTTGCCGGCGCCGGCGAGGTCCGGGACACCGACGAACGACCACTCGGCGCTGGTGCGGACGTCGACGAGCACGGCGTCGTCGGGGCCGGTCACGGCGGCGTAGGCCTCGGGCGGGGTCACGTCTCCTGCGTACGTCATGCCCACGAGGGTAGGACGGCCGCCGCCGGGGCCGCTCGACGTCTCAGCCCCGACGTGCGTTCGAGGTGATATCCGACCACCACAGGGTCGAACATCACCTCCACCCGCCGCCTCCTTGGCGGGTCGAGGTGAAACCCGACCACCACAGGGTCGAACATCACCTCGACTTGACGGGCTCCCCGGGGCGGCCCCAGGGTCGTGCGCCCGCTGTCGGTTGCTCCACCCCTCGGAGCAACCGGGACGAGCGGTCCGACCGCTCATCATGACTGCGTCAGGGGGTGACGCGAACAACAGCGGGTCGAGCACCCCTGCGTCGTGGGTCGGGCGCGGCGGCGGGCCCGGGCGTCGGACGGCGCCGAGAACCCGGTTGATCGACCGACCGTCCGGCGGGGAGGCTGACGGGCATGACCCCTGCGACGCCGTTCAGCGAGAAGCCCACCCTCCGCGGCGAGCTCGTGACGCTCCGGCCGGTCACGGGGGATGACGCCCTTCTCCTCGACGCCGTCGTCCGCGACGACCCGGAGGTCGCCGAGCTCACCGGCTCGGTCCACCGTACGGGCGACTCGCCGCCGCCGATCGACCCCGCCCGTCTCCGCGCGATCTACGAGTCCTGGGCGGTCGCCGACGACCGGCTCGTCCTCGCCGTCGTCGACCACACCTCGGAGGCCGTCGTCGGTGAGGTCGTCCTCAACGACTGGGACCCCGCCAACCGCTCGTGCGGTTTCCGGACCTTCGTCGGTCGCGCCGGACGCGGGCGCGGCCTCGGCACCGAGGCCACGCGGCTCGTCGTCCAACACGGCCTGCGCAGGATGGGTCTGCACCGAATCACGCTGGAGGTGTACGCCTTCAACCCCCGGGCCCGCCACGTCTACGAGAAGGTCGGCTTCGTCCACGAGGGGACCGGCCGCGACGCCCTGCGCTTCGACGACGGGTGGGTCGACGTCCACTTCATGGCGATCCTCGGCGACTGAGGCGTCCCCCGCCCGAGCAGGCTTCACCGCAGCGGCAGCTCGAACCGCCGCAGCACGGGGTGCGGCGGGAAGAGCGACCACGACACCTCGTCGGTCGCCACCCACCCCCGTCGCTCGTAGAACCGGATGGCCCGACGGTTCTCCTCGAACACCCGCAGCCACGCCACGGTGTGCCCGTCGGCGGCGATCGCCGCGACGACCTCGTCGTGCAGCCGGGCCGCGAGCCCGCTCCCCCACGTCGGGCGCGCCGTCCCGAGATGGAACAGCTCCGCCCCGCGCACCGCCGCGAAGCCCACGAGCTCGCCGTCCTCGACCGCCGCGAACGACCGAATGCCCGGGTCCGCCAGCTCGTGCACCCAGCGCGAGCGCACCTCGGCCGCCGGGAACGGGTGGGTCTGCTGCGGGAAGATGTGCCCGAGCGCCGCGACCGCCCCGTCCTCCTGGAGCGGCAGCAGGGCGTCGAGGTCGTCCGGGGTCAGCGGTCGGGTCAGCGGCATCGGCGCGACCGTACCCGCCCGAGCCGGCCGGGGCGGTGCGAGGGTGGTCGGGTGCCCGCGCTCACCGTCCCCCACGCCGAGGCCCTGGACGCGTTCCGTGCGTCGGTCGCCGCCTTCGCCGACGCCGTCCGCGACCTCCCGGAGGTCGCGCTCTTCGAGCCCTCGCGCTGCGCGGGATGGACCCGGTTCGACGTCGTGGCCCACGTGCTCGCCGGATGGGAGGAGCTGCTCGGCGGCTTCGCCCAGCGGACGGCGGGCCCCGCCACCGTCGATGCCGCGAGCTACTGGGCGGCCTACGCCGAGGCAGGGTCGGGCCACGACCCCGTGCTCGTGCTCATGGACCAGCGCCGGTGGACCGACGCCCACCGCCGGCCCGCGGCCGCCGTCGCCCGGCTCGTCGACGTCGTCCACCTCGTCGACCTCGACCTCGGTGCCACCCCGCCCCCGGCCGCCCTCGACCTGGCCCGCCGCACGGCCGAGGCGCTCCCCCGCGCCGCCGTGCCCTGGGACCCCGAGGCGCTGGCCTGAGGCCCCACCCGGCAGGTCGTCATCGGCCGCACCGGCGGCGACTCCTCAGGTGCGGTTGGTGAAGGCCACCGAGACGTCGCCGTCGGTCCAGACCTCGACCCCGGTGAGCGACCCGGGGGCCGCCGCGAGCCGGTCGTGGCGCTCGGCCGGCATCCCGAGGACGTGCCCCAGGGCCGCCTGCACGACGGCGGCCGGGCAGACGACGACGGTCGTGCCGCCACGGGAGACGACCCGCTCCCAGGCCTGCGGAGCACCGGAGGCCGATGCCCAGGCCGCGTCGACGACGGCGTCGACGCCGAGGGCGTCGCCGACCTCGGCGGCCGTCTCGGTCGAGGCCTCGGTGCCCGCCTCGAGCAGGCACCGGGGCGCGCCGCCCAGCAGGCGCTCGACGGACCGCGCGGCCTGCTGCGCCGCGCTGCCCTCCGCCTCGGTCACGAGGACGACCCGCACGGGCGTGCCGTCGCGGCGCGGGACCGGCGCGCACGCCGCCCCGTTCGGCGCCTCGTCGTCGGCGTCGGTCGAGCCGGCCGCGGCGACCCCACCCGACGATGCTCCGCCCTCGTGGTCGCGGTGGACGGTCAGCCCGTCCATGCCGTCGTTCGAGAGGGCGTCGGCGTCCTTGTTCTCGGCGCGCGGGATCCACTCGTAGCGCACGGCCCCGCCCGCGGCCTTGATGGCCTCGACGACGTCGCGGGCCTCGAGCGCCAGCCGGCGCATGTCCTCGTGCTTGATCTTCCAGCGCCCGGCCATCTGCTCGACGACGAGCTTGGAGTCCATCCGGACGAGCACGACCGCCCCGGGGTCGATCGCGTGCGCCGCGGTGAGGCCCGCGATGAGGCCGCGGTACTCGGCGACGTTGTTCGACGCCTTGCCCAGCGGCTCCGCGCGCTCGGCGAGCAGCGCACCCGTCTCGGTGTCGCGCACCAGCGCCCCGTACCCGGCGACCCCGGGGTTGCCGCGCGACCCGCCGTCGGCCTCGACGGTGAGCCGGCGGCTCACAGGCCGGACTCGGGAGTGCGCACGAGGATGCGGTTGCACTCCTCGCAGCGCAGCACCTCGTCCTCGTCCGCTGCGCGCAGGCGCTGGATCTCGACGGGGTTGAGCTCGAGTCGGCAACCGCCGCAACGGCGCTGGTGCAGCGCGGCCGCGCCGGTCCCGCCGGAGCTCTTGCGGATCTTCTCGTAGAGGGTGACGAGGTCCTCCCCGACCTCGGCGGCGACGGTGTCGCGCGGCGCGGCCACGTGGCGCGCCTCGTCGTCCAGGCGCGCCGTCTCACGGTCCCGAGCGGTCTCCAGCGCGGTGATGCGGGCCGTCAGCTCGCCCATCCCGCGCTCGAGCTCGGCAACGTCGTGCTCGGCGGCCTCGGCGCGCTCCATCACCTCGAGCTCGACCTCCTCGAGCTCGCCCTGGCGACGCGCGAGCGAGACGATCTCGTGCTGAAGGGCCTGGAGGTCCTTCGCCGTGCCGGTGCCCGAGTCGAGCCGGGCCTGGTCACGCGCCGCGCGGTCGCGGACGAGCTGGACGTCGGCCTCGGCCTTGGCGACCTCGCGCTGGACGTCGCCGAGCTCGGTGCGCGACCGGACGAGCTGGTCCTCGAGCAGGCGCGCCTTGCCCCCGAGGTCCTCGAGCTCCGCGAGCTGCGGCAGGGTCCGGCGGGCGTGCGCCAGCTGGTCCAGCCGCGTGTCGATGGCCTGGAGGTCGAGCAGCCGCTGCTGACGGGACGAGTCGGCTCTCACGGGGTACCTCCAAGGTCGGCACCGACGAGGAAGGTCCACGGGTCGGTGCGCACTGTGCTGATGTGGGTCTCCACCCTAGTCACGTCGTCGCCGAGGGCCGCACCCAGCGCCCGCTGCGCACGGGCCAGCCACAGCCACTCGCTCGCCCAGTGCCCGGCGTCGACGAGGTACGGCGTCCCGCCGCGCGCCTCCTCGCGGGCCTCGAGCGCCGGGTGGTGGCGCAGGTCGGCCGTCACGTAGACGTCGGCCCCGCTGGCCCGGACCTCGTCGAACAGGTCGTCCCCCGCCCCACCGAGCAGCGCCACGCGGCGCACCGGGGCGTCCGGCGGACCGGAGACCCGGACCCCGCCGGCGGTCGGCGGCAGGTGCCGCGCCAGCCCCTCGACGAACGCGCGCAGCGGCAGCGCCGACGGCAGGTCGCCGACGCGGCCGAGGGCCTGGCCTTCGACGACGGCCAGCGCCTCGGTCTCCGCCAGCCCGCACGCGTCGGCGAGCGCCTCGCAGACCCCCTCGTCGGCGACGTCGGCGTTGGTGTGGGCGACGTACAGCGCGACGTCACCGACGACGAGGCCGGTCACCGTCGCGCCCTTGGCCGACGTCGTCGCGACGGAGTGGACGCCGCGCAGGAGCAGGGGGTGGTGGGTGAGCAGCAGGTCGGCCCCGAGCGAGCGGGCCTCCTCGACAACCTCGAGCGTCGGGTCGACCGCGAGGAGGACGCGGCGCACGGGCTGGTCGGGGTCGCCGGTCACCAGACCGACCCGGTCCCACGACTGCGCGGCGGCCGGCGGGTAGAGGCGCTCGAGCACCTCGAGCACCTCGCGGAGGGTCAGGGCGTCGTCGCTCATGTGGGCCCGGCCGGGATCGAACCGACGACCGACGCGGTGTAAACGCGGCGCTCTACCAGCTGAGCTACAGGCCCCGGGCGGTGGCCCGCCGTGAGCGGCGCCACCGACCGCCGACATCATGGCAGGTCCGCGTACGGACCGGTCGGTCCGCCCGGGCTCAGACCGCCAGCGCGGCCACGGCCGAGGGGATGGCCGAGAAGTCGCGCGGCTCCCCCGGGCCGTTGACGAGCGTCCACGCGACCCGGCCGTCGCGGCCGACGAGGAAGGTGCCCCGCAGCGACGCCCCGTTGGCCTCGTTGAGCACGCCGTAGGCGCGGGCGACCTCGCCGTGCGGCCAGGCGTCGGACAGCAACGGGAAGAAGTAGCCCTGGATGTCGGCCCACGCGCGGTTGCTGAAGACGGCGTCGCACGAGACGCAGAGCACCTGGAGGTCGTCGGTGACGTACCGCTCGAGGTGGTCGCGGATCTCGTCGAGCTCCCCGGTGCAGATGCCCGAGAACGCCCACGGGTAGAAGACGACCACCACGTTCTTCTCGGCCGTGAGCTCCGAGAGGGTCACGTCGGCGCCGTTCTGGTCGCGCAGCGTGAAGTCCGGGGCGACGTCGCCGACGGCGAGGGGGCTCGGAGCGGGGGTCATGCGTCCATCCTGCCAGTTGGGGAGTGGTCGCGGCCGACCGGTGACGAGTACCCCCCACGGTGTGCAACCCCGGTCAGCGGCGGCCGTTGCCCTTCGGGGCCACGAGCTTGTGCGCCCGCCACTCCCCCGACGCGTTGTACGTCCCGGCGAGGTGCAGCCCGGCGGTCACCGCGGCCTCGTCGATCTCGGTCGGGTCGACCTCGCCCCCCTCGCGCGGCGTGAGGAGCACGACGAACCCGCCCTCCTCGAGGACGCCGACCATGTCGACGAGCGCGTCGCCGAGGTCCCCGTCCTCCTCGCGGAACCACAGGAGCACGGCGTCGGCGGCACCGGTGTACTCGTCGTCCTCGAGCTCACCGCCGCAGGCCTGCTCGACGGCGACGCGCAGCGCCTCGTCGACGTCGGAGTCCCAGCCGAACTCCTGGACGACCTGCTCGGGGGCGAAGCCGAGTCGCTCGACGGCTCCGGGGGCGCTGGACCCGGGGTCGACCGGGGGCGGCGTCGGGGTGTTCACGGTGTCAACCTCTCACGTTCGGGGATCGTTCTGGGGAAAGTCCACCAACGGCGCGTGGCCGGGTGCAAGGGGGTGGTCGGCGAGTCGTCGCGCCTCGCGGGCGCGGCGACCGACGAGCTCGAGCAGCTCCTCGGCGTCCGCCTGCGCGAGGTGCGGGACGTCCGGGCCGACCGGGCCGGGCGTGGAGACGAGGCGGGCGCTCGCGAGGCCGAGCCGCTGCTGGAGCGGCCCCTGGGCCAGGCCGAGCGACTGGATGCGCGCGTGCGGCACGACGACGGTGCGCCGGGTGAACCGCCCGGTGCGCAGGTAGACGGCGTGCTCGGCGAGGGCGTAGCCGGTCCGCCGCCAGCTCCACGGGTCGAGCCAGCGCGCGACACGCGGCGGCCCGACCCAGCCGCGCTCGCCGCCTTCGCCGTGCAGCCCCTCGAGGAGCACCGGGTCCTCGGGGTGGGCGCCGAGCGCGGCGAGGACGGAGAGCGCCTCGTCGGCGGTGCCGACCGGCAGCATCACGGTCTCGTCGTCGTCGTTGTCGCCGCCGTGCACGCCGGCGACGTTGACGCGCACGCGCCACCACCCCCACGGGCGCCACCAGAGGGGCTGGAGCACCTCGACCGCCTGGACGCGGTGCACCGGCACGGTCGAGACGCGCAGGTCGGTCAGGCCGTGCCGGACGCGCAGGGCCGTCCCGGTGCGGGCGATCGAGAAGTTGCCGTGGACGAGGAGCTCCTTGACCCGGCTGACGCCGAGGCCGAAGACGACGGGCAGCAGGGCCGGGGCCCCGGCCAGGACGGCGAGCCCGGCCTCGGCGACCCCCACCGTGACGGCGGCGCCGAGCAGGATCGCCCCGAGGACGATCGTCGAGCCGTGGAGGATCGTCGCGACGAACAGGCGCCCGTTGGGCACGACGACGAGCGCAGGCGGCTCGGCCGCCGGAGCCCGGGGCGCGTCACCGGCCGGAATCCCGGGGTGGTGCTCGGCGGGAGGGAGCGCCCCCGGCCGGACGACCTCGTCGGAGCGACCGGCCAGCTCGAGCAGGTGCACGCGCACCTCCTCCGCGCGGTCGGCGCCGAGGAACGCGAGGGTCAGGTGCGAGTCGGCGCCGCCGGCGGACTGGACGACGACCTGGCTCAGCCCGACGAGGCGCGCGAGCAGCGGGCGGGTCGTCTCGACGGCCTGGACGCGCTCGAGCCGCACCTGGCGGTGCTGGCGGAAGAGGACGCCGGTGCGCAGCTCGACCTGCCCCGCGGCCACGCGGAAGCGCGAGAACCGCCAGCTGACCCAGCCGACGGCCGCGACGGCGGCGATGACGAGGACGAGCGCGCCGAGGGCGAGGAGCGGGTGGCTCGTCCACGCGAGCTCGTAGTCCGCGCCGGGGTCGGGCTCGGCGGTGGGGTCGAGCGAGGACAGCACGGAGTCGACGAGGCGGCTGACGGCGTAGCCGAGCACCGCGATGAGCACGACGCCGCCGCGCAGCAGCGGCGAGAGCGGGTGCAGCCGCTGCCAGCCGTCCGCGTCCTCTGCCTCCCGCGCGGTCCCGACCTCGTCGGGCGCTCCCCCCGGTGTGGTCACAGACCCGCCCGCTGCGTCTCGCCGCGGGCCGCGAGCCGCGCGCGCAGGGCCTCGGCCTCCTCGGTGGGCAGCCCGGGCAGCGAGCCGCCGCTCTCGGGGGAGGCGGTGTGGATCTCGCACGAGGCGATGCCGAAGGCGCGGGCCAGCGGCCCGGACTGGATGTCGACGTACTGCAGCCGCCCGTAGGGGACGCTGACGAGGCTGCGGAAGAGGCGTCCCTTGCGGATGACGAGCTCCTCGTCGAGCTCGACCCACGAGATGGCGCTCACCTGGCGCGAGATCAGCCAGGCCGCCCAGGCCCCGAGCAGGACGAGCCCGAGGGTGCCCAGCCACACC
Source organism: Phycicoccus mangrovi (assembly GCF_018729305.1). Taxonomy (NCBI): domain Bacteria; kingdom Bacillati; phylum Actinomycetota; class Actinomycetes; order Micrococcales; family Intrasporangiaceae; genus Phycicoccus; species Phycicoccus mangrovi. The sequence goes on along the minus strand of NZ_JAHHWP010000021.1, from coordinate 44,851 downwards.
CACGGCGTGACGAGCAGCGCGACGACGACCGTCGCGAGCAGCGGCACCGCGAGGACGACCGCGAGGGTGATGAGGCGCACCGTCGCGAGCTGCGGGGCGACGGAGCGCCAGGGCAGGTCGCCGCCGCGGAGGGTGACGGGCCCGGAGGGCGCACCGGGGTCGGCGGTCACGGCGGGAGGCGGGGTCTCGGGCACGCGCCCAGTCTGCCCCAGCGCCCCGACGGCGGTGGGGTGCCCGGGCCGTCAGGGCGCGGAGAGGAAGTCGGTGACCGCCCGGTGGTCGTTTGTGCCGATGCCGTCGACGTCGACCCGGAGGCCGACCTCCGGCGGGGTCGTGGTCTCCGTCGCGCTCACCCGCCCGACGCCAGGACGCCGCCGCCGCGCCGGCACCCGCCGTTCCGCTCCGCGCAACACCGGCGGCCCGGTGTGCTCGAATGGGGCCGTGGGACGGGTGACGACACGGGTGCCGCGGACGCGGATGGACCTCGGCCGCGCGGTCGTCGACCGGCGCCCCGACACCGTGGCCGTCGAGGAGCCCCTCGAGGTCCGGGTCGACGGCAGCTCCGTGACGACGACGATGCGCACCCCCGGCGACGACTTCGACCTCGCCCTCGGCCACCTGCTCACCGAGGGGATGGTCGCCTCGGCCCACGACGTCGCGACGATGATGCACTGCACCGACGTGGGGCCCGACGGCTCGCCGACATTCAACGTCGTCGAGGCCGCCCTCTCCCCCGGCGTCTCCCTCCTGCGCCCGGCCCGCGAGCGCACCGAGTCGATGACGAGCGCCTGCGGCGTGTGCGGGTCGGCGTCCCTCGACGCCGTGCGCACCGCGAGCCGCTACGACGTCGCCGCCGATGCGGTGCGGGTCGAGGCCTCCGTCCTCGCCGGCCTGCCCGACGTGCTGCGCACCCACCAGGCGACCTTCGAGCGGACCGGCGGCGTGCACGCGGCGGGCGTCGCGGACGCCGACGGCACGCTGCTCGCCGTCCGCGAGGACGTCGGCCGGCACAACGCCGTCGACAAGGTGATCGGCGGGCTCGCTCGCGAGCGCGAGCTCCCCCTGTCCGGCACCGTCCTCGTCGTCAGCGCCCGGGCGAGCTTCGAGATCGTCCAGAAGGCGGCGGTCGCGGGCATCCCCGTCGTCGTCGCGGTCGGCGCGGCCACCTCGCTGGCGGTCGAGCTCGCGGCCGACGCGGGCATCACGCTCGCCGCCTTCGCCCGCGAGGGGCGCATCTCGCTGTACTCCCGACCGGACCGGGTGCCCGACCCCCCGGCGTGACCTGCGGCTCGACGTACCGTCCAGTAGCACGGACCCGGATTGTGACGCGGGCCGCGCGAGGGTGAAGGATGGGTGGTCCGGCCCCCGACCGGGGCACGGACCGCGACCGCTGAAAGGACGTGCGCGTGGCCCTCCACGAAGACGTCGGCCCCATCCTCAACGGCATCCCGACGCACCTGCCGGACATCGACCCGAGCGAGACCGACGAGTGGCTCGCCAGCCTCGACGCCGTCATCGACGGCCCGGGCCGGATGCGCGCCCGCTACCTCATGCTCCGCCTCCTGGAGCGGGCCCGGTCGATGCAGGTCGGTGTCCCGTCGCTGACGACGACCGACTACGTCAACACGATCGGCCCGGAGCAGGAGCCGTGGTTCCCCGGCGACGAGGACACCGAGCGCCGCTTCCGCGCCCTCCTGCGCTGGAACGCCGCGATGGTCGTGCACCGTGCGCAGAAGCCGGGCATCGGCGTCGGTGGCCACATCTCGACGTACGCGTCGGCCGCGACGCTCTACGAGGTGGGCATGAACCACTTCTTCCGCGGCAAGGACCACCCGGGCGGCGGCGACCACGTCTTCTTCCAGGGCCACGCCTCCCCCGGCATGTACGCCCGCGCCTTCCTCGAGGGCCGGATCAGCGCCGACCGCCTCGACGGGTTCCGCCAGGAGCACAGCCACGTCGTCGACGGCTCGCCGCTCGCCCTGCCCAGCTACCCGCACCCGCGCCTCATGTCGGACTTCTGGGAGTTCCCGACGGTGTCGATGGGCCTGGGCCCGATGAACGCCATCTACCAGGCGCAGTTCGACAAGTACCTGCACAACCGGGGCATCAAGGACACGAGCCAGCAGCACACGTGGGCCTTCCTCGGCGACGGCGAGATGGACGAGCCCGAGTCGCGCGGCGCCCTGCAGATCGCGGCGCAGGAGGAGCTCGACAACCTCACCTTCGTCGTCAACTGCAACCTGCAGCGGCTCGACGGCCCGGTGCGCGGCAACGGCAAGATCGTCCAGGAGCTCGAGGCGTTCTTCCGCGGCGCCGGCTGGAACGTCATCAAGGTCGTGTGGGGCCGCGGGTGGGACCCGCTGCTCGCCGCCGACGGCGACGGCGCCCTCGTCCACCTCATGAACTCGACGTCGGACGGCGACTACCAGACCTTCCGCGCGAACGACGGCAAGTACGTCCGCGACCACTTCTTCGCGCGCGACCCGCGCACCCGCAAGATGGTCGCCGACTGGTCCGACGAGGACATCTGGTGGAAGCTCAAGCGCGGCGGCCACGACTACCGCAAGGTGTACGCCGCCTACAAGGCCGCGGTCGAGCACACCGGCCAGCCGACCGTCATCCTCGCGAAGACGATCAAGGGCTACGGCCTCGGCACCTCGTTCGCCGGCCGCAACGCGACGCACCAGATGAAGAAGTTCACGCTCGACGACCTCAAGAAGCTGCGTGACTCGCTGAACATCCCGGTCAGCGACGAGCAGCTCGAGAAGGACCCGTACAACGCGCCGTACTTCCACCCGGGCGCCGACGACGAGGTCATCCAGTACGCGATGGAGCGCCGCGCCAAGCTGGGCGGCGGTGTGCCGGAGCGTCGTTCGACGCACGTCCCGATCCACCTGCCCGACGACTCCGCCTACGGCCAGGTCAAGAAGGGCTCCGGCAAGCAGCAGGTCGCGACGACGATGGCGTTCGTCCGGCTGCTCAAGGACCTGATGCGCGACAAGGAGTTCGGCAAGCGGATCGTGCCGATCATCCCCGACGAGGCGCGCACCTTCGGGATGGACAGCTTCTTCTCGACGATCAAGATCTACAACCCGCACGGCCAGCGCTACACGCCGGTCGATGCGGAGCTGATGCTCGCCTACCGCGAGGCCAAGGACGGCCAGATCCTCCACCTCGGCATCAACGAGGGCGGGTCGATGGCGGCGTTCACGGCCTCCGGCACGTCGTACGCGACGCACGGCGAGCCGATGATCCCGATCTACGTCTTCTACTCGATGTTCGGCTTCCAGCGCACCGGCGACTCGGTGTGGGCCGCGGCCGACCAGATGACGCGCGGCTTCCTCATCGGGGCCACCGCCGGCCGCACGACGCTGACCGGCGAGGGCCTGCAGCACGCCGACGGCCACAGCCCGCTGCTCGCGGCGACGAACCCCGCTGTCGTCCACTACGACCCGGCGTTCGCGTACGAGATCGCGCACATCGTCCAGGACGGTCTGCACCGGATGTACGGCACGGACGAGTCGCTGACCGACGACCAGCGCAACGTCATCTACTACCTGACGGTCTACAACGAGCCGATGGCGCAGCCGGCCGAGCCCGAGAACCTCGACCGCGAGGGCCTGCTCAAGGGCATGTACCTCTACGCCGAGGGCTCGACCGAGGGCATCGGCGACGACGCCCCGCGCGTGCAGCTGCTCGCGTCGGGGGTCGGGATGCCGTGGGCCCTCGAGGCCCAGGAGCTGCTCCGCAACGACTGGCACGTCGCGGCCGACGTGTGGTCGGTGACGTCGTGGAACGAGCTGCGGCGTGACGGGCTGCGGTGCGACGAGGCGAAGTTCCTGCACCCGGAGCAGGAGGCGCCCACCCCGTGGGTCACCTCGCAGCTGTCCGGCCGACAGGGCCCGGTCCTCGCGGTGTCCGACTACATGCGGGCCGTCCAGGACCAGATCGCGCAGTGGGTGCCCGGCGACTTCTCGTCGCTCGGCGCCGACGGCTTCGGCTTCTCCGACACCCGCCCCGCGGCGCGTCGCTACTTCCACATCGACGGCCCGTCGATGGCGGTGCGCGCCCTCCAGGTGCTCGCCGAGCGCGGCGAGGTCGAGGCGTCGGTGCCGGCCGAGGCGGCCAAGCGCTACCGGCTGCACGACGTGACCGCCGGCGCGTCCGGCAACGAGGGCGGCGACAGCTGACCGCCCCACCCGTCGAGTGAACAGGACACGCCGCCCGCGCACTGCCGCGGGCGGCGTGTTCTCTACTCTCGACGGGTGAGCACTCCAGGAGCAGCCCGATGATCGTCGCCTTCAGCATCGCCCCCGCGAGCCCGGACGACACCGGCTCCTACGCCGAGGCCGTCGCGGAGGCGGTCGGCATCGTCCGCGCCTCCGGCCTCCCCCACGAGACGAACGCGATGTTCACCAACCTCGAGGGCGAGTGGGACGAGGTGTTCGGCGTCCTCAAGCAGTGCACCGAGGCGATGACCGCGCGCCACCCGCGCGTCTCGCTCGTCGTCAAGGCCGACATCCGGCCCGGGCACACGGGGATGCTCACCTCCAAGGTGCAGCGCATCGACGAGGTGCTCGGCGAGGGCTGAGCCCCACCGGCTGCGAGTTCTCGCAACGCCCCTCCCGGGTGTCGTCGGCCGGTGCTAGTTTCCGGTCGCCGAGCCCGACCGGGCCGGCACCGACCGACTCCCGAGGGGCCCTCGTGCACGTCCGCTCCACCCTCGCCGCCGTCGCCGCGGCCACCGTGTCCCTCGGGCTCCTCACCGCGGCCCCTGCCTCCGCGGCCGCGACGGGGCTGGAGGGCACCGTCGTCGACGACACCGGGACCCCCGTGTCCACCTGCGTGTCCGTCTACGACGCCGACGCGTCGTGGGTCGACAGCGCCTGCACCGACGAGGTCGGCCACTGGGCCCTGCCCGGGCTGGCCGTCGGTGAGTACCGGCTCGAGGTGTCCGGCACCGACACCCTCGTCGGCGAGTGGTTCGACGACGCCACGGACCTCGACTCGGCCACCCCGGTGTCCGCCCCCGGGGTCGCCGACTCCGTGCTGGCGACCGGCGCCCGGGTGGGCGGCACGTTCACCGACGCCGAGGGCGCGGCGGCCCCCTTCGTCGACGTCCAGGTCACCGACCCGCAGGGCGCGCTGCTCCCGGGTGGCTCGACGTCCACGGGCGAGGACGGCACGTGGAGCACGCTCGTCCGGCCGGGGCCGGTCGTCGTGCACTTCTCCAGCTGGCCGGTCGAGCAGTGGGCGCACCAGAAGACGGCCCTCGAGGACGCCGACGTCGTCGAGGCGGTGGCCGGCGACACGACGACCGTCGACGACAGCCTCATCCGCGTCCCGAAGATCACCGGCCGCGTCACCGACACGGCCGGCCGGCCGCTGGCCGGCATGTGCGCCAGCCTGCTCGACGCCGCCGCCTACGAGGCCGGCAACGACTACGGCAGCGGGTGCACCGACGCCGACGGCCGGTACGAGATCACCCCGTGGGGTGCCACCTCCGACGGCCTCACCGTCTACTTCCGCGACACCACCGACCGTCCCGTCTACGCACCGGAGTTCGCCGGCGGGGCCTACCGGGTCGAGCGTGCGGCCACCGTCCCGACCGGCACCGACCAGGTGGTCGACGCACAGCTCGCCAAGGGCGGGGTCATCACCGGCCGGGTCGCCACCCGGGCCGGGAACGCCAGCATCAAGGGCGTCTGCCCCGCGGTGTGGCGCGACCGGTCGGCGAAGCAGTTCTACGGCTACGGCTCGCGCTGCAGCACCAAGGACGGCACCTACCGGATCACCGCGCTGCCGCCCGGCTCCTTCACCGTGCGCTTCGACCCCGAGTGGTCCTCGTCGTTCGTCCAGCAGTGGTACCGCGACGCCTCCGACCAGCGCTCCGCCGCGCTCGTCCCCGTCACGCTCGGCCGCACGACCACCCTGCGCACCCAGCGGTTCGTCGAGGGCGGGCAGGTGACCGGCGTCGTCACCGACACCGCGGGCCGGCCGGTCGCCGGGGCCTGGGTCTACGCGAGCGGACGCAACCCCGGACGGGCCGGGCCCGGCGAGGGCCGCTTCAACGCCCGGACCGACGCCCGCGGCCGCTACACCGTGACGGCCCCGGCCGGCACCACGACCCCGCTGGTCATGCCGCCCGGTGACGCCGACCTCGCGCCCCAGTGGTCCGGTGGCGCCCGCACCAGCGCCACCGCCACGCCGGTCACCGTCCGCACGCAGCGCACGGTCCGGCTGGACTTCCGCCTCGTGCCCGCGGCGACGATCACCGGCCGGGTGGTCCTCGGACCCGAGTCCTCGGCCGGCTCCCCCTACGTCGTCGGCCAGGTCTTCACCGGGACGGGCGACTACATCGGTGACTTCGACGCCGGCCCGTTCAACGACTACCGCATCGATGCGCGCCTGCTGCCCGCCGGTCGGCTGGTCATCCGGGCCGACGTCGTCGACGAGTCCACGGGCGCGTCGCGCGAGGTCTGGTTCGAGAACGCGACGAGCCGCGCGGACGCCACGCGCATCCCGACACGGTCCGGGGCGAGCACCACCATCCGCTGGGCGCTGCCCTAGGCGCCCGGGGCGCCGGGACCTCCGGGCGCGGCGGTCAGCGCCGAGGCCGCCTCGACCCAGCGGGTGGCCTCGGCGAGGCTCGGCGTCGTGCCGAGCGCCCGCCGGGGCCTCGCGGCCACCCGGTAGCGCTCGACGAGGTCGGCCGGGTCGGCGGCCGCGAGCGCCGCGACGTCGGTGACGCCGGCGTCGTGCAGCACCGCGGCGTTCGTCCGGTCGACCCCGGGGACGCCGAGCAGCCCGGCGAGCACGGTGAACCGGCCGAGCTCCTCGCGGTCGACGCCGAGCAGGCTGACGAGGCTCGCCGAGGCCGTCGCGCGGGTCGCGAGCCGGGCGAACCCGCTCGTCGTCGTCACGTGCGCCCCGCGCAGCGTCGCCACCTGGGTGTCGGTCAGCCCGTCGATGTCCTCGACCGGCCGGTCGACGACCGGGGCCTCGACGACCTCGTCCGGCGGTGGCTTGGGGACCGGGACGACGGTCATCGAGACGGTCGAGAGCGCGGCGGCGTTGACCTGGTCGCCGGGGCGGACGAACTGGAAGCCGATGGTCCCGACGGCGGTGACGTCGACGTGCACCTTGGACTCGAGGGTGAACTCGCGCACGGCGAAGTTCGACGTGCCGTTGCCCATCGTCCCGAGGCGCTCGGCGATGCCGTCGAGCGCGTGCTGCAACCCGTCGGCGAGGTCGTCGGACGAGCGGGGCGGGTCGGCGAGCGCGGCGAGCTTGGCCTCGAGCGCGGCGTTCTCGGCGCGCGCCGAGGCCAGCTCGCCGCGGAGGGCGTCGACGATCTTCTCGAGATTCTCCCCGGACGCGGCGGGGTTGGCGCCCGTGACCGGCGTGAAGACGCCGGTGATGCCGTCGACCGTGACGAGGCGGTCGACGCCGATGCGCTCGAGGGCGGCGAGCCGGCCGGGGTCGAGCGTCGTGCGGACCTGGGGTGGGGTCATGGCGACGGGGGTCCTTCCTCGGTCGCCGGGAGCGGGGTCGGGGCGACGCGCTGGGGGGTCAGGGTGAGCCGGACGCGGGTGCCGGCGGCGGAGCGGTAGCCGTAGACGCCGACGGTGACCGGGTTGACCGTCCGGCACAGCAGGCGCGTCCGGGCCGGGCCGCCGTCGTCGGATGCGACGCGGACGGCCTCGGTCGACAGCTCCAGGTCGACCGACGCCTCGTCGAACGCGTACCAGAGCGGCGGGAGGGCGAGGCTGCCCGGTGCGGCGGCCGCGTACTCCGCGGCCCGGGCGCGGGCGTGCTCGTCGAGCAGGTCCTGCGCCTCGACGACGGCGGTGACCGTCCCCGCGAGGAGGGCACCCAGCTCGGTCTGCCGGGTGCCGCTCCCCGCGGTCGGCGAGGGGTCGCCGGTGGCCACGGTCAGAACGTGACGGTCGTGGACTCGGAGACGATGCCCTTGCGGACGCCCACGACGACGTCGACCGGGGTGCGGTCGGCGGTCTCGTCGACGAAGGTCCGGGTCAGGAGGATCGTCAGCTGCCCGTCACCGTCGGTCTGGTCGACGCCGCCGACGTACTCCCAGGCGACACCGGCCGAGTCGACCGCGAGCGTCTTGCCCGGGATGGGGTCGCCGTCGGCGTTCTCGTAGGTGATGACCACCTCCATCGTCCGCGACTCCGCCGGCGGGCCGCCCACGTCGGTGATCGGGCCGGCGTCGATGCTGATCGACGGTCCGACGACCGCCTGGCGCGGGCGCGGCACCCCGATGTCGTGGCGCGGCTCGAGGATGGCGTTCATCCGCAGCAGGCCGACCGAGCTCTCGGAGCGGTACGCCGTGTCGACGTGCGCCTGCGAGGAGTCGTACTGGAAGTTGTTGTAGCCACCCCCGAAGATCAGGCCGATGCCCGCCTGTCCGTGGGAGTCGGTGTTGCTGTGCACGTAGCTGTCGCTCGACTGCGTCGTCGCGAACTGCGACGCCGAGAAGCGGCCCTGGAGGCGGACCTGCTTCCACTCGTACAGGACGGGGTCGACGACGTCGATGAGCGGCAGCTTCTGGGTGAAGGTCTGCGCGCCCGTCACGGTGCCGGCGTCGTCGTACTCGACCTCCTGGACCGCGATGACGTCGACGAGCGTCTGCGACAGCGCGGACGTGGTGTCCGCCGCGGTCTTGTTGAGCTCCTGCTGCGTGCTGGCGACGGCCTGCCCGGTGAGCCGGACGAGGTCGCCGAAGGCCATGCCGGCGGTGTTGAGCTGACCGCTCACGTCGGTGTCTGCCATGGGACTCTCCTCTCTCAGATCGTGAGCGCGTAGCTCTGGCTCATCGCGCCGAGCCGGGCGACGAGGGTGACGCGGGCGCCGGCGGCGCCGGCGTTCGGGACGTTGCGGGTGACGGTGACGAGCACCTGGCCCTCCGCGTTCGTGCTGTTGCCGGTGAACGGCGCGGTGGTCGAGAAGCTGGTGCGCAGCCCCCCGGCCTCGACCCGCAGCGGCACACCGGGGTTGACGTCGCCACCGGCCTTGCGCACCGTGACGACGACGTCGACCGAGCGGTTGACGCCCGCGCCGGCGACGGCGGTCTCCTTGACCGGTCCCTGCGAGAAGACGATCTGCGGGCCGATGGCGACCTGGCTGGGCACCGGCAGCTTGCCGGTCGTCCGCGGGCCGAGGATGGCATCCAGCCGCACCTCGCCGGAGGACCAGCTGGCCTCCTGCTCGTGCGAGGTCCGCACGTCCTGGGTGTTCTCGTACCCGTACTCGTAGTTCACCCCGAGGAAGCCCCAGAACAGGCCCGCTCCCCCGACCCCGCCGCCGGACTGCTTGGCGCTGAAGGTCAGCCCGTCGCTCTCGTTGAACGCCCCGCACGAGAGGTCCATCGAGAGGGCGACGCGCTTCCACTCGTGGACGGTCGGCATGAAGAAGTTGAGGACCGAGAGGTCGGTGCTCACGAGCTCGGTGTCGGCGGCGACGGGAAGACCGTCGTCGTCGAGGTGCTGGATGACGTCGGTGACGACGGTGATGTTCGTGTCGGCGAGCTCGTTGACGGTGTCGATGACGCCCTGGTCGAGCGCGGCCTGCGAGTCGGCGACGCCGATGCCGATGGACTTGAGGACGTCGCCGAAGGTGGGCGCGACGGCCCGGAGCTGGCCGCTGACGTCGGCGGCGGCGACCCCGGCCCCGAGGCCGGCGGGCGCTCCGAGGCCGGCGAGGGCCGCGGCGGGGGCCGGGACGACGGGAGCCGCGTTGCGCGGCGCCGGGGTCACCGGGACGGTGGTCGTGGGTTCGCGCTCGGGCGTGCGGGCCCGGGCGGCCGTCTTCGCCGGACGGCGGCGGGTGGTGCTGGCCATGGTGGCTCTCCTTGCGGTGGGTGGGGTGAGGTCAGCCCGCGGGCCACGTCCTGACGACGAGGGCGTAGGGCTGCGGCCCCTGGGGGATGTTCGCGCCGTGGACGGCGAGCACCCAGGTGCCGCCGGCCAGCCCGTCGACGTCGACGACCTCGACCGTGTTCACGCGGTCGGGGACGCCGGGCCGGTCGGGTCGGCCGGGCTCGTGGTTGCCGTGGACCGGCGGCGACGCAGGGAGGGGTCCGGTGAGCGAGAGGTCGAGGTCGCAGACGAGGCGCTCCCCCGGGAGGTCGTACCAGCACAGGGCGGCCCGCAGCCGGCCCCCGTCGGGCACCCGCACCCGGAAGCCACGCGTCCCGCCGGTCCGCAGGGCCTTGGAGGCGGTGGCGTTCTCGAGGATGCGGACCTCGCTGCCGTCGGCCGGCCGGGGCAGCGACCCGTCGACGTCGACGCGGCCGAAGCCGCACCAGCGCGGGTCCTCGGGTCGGGAGCCGTCGCGGCTGCGGACGGTCGTCGCCCCGACGACGAGCAGCGCCTTGAGCGTCGCTCCCGCCGGCGCGTGGCCGCCCCGCTCCCGGCGCCAGCCCTGACGCAGGAGCGCGACGGCGCCCGCGGCGGCGGCCACGGCGGCGCTCGTCCCACCGTCGACGACGTAGTGCGGTGCCGGAGAGGCCAGCCCCCAGCCGCGGCCGGTGGCGACGGTGGAGCGGGGGCCGACGAGGTTGGTGCCGGGCGCGCAGAGGTCGGGCTTGCGCCGGCCGTCCCGCGTCGGCCCCGCGGCCGACAGCGGCGCCATCCGGTCGGGCTGCCCGCTCGTGGCGTCGGCGCGGTCTCGGGGGTCGGCGAAGCGGCGGCCCTCGGTCTGCAGCCGGTCCCACGTGCCGGGGAACCCGTTGGGTGCCGACCCCTCGGTGGCCCCGACGGCGAGGACGTTCTTGGCGCAGGCGGGCGACTCGACCGAGCCCGGGTCCGCGACCCTGTCGCCGCCGCGGTCGGACCCGCCGTTGCCCGCCGCGACGAGGAGGACGGTGTCGGGGTGCTCGTGCAGGAAGAGGTCGGCCTCGTAGGCGTCGTTGTCGTAGGCGCCCGCGGCGGGTGTCCCCCAGGCGGCGACCTGGATGCGCGCGCCCCGCTTGCGGCCGTCCTCGAAGAGCTCCCGCAGGTCGGTCGGGCGCCCGGCGAGGGCGTGCCGCGACGGGCCGACCTCGGGATGCCCCGGCGCGACCGCGACGAACTGCTCGATCGCCTCGACGACGACCTCGACCCCGGGGGCGACGCCGCGGTTGCGGCCGCCGCTCTGCGCGCCGTCCCCGGCGACGACGCCCGTGACGAACGTGCCGTGGCCGCTCGCGACGTCGGCGGGGCCGTCGTCCGCGCCGGGGTTGGTGACGTACGGCGTCCACGACGGGCCGAGGGGCCAGGACCGCAGGTGACGCAGCCGGCCTCGCAGGTCGGCGACCGCCGTGCGGGGGTCGCCGGTGTCGAACCCGGTGTCGCACACGGCCACCACCTCGCCGTCACCGTCGAGGTCGTCGCGCCATCCGCCGGCCGCGGCCCACCCGAGGTCGGGCGCGAGACCGGCGGTCGCGGTGCGCGGCAGGCGCGGCCGCTCGACGAGCTTGACGCCGACGAGGGCCCGCACCGGCGCGGGGTCGTCCGGCCACTCGATGCGCACCTTGCTGCGTCCCTGGTCGAGCACCGTCGCCCCCAGCTCGCGCAGCCGCGCCACGACGAGGGGGCGCACGGCGTGCGAGAAGCACACGACGTCGAGCCAGGTCCGCCCGGGCCCGTCGCCCGGAGGGGTGAGCGGCCTGCGGCACATCGCCTCGTCGTACGGGACGAAGCCGACGACGAACGGCAGGCGGCCGACGGCCTCGGCCGTCCGGTCACGCCGGACCGTGAGGCAGGCCCCCCGCGGCGGGCACCAGAAGGCGACCTCGGCACCGGCCCGCCGCAGCGCCGGGAGCCAGTGGCCGAGCACCGGACCGCTGAAGCGGGCCACGACGCGCGGGCCGCTCCCGCGCCGCCGGGCGCCGTCGGGCACCGTGACGGGGACGCCGTTGACGTGGACCGCGGGGGGTCGGTGAGGGGTGGCCACGACGGGAGGAGCACCGCACCGGGCCCGGTGATACGAGTTTGTATGTATGCAGGACCCTGTATATCCTTGCACCATGTCCAAGGTCCTCACGTCCCTCCCCGTCGGCGAGCGCGTCGGCATCGCCTTCTCCGGGGGTCTCGACACCTCCGTCGCGGTCGCGTGGATGCGCGAGAAGGGGGCGGTGCCCTGCACCTACACCGCCGACCTCGGCCAGTACGACGAGCCCGAGATCGACACCGTCCCCGACCGCGCCGGCCAGTACGGCGCCGAGGTCGCGCGCCTCGTCGACTGCCGGGCCGCGCTGGTCGAGGAGGGCCTGTCGGCCATCGCGTGCGGCGCGTTCCACATCCGCACCGGCGGGCGCACGTACTTCAACACGACGCCGCTCGGCCGGGCCGTCACCGGCACCCTGCTCGTGCGCGCGATGCAGGCCGACGACGTCGAGATCTGGGGCGACGGGTCGACCTTCAAGGGCAACGACATCGAGCGCTTCTACCGCTACGGGCTGCTCGCCAACCCCAACCTGCGCGTCTACAAGCCGTGGCTCGACGCCGACTTCGTCCACGAGCTCGGCGGCCGCCACGAGATGAGCGCCTGGCTGACCGAGCGCGACCTGCCCTACCGGCAGAGCCAGGAGAAGGCGTACTCGACGGACGCCAACATCTGGGGCGCGACCCACGAGGCGAAGACGCTGGAGCACCTCGAGGAGTCGATGGAGGTCGTCGAGCCGATCATGGGGGTCCGCTTCTGGGACCCCGCCGTCGCCATCGAGCCGGAGGACGTGACGATCGCGTTCGTCGAGGGCCGCCCGGTCGCGATCAACGGCAAGGCGCTCGACCCCGTCGCGCTCGTGCACGAGGCGAACACCATCGGCGGCCGGCACGGCATCGGGATGTCGGACCAGATCGAGAACCGCATCATCGAGGCGAAGTCGCGCGGCATCTACGAGGCCCCCGGCATGGCGCTGCTCCACATCGCCTACGAGCGGCTGCTCAACGCCGTGCACAACGAGGACACGATCGCGAACTACCACAACGAGGGTCGTCGCCTCGGCCGGCTGCTGTACGAGGGCCGCTGGCTCGACCCGCAGAGCCTCATGCTCCGCGAGGCCATCCAGCGCTGGATCGCCTCCGTCGTCACCGGCCAGGTCACCCTGCGGCTGCGGCGCGGCGAGGACTACTCCATCGTCGACACCCGCGGCGAGAACTTCAGCTACCACCCGGACAAGCTGTCGATGGAGCGCGTCGAGAACGCCGCCTTCGGCCCGCAGGACCGCATCGGGCAGCTGACGATGCGCAACCTCGACATCGCCGACAGCCGGGCCAAGCTCGAGCTCTACGCCGAGCAGCCGAACGACCAGGGCCAGCTGCTCGTCGAGAACGGCACCCTGTTCGGCGAGCTGCCGGCCGGCGGCTACGACCGGATCACCGACAACCCCCAGGCCTCGGGCGAGGCCGAGCAGGCGCTCGACCACGCGGCGATGGAGTCCGGCACCGACTGAAGCTCGTTGTCCGGGCCGCACAAATAGACTCGCCACGTGCCGCCCACCGCCTCGCAGGACACCCGCGCCCGGGTCACCCGGGCCGCCGGTGACCTCGGGGCGGCCGCGGTCCGGCAGATGGAGACCGACCACGAGTGGTTCCGCGCCCTCTCGGCCGAGAACCGTTCGTGGGTCGGGCTCGTGGCGCAGGCGGGCATCACGAGCTTCATCGACTGGTTCGGTGGCGACCAGGAGCGCCCCCCGGCCACCGCCGACGTCTTCGGCACCGCCCCGCGCGAGCTGACCCGCTCGATCAGCCTCGCGCAGACCCTCGACCTCCTCCGGACGAGCATCGGTGTCGTCGAGCGCGAGATCGCCGGCATCGCCGCCCCCGGTGAGGGCGACCTCGCCCGCGAGGCCGTCCTGCGGTACAGCCGCGAGGTCGCCTTCGCCGCCGCCGAGGTCTACGCCGAGGCCGCCGAGGCGCGCGGCGCGTGGGACGCCCGGCTGGAGTCCCTCGTCGTCGACGCGGTCATCCGCGGCGAGGCGGACGAGTCGATGCAGTCGCGGGCCGCGGCGCTCGGCTGGGGTGCGGTGAGCGGCGTGGCGGTCGTCGTCGGCTCGACCCCGTCGGGCGCCACCGGACCGGTGCTCGGCGAGCTGCACCGCACGGCGCGCCGTCGCGGCGTCGAGCTCCTCGTCGCCATCCACGGCCCGCGGGTGGTCTGCATCGGTGGCGGCGTCGAGGACCCCGTCGCCCTCGCGCAGACCCTCGACCCGCACCTCGGGGACGGACCCCTCGTCGTCGGGCCGACGGTCCCGCACCTCTTCGCCGCCGGGCGCTCGGCCCGGGCGGCGATCTCCGGCCACACCGCCGCCCCCGCGTGGCCGGCCGCGCCCCGCCCGGTCCTCGCCGACGACCTCCTCGGCGAGCGCGCCCTCCTCGGCGACCTCCCGGCGCGCAACGCCCTCACCGCCCGGATCGTGCGTCCACTGCTCGAGGCGAGCGGCGGGTCGCTGCTCGAGACCGCGCAGGCGTGGCTCGACGGCGGCCTCGGGGTGGAGGGCACCGCACGGGCGCTCATCGTCCACCCGAACACCGTGCGCTACCGGCTCCAGGGCATCGCGAAGGCCACCGGCTACGACCTCACCGACGCCCACGACGCCCAGACGGTGCGGCTCGCCCTGGCCTTCCACCGCCTCGGCCCGGCCGCCCGCACGGCCCCGCGTCCCTGAGGCCCCGCTGACAGCGATTGTGGGGATCCCACAAAAGCCGCCCGGCAGGTTCGTCCCCGCCCGTCCCGGGCCACGACCCCGCCGGATAGCAGGCTGGGGCACGTGATCATCATCGTCTGCCCCGGTCAGGGCTCCCAGACCCCGGGCTTCCTTGCGCCGTGGCTCGAGCTGCCCGGCGCCCGCGAGCACCTCACCGCCCTGTCGGATGCCGCCGGTGTCGACCTCGTCGCCCACGGCACGACCTCGGACGAGGACACGATCAAGGACACCGCGGTCGCCCAGCCCCTCCTCGTCGGCGCCGGTCTGCTCGCCGTGCGCGCGCTCGGTGGCACCAGCGGCGTCGGCGCCCTCGCCGGCCACTCCGTCGGCGAGATCACCGCGGCCGCCGCAGCCGGGGTCCTCGCCGAGGACGACGCGATGCGCCTCGTCGCCCTGCGCGGTCGCGAGATGGCGAAGGCCAGCGCCGCGACGCCCACGGGGATGAGCGCCGTCGTCGGCGGCGACCCGACCGAGGTCCTCGCCGCGATCGAGTCGCACGGCCTCACGCCGGCCAACGTCAACGCCGCCGGCCAGGTCGTCGCCGCCGGCGAGCTCGACGCGCTGGCGGCCCTCGCCGCCGAGCCGCCCACGCGCGCCCGGGTCATCCCGCTCAAGGTGGCCGGCGCCTTCCACACCTCGTTCATGCAGCCCGCGGTCGACGCCCTCGCCGCGGCGGCCGGCGAGCTCTCCCCCGCCGACGCCACGGTGCCCCTGGTGTCCAACCGCGACGGCGAGGTCGTCACCGACGGCCGCGAGGTCCTCGACCGGATCGTCGCCCAGGTGTCCAACCCGGTCCGCTGGGACCTCTGCTCCGACCGGTTCGCCGCGCTCGGGGTGACCGCGATCATCGAGCTGCCCCCGGCGGGCACGCTCGTCGGGCTCGCCAAGCGCGCCCTCAAGGGGGTCGAGCTGCTCGCGGTCAAGGGACCCGAGGACCTCGACGCCGCTCGCACCCTCATCGAGGAGCACTCCGCATGAGCCCCACCCCGAAGGGCACCGGCCACCTCACCGCCGGCCCGGTCACGCACTCCCGGATCGCCGGCATCGGCGGGTACCGGCCGCGCCGGGTCGTCCCCAACAGCGAGCTCGTCGAGCGCATCGACTCCTCCGACGAGTGGATCCGCGAGCGCTCGGGCATCATCGAGCGCCGCTTCGCCGGCGAGGGCGAGTCGGTCATCGACATGTCCGTGTTCGCCGCCACCCCCGCGCTCGAGATGGCCGGCATCACCGGCGCCGACCTCGGCGCGGTCATCGTCGCGACGGTCAGCTGGCCCTACCAGACCCCCGCCGCCGCACCGCTGGTCGCCGAGCGCCTCGGGTCCACGGCCGCGGCGTTCGACATCTCGGCCGCGTGCGCCGGCTACTGCCACGGCATCTCGCTCGCCTCCGACATGGTCCGCACCGGCCAGGCCGAGCACGTGCTCGTCGTCGGCGTCGAGCGCCTCTCGGACTTCACCTCGCTCGACGACCGCGGCACCGCCTTCATCTTCGCGGACGGCGCCGGCGCGGCCGTCGTCAGCCGATCCGACACCGTCGGCATCGGCCCGACCGTGTGGGGCTCGGACGGCGCGCAGTGGGAGGCCATCTCGCAGACCGAGTCCTGGATCGACGTCCACGAGAAGCAGCTCGGCTGGCCGCACATCGGGATGGCCGGCCAGACCGTCTTCCGCTGGGCGGTCTGGGGCATGGCGCCCGTCGCCCAGCAGGCGCTCGACGCCGCGGGCATCACCGCCGACCAGCTCGACGCGTTCATCCCCCACCAGGCCAACGTCCGCATCATCGACGCGATGGCCAAGAAGCTCGGCCTCCCCGCGGACCTCCCGATCGCCCGCGACATCGCCTACACCGGCAACACCTCCGCGGCCTCGGTGCCGCTGGCGATGGAGCGGATGGTCCGCCACGGCGAGATCCCGAGCGGCGGCCTCGCGCTGCAGATCGGGTTCGGCGCTGGCCTGTCCTACGCGGCGCAGGTCGTCGTCATCCCCTGACTCCCGTGGGCCCACGGGTCACCCGGGCCGAAGCACCACCCCACCCACACCGAAGGAGACAGCACATGGCTGACCAGCAGGAGATCCTCAGCGGCCTCGCCGAGATCGTCAACGAGGAGACCGGCCTCGACCCGGCCGAGGTCCAGATGGACAAGTCCTTCACCGACGACCTCGACATCGACTCGCTGTCGATGATGACGATCGTCGTCAACGCCGAGGAGAAGTTCGGCGTCCGCATCCCCGACGACGAGGTCAAGAACCTCACGACGGTCGGCGACGCGGTCACCTTCATCCAGTCCAACCAGGGCTGACCCACCGGGCGCGGCCTCCCCGACCGGGAGGCCGCGCCGGTTCCCACCCGCACCCACAAGGAGCTGCAGCACCCATGAGCGAGCGTCGCGTCGTCGTCACCGGACTCGGTGCCACCACGCCCCTCGGCGGCACGATCGCCGAGACGTGGGAGGGCATCCTCGCCGGACGGTCCGGGGCCAAGCCCCTGCCCCAGGAGATGCTCGACCGGTACGAGATGCCGGTCCACTTCGCGTGCACCATCGCGCAGGACCCGCTCGAGGTCCTCACGAAGGTGCAGGTCCGCCGGATGGACCCGAGCGCGCAGTACGCGGTCATCGCCTCGCAGGCCGCGATGGAGGACGCCGGCTCGCCGGAGGTCGACCCGGAGCGCCTCGGCGTCGCGATCGGCACCGGCATCGGTGGCGTGTGGACGCTGCTCGACCAGTGGGACAACCTGCGCGAGAAGGGCGTCCGCCGCGTCTTCCCGCTCGCCGTGCCGATGCTCATGCCCAACACCTCCTCCGGCAACGTGTCGCTGCTGCTCGGCGCGCGCGCCGGTGCCCACACGACCGTGTCGGCCTGTGCGTCGGGTGCGGAGTCGATGGGCACCGCCTACGACATGATCCGCGACGGCCGCGCCGACGTGGTCGTCGCCGGTGGCACCGAGGCCGCGACGCACCCCATCTGCTTCGCGGGCTTCGCCCAGATGCAGGCCCTTTCGACCCGCAACGACGACCCCGCCGGCGCCTCGCGCCCCTACGACACCGGCCGCGACGGCTTCGTCATGGGCGAGGGCGCGGCCGTCATGGTGCTCGAGGAGTACGAGCACGCGAAGGCCCGCGGCGCGCGCATCTACGCCGAGTTCGCCTCGATCGGGATGTCCGCCGACGCCCACCACATCACCGCCCCGGAGCCCGAGGGCGCCGGCGCCTCCCGCGCGATGCGCGCCGCCGTCGAGCGGGCCGGGCTGACCGACAGCGACATCGTGCACATCAACGCGCACGCGACCTCGACCCCGGTCGGTGACGTGGCCGAGGCCAACGCCATCCGCCGCGCCTTCGGGTCCGCGGCCGACGCGATGCCGGTCAGCGCGACGAAGTCGATGACCGGGCACCTGCTCGGCGCGGCCGGAGCCCTCGAGGGGCTGCTCACGGTTCTCGCGGTGCACCACCGCACGGCACCGGCGGCCATCAACATCGAGGACCTCGACCCGCAGATCGACCTCGACGTCATCCGCGGCGAGCACCGCACGCTGCCCGACGGCGACATCGCGGCGCTCAACAACTCCTTCGGGTTCGGCGGCCACAACGTCGCGCTCGTCGTCAAGAGCGTCTGAGGCGCCGCCGAAACGCCCCCGGACCGACCAGGTCCGGGGGCGTTCGCCGTGTTCTGGTTGCGTGCTACACCGCAGTAGGTGTCGCTGGAACGACGGTTACTGCGGTGTAGCCCGCGATGAGGGTCAGCCGACCTTGTGCAGCCAGCGGACCGGCGCGCCCTCGCCGGCGTAGCGGAACGGCTCGAGCTCCTCGTCCCACTCGAGCCCGAGCAGCTCCTCGATCATCTCCTGCATCGCCTCCGGGCTGCCCTGGGCGAGGACGACGACCTCGCGCAGCCGGTCCTCGTTGACGACCGCGTCGCCGTTGGCCGAGGTCCACGTGTGGTGGATGCCGAGGCGGGGCGTGTGCGACCAGCGCGAGCCGTCGGAGCCGGGGCTCGGCTCCTCGGTGACCTCGTAGCGCAGGTGCTCCCAGCCGCGCAGCGCCGACGCGATGCGGGCGCCGCTGCCGGCCTCGCCGGCCCAGCTGAGCTCGCCGCGGACCATCCCGGGGGCCGCCGGCTGCGCGGTCCAGTCCAGGCTGACGCGGACGCCGAGGACTCCCTCGATCGCCCAGATCACGTGCGGGCACAGCGCCTTGGGCGTGGAGTGGACGTAGACCACTCCACGCGTGGTGGCGCGCTGCATCGCGGACATCCCGGTCTCCTTGTCGTGCGGTGGACGTCTTCCCCAACGTCGCCGCCCGAGCCGTGGGCCGGTTCGTGCCGTGTCGTGCGTCTGCGGGCACGCCACGCGTGCCGGTTGTCTGCGGACAGTCTGCCCCACGCGACGCACCCGCACCAGAGATCACACGGATTCGTGGTGCGGGTGCGCCGGGCGAGGCTGGGCGTCAGACCGTCGTCGCGCCCGAGGTGGTCGTGCTGCTCGTGCCGTTGGCGTCGCTCGGGTCGCTCGAGCCGGTGCCCCCGACGCCGCCCGGCTGCTGACCCTCGGCGCCCGGCATCCCGCCCGGGCCGCCGTGCTCCTCGGTGCCGGTGACCGCGAACTGCGCCGAGACGAGCACGTCGACCCGGCCGGCGTCGGAGGTGACGGTCACCTCGTAGCTGCCGTCGGACAGGGCCCGGACGCCGCTGACCGTCCCTTCGTCGACGGCTCCCTGCGCCGCCGCCACCGCCTTGCTCGCGGCCTCGGCGGTCAGCGTGCCGCCCTCGTCCATCATCCCGCCGCGCCCACCGCCGGGCATCCCGTCGGCGCCGGCCTGCCCACCGCCGGGCATCCCGTCGGCGCCGGCCTGCCCACCGCCGGGCATCCCGTCGGCGCCGGCCTGCCCACCGCCGGGCAGGGTGCCGCTCGCCGAGCCCCCGCCGTTCGCGTCGGTGCCGGTGCCGGGCGAGGCGGACGCGGAGGCCGACGGCGCGGCGGTGCTCGGCGACGTGTCGGCCGCCCCGGCGAGCGAGGCGCCGGTGAGGCCGAGCGCGACGGCGGCGGCGATGCCGACCCCGCCGATCGCGAGGGTCCTGGTCTGTCGGTCCATGGGGTGCTCCTTCGTCGTGGGGACCATCTGCTCCCACGGTCACGGGCCGGGCTGTGCCGCGCCTGTCGCCGCCGCGTCGCTGCCCTGTGCACTCGCGGCCGGCCGCCGACCGGCCTCCGCGAGGCGTCGGGCCGCCGCTAGGCTCGGCGCACCCGTGGCCGACGCGCCACGGCCCGGGGCGTTAGCTCAGTCGGTCAGAGCAGCGGACTCATAATCCGTCGGTCGTCGGTTCAAGCCCGACACGCCCCACCACCCCCCGCGGATGCACCGGTCGCGCTGCCCTGACGGGGTCGAGGTGCTCCCGGTGGCGCCAGACGTGGGGCGATCACCCCACGTCCGACGCCACGGCCGCCACCACCGGCGGCGCCGGGATGCCTCGGCGCGGACCGTGGTCCCCCCGGAGCCTCAGGTCCGGCGAGTCTGGTGCCGGCCCCCGCACGCGTCAACCCGGCCCGGCCGGGGTAGCACCCGGATGACGCATCCGCGCCGCACCCGAGCGAGAGGAACCGACGTGTCCAGAGTCGTCGTCGTCACCGGAGCCAGTGGGGGGATCGGGCGGGCCACCGCCCGGGAGTTCGCCAGACGGGGCGACACGCTCGCCCTGGTCGCCCGTGGGGAGCGCGGGCTGGAGGCCGCCGCCGAGGAGGTGCGCGCGCTCGGGGCGCGAGCGCTCGTCGTCCCGACCGACGTCGCGGACGCCGACGCCGTCGAGGCCGCCGTCGAGCGCATCGAGAGCGAGCTCGGCCCGGTCGACGTGTGGGTCAACGTCGCGTTCACCTCGGTCTTCGCCCGCGTCGACGACATACGCCCCGAGGAGTTCCGGCGGGTCACCGAGGTCAGCTACCTCGGCTACGTCTACGCGACGATGAGCATCCTGCGCCGGATGAAGGAGCGCGACCGCGGCACGATCGTCCACGTGGGGTCGGCCCTGGCCTACCGGGGCATCCCCCTCCAGAGCGCGTACTGCGGCGCGAAGCACGCCATCCAGGGGTTCCACGAGTCCGTGCGGACCGAGCTGCTGCACGAACGCAGCGCCGTGCGGGTGACCATGGTGCAGATGCCGGCGGTCAACACGCCGCAGTTCTCCTGGGTGCTCTCGCGCCTCCCCCAGCAGGCACAGCCCGTGCCCCCGATCTACCAGCCGGAGGTGGCCGCCCGGGCGGTCGTGTTCGCGGCCGACCACCCCCGGCGCCGCGAGTACTGGGTCGGCGCGAGCACCGTCGGCACGCTGGCGGCCAACGCGGTCGTCCCGGGACTGCTCGACCGCTACCTCGGGCGCACCGGCTTCGGCTCGCAGCAGACCGGGAAGCGCAAGCCCGACGACCAGCCGAGCAACCTCTGGGAGCCCGCCGACGGCCCGGGCGGCCGCGACTTCGGCGCCCACGGCGCGTTCGACGACCGCGCCCACGCGCACAGCCCCCAGCAGTGGGTCGCCCATCACTACCCGCTGCTGGCCGGCGCCGCCGCCGCCCTCGTGGCGACCGGCGCCGCGGTCGCCGGGAGGCGGCGGTGAACGGCGGCGCCGCCCTGATGCGTCTCGCCGGCGCGGCGGGCACCGCGTGGGGTGGGGTGCTCCTCGCGCGTGGTGACGACGTGTGGCGCCGGCTCGAGGGCCGCTCCCCCGACCCCGTCGAGGAGCTCGCCATCCGGGCACTCGGTGTCCGCCACCTCGTCCAGGGGGCCGTCCAGGTCCTCGCCCCCCGCGCCACCCGCCGCGTCGCGGTCGGCGTCGACGCGGTCCACGCCGCGACGATGCTCGGGTTGGCCCTCGCGTCACCGTCCCGCCGCACCGTCGCCACGACCACCGGGGCCGTGGCGCTCGTCGGGGCCGCGGTCGGCGTGGCGGCCGGACCGCGGTGACCCGCAGGCCCCACAGCACGAGGCCCCGGGGCCCTCGACGTGCGCCGACCCCGGGCGGCACGAGAGCATCTCCCCGGGGGCCGGGCACGGCGTGCGCGGGTCCCCGCACCGACCACCCGCTCGCCGGCCGACCCGGCACCCGTCCCCGGAGGTCCCGTGATCCTGCTCGAGATCGCCCTGCTGCTCGTCGTCGCCGGCTTTCTGGTCGTGCGCGCCCGCCGCGGGGGTGAGTCGTCCCGCCGGCCGCGCGTCATCGCGGGCGTGATCCTGGTCGCGGTCGTCGTCTGGGTCGTCGTCATCGCGGTGCAGGCCAACGGCGCCTGACCCGGCCGTCCGCCCCCACCGACGACCGCGTGCCAGCATGACGGCATGAGCGACGACGTGCGCCGCGCCCGCTGGGAGAGCGCGACGGAGTGGCCGCTGACCGCGGCCGCCCTCTTCTTCCTCGTGGCCTACGCCTGGCCGATCCTCGACCCGACGCTCTCCGGCGGATGGCTCACCGCCCTCGAGGTCCTGTCGTGGACGGCCTGGGCGGCCTTCCTCGTGGACTACCTCGTGCGGCTCCGGCTGGCCTCGCACAAGGTCGAGTTCGTCCGGCACAACCTCCTCGACCTCGCGGTCGTCGTGCTGCCGCTGCTCCGGCCGCTGCGGCTGCTGCGGCTCGTCACCCTGCTGGCCGTCCTCAACCGCAAGGCCGGCGGGTCGCTGCGGGGCCGGGTGTCCGTGTACGTCGCGGGCGCCGCCGTGATGGTCATCCTCGTCGCGAGCCTCGCCGAGCTCCAGGCCGAGCGCGGCGCGCCGGGGGCCCTCATCCGGACCTTCGGCGACGCGCTCTGGTGGGCGGCGACCACGGTGACGACCGTCGGGTACGGCGACCTCCACCCGGTGACGACGCAGGGCCGGTGGGTCGCGGTCGGCCTGATGCTCGCCGGCATCGCGCTCATCGGTGTCGTGACGGCGACCTTCGCGAGCTGGCTCATCGAGCAGGTGCAGGACATCGAGGAGGCCTCGCGCGCGGCGACGGCCCAGGACGTCGAGACGCTGTCGGAGCAGATCACCCGCCTGCAGCGGACCGTCGACGAGCTGCGCGCCGAGCGCGCGGCCGACCGCCCGCCGACCGGCTAGCTGTCGAAGCCGATGCCGACGGCGTCCATCGCCCGCAGCCAGAGGTTGCGGC
The DNA here is from genome assembly GCF_018729305.1 of Phycicoccus mangrovi. Classification (NCBI taxonomy): domain Bacteria; kingdom Bacillati; phylum Actinomycetota; class Actinomycetes; order Micrococcales; family Intrasporangiaceae; genus Phycicoccus; species Phycicoccus mangrovi. Next base: position 22,015 of record NZ_JAHHWP010000021.1, on the reverse strand, counting down.
GCCCGGTGCGGTCCTCGGCGGCGAGGCTCGCGCGGGTCAGGCGCACCCCGAGACCGCGGACCGGCTCCGGCGGGAACGGCAGCGGCTTGCGGCGCACCATCCCGAGCCGGGTGACCTCGGTGTCGCGCCCGTGGACGAGGTCGAGCGCCACGCGCGCGCCGAAGCGCGTCGAGGCCACGCCGAGCCCGGTGTACCCGACGGCGTAGGCGAGCCGGCCGCCCATCGCCGTGCCGAAGACGGGGGTGAAGCGTGACGTCGTGTCGATGACGCCCGCCCACCGGTGCGTGAACCGGATGCCCTCGAGCTGGGGGAAGATCCCGAGGAAGTGGCGCGCGAGCAGGTCGTGGGACGCCGACTGCTCCAGCCGCGGGTCGATGCGCCCCGGGAAGTGGTAGTTGGCGTCGTAGCCGCCGAACAGGACGCGGTCGTCGAGGGTGCGCCGGTAGTAGTGGAACTGGTTGCCGGCGTCGGTCAGCCCCTCGCGCCCCTCCCAGCCGACCGACGCGAGCTGCGCCGGCGTCAGGGGCTCGGTCATGAGTACGTGGTCGTAGACGGGCAGCGTGTAGAGGGCGAGCCGCTTGAGCACGCCGCGGAACGCACCCGTGCCGAGCACGACCCGGCGCCCGTGCACGCTCCCCCACTCGGTGTCGACGCGCACGCCGTCGCCGTCCTCGTCCAGGCCGGTGACCGCGGTGTCCTCGTGCAGGCGGACCCCGAGCCGCTCGGCGGCCTCGGCGAGGCCCCACACCAGCCGCGCCGGGTCGACGAGGCCGACGGTGGGGTCGTGCATCCCGGCGAGGTAGCGCGGCGAGTCGACCCGGGCCCGGGCCTCCTCGGCGGTGAGCAGCTCGGTCGGGACGCCGTGGGCCCGGTGCAGCGCGTGCGCCTCGCGGACGGTCTCGACCTGGCGCTCGTCGAGGGCGAGGGTCAGCTCACCGGGGACGTGCAGGTCGCAGTCGATGCCGTACCTCTCGACGGCGGCGGCGAGCCCGGCGAAGTTCTCGGCCCCGAGCCGCTCGAGCGCGGGCACCTCGTCCGGCCAGCAGGCCACCCCCTGCCCGAGGCCGTGCGTCAGCGAGGGCGAGACGAAGCCGCCGTTGCGCCCGGAGGCGGCGACGCCGAAGCGCCCGCGCTCGACCAGCACGACGTCGCACGACGGGTCGTCCTCCTTGGCCTGGACCGCCGCCCACAGCCCGGTGAACCCGCCGCCGACGACGACGAGGTCGGCGCGGTGGCCGTGCCCGGTCAGCGGCGCGCGGGCCGGCGGGCGCACCGCCGGGCGGTCGGTCCAGAACACGTCGGGGACGGCGTCGGCGAGGGAGGCGTGCACGGCACCCGGGGAGACGGCCATGCCCCGCATCATGCCCGAGCCCTGCTGTCGGGGGCGAGAGGAAGTCCACGGGATCCATCGCCACGAGGCGGCCACGACTCCGGATCGGGACGGTCGCATGCCGCTCTGGCTTCTCGATCCGTCGCGTGGCAGCATCCGGGGATGCCCCAGCGCCTCCTCGCCGACGACGTGACCCGGCTCCCTCTCGACCACGAGCCCCTTCCGGCCGAGGAGGTCGTCGACGGCGACCCGACGGCCGCCGTGCAGACGCTCGGCGCCGTCGGCGGGGTCGAGGTCGGGGTCTGGGAGATGTCCGCCGGCACCACTCGTGACACCGAGACGGACGAGGTGTTCGTCGTCCTGTCCGGTTCGGGCACAGTCGAGTTCGAGGACGGCGAGCGCATCCGGCTGGCTCCCGGCACGGCCGTCCGCTTGCACGCCGGCGAGCGCACCGTGTGGACGGTCGAGGAGCCGCTCCGGAAGGTGTGGGTCGCCTGAGGGCTCGGGCGGGCGCTGGAGGTGCGGGGAGGTCTCGGAACGGTCACAATGCGCCCCATCCGCCCCATCGGACGACCCCGGCTTGCCACGAACGGCACCGGCATCAGTAGGTTTCCTGTGCATGAGCGAAGCCCTGGTCGTCCTCAAGGACGTCAACAAGCACTTCGGTGACCTCCACGTGCTCAAGGACATCACCCTCGAGGTCGGCCGCGGCGAGGTCGTCATCCTCATCGGGCCGTCCGGGTCGGGGAAGTCCACCCTCTGCCGGACGATCAACCGCCTCGAGACCTTCGAGTCCGGCTCGATCACCATCGACGGCAAGGCCCTGCCCGAGGAGGGCAAGGAGCTCGCCGCGTTGCGGGCCGACGTCGGGATGGTCTTCCAGTCCTTCAACCTCTTCGCCCACAAGACGATCCTCGAGAACGTCACGCTCGGGCCGATCAAGGTCCGCGGGATGAAGAAGGCCGACGCCGAGAAGCGCGCCACCGAGCTGCTCGAGCGCGTCGGCGTCGCGCACCAGGCGCAGAAGTACCCCGCACAGCTGTCCGGTGGCCAGCAGCAGCGCGTGGCGATCGCCCGCTCCCTCGCGATGGACCCGAAGGTCATGCTCTTCGACGAGCCGACCTCCGCGCTCGACCCCGAGATGATCACCGAGGTCCTCGACGTCATGGTCGAGCTCGCGAAGAGCGGCATGACGATGATCGTCGTCACCCACGAGATGGGCTTCGCCCGCAAGGCCGCCAACCGCGTCGTGTTCCTCTCCGACGGCCAGGTTGTCGAGGAGAACACGCCGGAGGAGTTCTTCACCAACCCCCGCAGCGAGCGCGCCAAGGACTTCCTCGGGAAGATCCTGACCCACTGACCGGGGCGGCCGACCGGGCCACCCGACGACCACGAGTCGACCAACACCAGGAGGAACACCGACATGAAGAGCACCCGGATCGGACTCGTCGCCGCAGCGGCGGTCCTCGCGCTCACGGCGAGCGCCTGTGGCTCCGACGACGGCGGGGAGGGCTCCGGCGGCGACGGCATCAAGATCGGCATCAAGTTCGACCAGCCCGGTCTCGGCCTGAAGAAGGGCAGCGACTACGCCGGCATGGACGTCGACGTCGCGAAGTACGTGGCCAAGCAGCTCGGCCACGAGGAGGACGACATCCAGTGGGTGCAGGCCCCGAGCGCGCAGCGCGAGAACCTGCTGAGCACCGGCCAGGTCGACATGATCGTCGCGACCTACTCGATCACCGACGAGCGCAAGCAGAAGGTCGGGTTCGCCGGGCCGTACTTCGTCGCCGGCCAGGACCTCCTCGTCCGCGCCGACGACTCCTCGATCACCGGCCCCGACAGCCTCGACGGCAAGAAGCTGTGCTCCGTCACCGGCTCGACCTCGGCGCAGAAGGTCAAGGACGAGGTCGCGGGTGTCAACCTCCGTGAGTTCGGCACCTACTCCGAGTGCGTCACCGCGCTCGTCTCCGGCGGCGTCGACGCGCTGACCACCGACGACACGATCCTCGCCGGCTACGCCGCGCAGGACCAGTACAAGGGCAAGCTCAAGGTCGTCGGCCAGCCGTTCTCGCAGGAGAACTACGGCATCGGCCTCAAGAAGGGCGACACCGCCACCTGCCAGAAGGTGACCGACGCCATCACCAAGATGATCACCGACGGCGACTGGCAGAAGATCGTCGACGCGAACCTGGGCCCGGCGGGCTACAAGCCGCCGGCGGGCAACCCGCCCACCCCGGACGCCTGCTCCTGACCGCAGCCCGTCCGGACCCGCGCACCGCCCGCCCCTCGGGGCGGGCGGTGCCGGGCCCGAGGGCCACCGCCCCGGCCGAAAGGTGAGGTGATGGGCGACATCATCGGCAACTACGACATCCTCGGCGCCTTCTGGGTGACGATCCAGCTCTCCGTGCTCTCCGCACTGGGCGCGCTCGTCATCGGCACCGTGCTCGCGGTCTTCCGCGTCTCCCCCGTCCGCGTCCTGCGGGCCCTCGGGGCGTTCTACGTCAACGTCCTGCGCAACACGCCGCTGACGCTGCTCATGGTCTTCAGCATCCTCGGGATGAGCATCATCCTCGGGCTGCAGCTGAGCCAGGACCAGGCCCGCGACTCCTACTGGTGGGCGGTCATCATGCTGTCGGTCTACCACGCGGCCTTCGTCTGCGAGGCGATCCGCAGCGGCGTCAACACCATCCCCGCCGGGCAGGCCGAGGCCGCCCGCTCCATCGGGCTGACCTTCGGCCAGTCGATGCGCGAGGTGCTGCTGCCGCAGGCGTTCCGTGGCGCCATCGCGCCGCTCGGCTCGACCCTCATCGCGCTCATCAAGAACACGACGGTGGCCGCGGTCATCCTCGGCACCGCCGAGGCCGCCGGCCTCCTCGCGCAGATCACCGAGAACGAGGGCGCGAGCCTGCCGACGTTCTTCCTCTTCGCCCTCGGCTTCGTCATCCTCACGCTGCCGATCGGCCTCGCGGTCACCTCCCTCTCCCGACGTCTGGCGGTCAAGCGATGAGCAGCGACAGCGTCCTCTTCGACGCCCCCGGCCCGCGGGCCCGGTTGCGGCACAGCGTCCTCACGGTCGTCGGGGTCCTCCTCGTCGTCGCCGGTGCGTGGATCGTCTACCGCAAGATGTCGGAGGCCGGCCAGCTCGACCCGGCCCTGTGGACCCCCTTCGTCACGGACCCCGCCGTCTGGACCGAGTACCTGCTCCCCGGGTTCTGGGAGACCATCAAGGCCGCAGCCGCGTCGGTCGTCCTGGCGGGCGTCTACGGCCTGGTCTTCGGGATGGGCCGCCTCTCGCACGTGCGCGCGGTGCGCTGGGTCAGCGGTGTCGTCGTGGAGTTCTTCCGGTCGGTGCCGGTCCTCCTCATGATGGTCTTCCTCTTCTTCGGCTACTTCGCGACCGCCTCGTGGCTGCCCAACCAGTACGCGCCGATGGCGGCGGTCGTCGTCGGGCTGACGCTCTACAACGGCTCGGTCATCGCCGAGCTCGTGCGCTCGGGCGTGCACTCGCTGCCCGCCGGGCAGGCCGAGGCCGGCCTCTCGATCGGCCTCTCCCCCGGCCAGACCCTGCGCAGCATCCAGCTGCCGCAGGCGCTGCGCGCGATGCTGCCCGCGCTCGTCGGTCAGCTCGTCGTCGTCCTCAAGGACACCGCGCTCGGCACCGTCGTGCTCTACCCGGAGCTCCTCACCGCCGCGAAGACGCTGGGGTCCGCGTACGCCAACACGCTGCAGGCCTACATCGTCGCGGCGGCGGTGTTCGTGCTCGTCAACTACGCGCTGACCGTCCTGGCGGGCCGCGTGGAGCGCTGGCTCGGCCGGCGCGGTCGCTCGGCCGGCACGCCGCGCTCGGCTGCGGTGCCCTCGGACACGGTGCCTACCGCTGAGGCCACGAGCAGCAGCGCCCGCTGACGTCTCGGTGCCGCCCCGCCGCGGGGCGGCACCGAGGTCTCAGGGCACGACGGGCGGGCGGGTGTTCCAGCTCGTCTCGTCGGCCCAGTTCGTGTGCTCGTCGAACCAGTTCGGGCCGCCGTCCGAGGCCAGCCACACCTCGTCGCCGTAGGAGCGCCAGTACCGGGTCGGGGCGTCGTAGGCCGACCACGAGGTGCCTTGACCGTTGTTGCCGAGGTGCGGGCAGAACGTCGCCGACTGCTTCCAGGCCGCGGTCCCGTCCGGCACCTCGATGACCATCCGCATCTCGCTCGTGTGCCGGATCAGGCGGTCCGGGTAGTTCGTCGACCGGAACGAGACGCACCGCGGGTCCGCGAGCCCCGGTTCGAGGGTCCAGGTCGAGTCGTAGGTGCCGACGGGGTCGCTCATGGAGATGGGGTCGACGTAGAGGCGGAAGGCCCAGTGCCGCAGGTACGAGGTGCTGTCGCCGACCGTCGACCTCGAGAACGACCAGCGGCCGCTCGTCGGCGGTCCGGTCCGACCGGCGGCGTAGTGCCGCAGCACGTCCGTGGGTGCGAGGGCGGACGTGTAGTAGGACGCGAAGGCCAGACTGCCCGCGAGGGCCGTGCTCGACGCCTCGCCCGGCCAGCGGGCAGCCATGACCCCGTGCCCCCCGTTGCCGATCCGCCAGTACTGCCACAGGTCCGAGCTCGTCGTGACGGACGAGTCCGAGGCGACGAGCACACCGTCGACGTACAGCCGCAACCCCGGTTGGGCGTCGGCGGCCGTGGCCTGCGTGACGACGACGTGGTGCCACACCCCGTCGGTGTACGTCCGCGGGCTGGTGACGGTCCTCACGGTGGTGCCGCCGGCGAGGACCCCCGCGACGAGGTTCCCCGAGGTGCTGAGGTACAGCCGACGGTCGACCATGGTGCCGCTGTCGCCCATGAGCATCGAGGCGAAGCCGAGCAGGTCGCCACCGGGGCGCGTCCCCTGGAACCAGACCTCCTGCGACCAGCGGGACGAGGAGGCGAGGAGGGTCCAGGGTCCGGTGAGCGATCCGCTGCTCCCGTCGAGCCGGATCGCGAACCCTCCGTCCCGGGCGCAGGGACCCGCCGAGCGGTACGTGACACCGAAGGCCGAGTAGGCGCCGTTGCGAGGAGACCCGACGGAGCCCGAGGTGTCGTTCACCGTCATCCCGGACGCCTCCGACAGGGGATACGTGATGAGCGCCCCCGCACCGGAGCGCCCGGACGTCGCCGCCGCCTGGCAGGTGAAGCTCGGGTTCGTCGCCACCGTCGCGGTGTGCGCCACGGTCGAGGTGAAGGCTCCCGAGGCCGGCGGTACGGCGACCCAGGCGAGCGCGCCGAGGACCGCAGCGACAGCGGTCGCCCCGGCGCTGACGGCCCCCCGACGCCGGGTCCACCGCGCGCTCATCCGGCCACCGGCCGCGCGACGAGCACGCCGGGCGTCCGGGACGGCCGAGGACGCCGGGTCCGACGGTGCTCGAGGACGAGCGTCCACACGACGGGGAGCAGACAGAGCCCCCAGAGGACGAGCCATGCGGTCAAGGACAGGTCGGGGCGCACGTGCAGCCGCAGCCGGTCGCCGGCGGCGGCGACGTGGACGGCCAGCTCGCCCCGCTCGCCGTAGGAGAGGTGGCTCGGCCCGGACACCGCGTGGCCCAGCTGCTCGGTGACGGTGACGGGCAGCATCCCGGTCGAGACGAAGGAGACCCGCGACCCGTCGGGCGAGGTGCTGACCGCGACCTCGGTGACCCCCACGAAAGGACGCAGGCGGAGGACGGTCACCGCGTAGAGCAGCGACCAGGCGACCAGTCGCACGGGGCCACGGACCTCGGGCCGCAGCCAGAGCCGGGTGAGGAGGACGACGAGGACACCGCCCAGGCCGAGCAGCGGGACCGCGCGGACGGCGTAGCCCCACCCGGGCAGGAGGGCGACGGCACGCCCGACGAGCCGCTCGTCCGTGACCGGGTGGGGGTCGTCGCTGCCGTTGAGGTCCCCCCGGGTGACGAGGGTCGGGCCCGTCGAGGACGGCTCGGTCGCGACCACCCGGTGGACGACGGTGAGGCCGGACCCGTCGAGCGGTGAGTAGGCCACGACCTCCCCCCGCTGCACCGTCGTCGTGCTCGCCGGACGGGTGACGACGAGCGTCCCCACGGGGGCGGCGGTGCCCATCGACGGCGAGGAGACGACGAAGAGGCGGACCCCGCCGAGGAGGGGGACGGCGACGACGAGGACGAGCGCGAGCGCCGCCGCCGCGCCCGTCACCAGCCCAGCGGCACGGCGGTGGCTCGTCAGGACCCGGCGGTGAAGAGCCATGTCAGGCCCTGGGTGGCGGTGAGGCCCTGGTAGGTGTTGCCGGTCCCGGCGGGCAGGGTCACGGTGAAGGTGAAGGTGCGCGAGTCGCCGGCCGCGACCGACCCGAGGGAGAGCGGCCCGGACGTGCCACCGGTGCGGTACGCCGTCCGGAAGGCGTCGAGGCTGACCTGGTTGACGAGGTTGGTCGTCGTGCCGCCGACGGTCTTGTCGACCGACAGCAGGAGCTTGTTGCACAGGTCCGTCGCGCTCCCGGTGACGGCGCCGGACTGGCTGCAGGCCCCCGGCTCGAGGGTGAAGCTCGTGGCGGCGTGGGTCCCGGTGTTGGACAGCGTGACCGAGCTCGTCGAGCTCTCACCCGGGACGAGGGTGGTCGTACCGCCGTAGGAGTTGATCGTGGAGCACGTCGCCGAGTTCGTCGCGACGGAGCCGCCGTCCGTGCTCGTGCACGTGGTGGTCGTGCCACCGACCGACTGCGTCTCGGTCATCTGCAGCGTGCCGGCCCCGGCGGTCGACACGCTGTCGGTGATCTGGGCGGTGAACGCCGAGAGCGCGTCGGTCGTCGAGAGCGAGAGGACGCTCGCCGCGACGAGGCCGGCGGCGGCGGGCAGGACGAGGGGGTGCAGGGCGCGACGCCTCCGGTGTCGGGGCTCGGGCTCGGGAGCGCTGTGGGACATGGGGGGCCTTCCGTCGGTGCCTGGTGGCTCGGTGACACCGGCGGTCGGTGTCGGGTGCTCGGTCGACCGCGCGCGGCAGGACCCCACACCTCGTCACCGACGAGCACGGCGGAGCACCCGACGTCGCGGGAGCACCGCCCCCGGGATCCATCCCTCGGACGGTCACCACCGGCGGGCGCCGGTGGACGTCAGCACTCCCATCGGCCGCGTCGGCGCCGTCCGCAGAAAGATCGGCTCAAGATGCGCTCAAGGCCCCGCGGACCCTCGTCGTCGCCCTCAGCCGGCGGCGCGACCCGTCCCCGGCAGGGGCAGCGTGAAGGTGAAGCAGGCACCGCCCTCGGCGCGCGTGCGGCCCGTCAGGTCGCCGCCGTGGAGGCGGGCGATGTCGCGGGCGATGGCCAGCCCGAGGCCCGACCCGTTGTGCGCGCGGGTGTCGCTGGCGTCGGCCTGGACGAACGGCTCGAAGATCCGCTCCTCCATGCCCGCCGGGATGCCCGGGCCCTCGTCCTGCACCTCGACCCGCACCCACCGCTCGTCGTGCGAGACCCGCACCGTGACCGGTGCCCCGGCCGGGGAGAACTTCGCGGCGTTGACGAGCAGGTTGGTGACGACCTGCACGACGCGGTCGGGGTCGACGTGCACCGGGGTCGGCTCGGCACCGCCGTGCACGACCACCTCGGTCGCCCCGCGCGCGGCCGAGGAGTCGTCGACCGCCGACGCGACGAGGTCCTCGACGACCGCGTCCCGATGGCGCAGCACGACCCGCCCGGTGCGCAGGCGCTCGGTGTCGAGGATGTCCCCGACGAGCCGGACCAGGCGGTCCGTGCTGGCGGTCGCGACGTCGACGAGCCGGGAGGCGGGCGCCGGCAGCTCACCGACCGCGCCGCCACCGAGCAGGCCGAGCGCCCCGCGCAACGACGTGAGCGGCGTGCGCAGCTCGTGGCTGGCCATCGCCATGAACTGGTCCTTCATCCGCTCGACCGCGCGGGCGGCCTCGACGTCGCGCAGGATGACGACCGCGCCGGGGCCGGTCTGCATGGGTGAGACGATCCACTCGGCCGCGAAGGAGGTGCCGTCGGGCCGGACGTGGCGGGAGCGCGTCGGCAGCCGCGGGTCGGACGTGGCCCCGTCGGGAACCGTCGGACGCTGCAGCACGTCGGTGTCGCGGCTGCCGAGCACCGCCTCCCGCGGGAGCCCCAGCAGGTCCGCACCGGCGCGGTTGACGAAGGTGACGACGCCCCGGTCGTCCACGCCGAAGATGCCCTCCTCGACCGAGTCGAGAACCGTCGACAGGCGGTCGCTGAGGTCGCGCAGGTCCGCCGCCCGCGCCGCGAGCTCGGCCTCGGCGTGGTGCCTCTCGACGCTCCGCCCCAGCTGCACGCCGACCTGCGCCATCACGTCGAGCAGGCCGTCGTCGACCTCGGTCTCCTCGCGCGAGAACACCTGCACCACACCGACGGTCCGGTCCCTGACCGTGATCGGCAGCGCCATGGCCGTGCGCAGCCCGAGGGCACGGACGGCCTGCGCGGACGCCGAGCCGTCCGAGGCGTCGACGGCGTCCCAGGCGGGTCCGCTGCGCCGCATCGCCTCGGCGACGACCGGGAGCGAGACGACCCCGGCGGCCTCGACCTCGCGCCGCAGGCCCTCGGTGCACAGCCCGTCGACGGCAAGCCACAGGTGCGTCGGGTCCGCGCCGCAGGGACGTCCGTCCGTCGGGGCGTCGCCGGACGGTGTGCCGTCCGGTGCGAGGCAGGCGTGCGCGAGGTCCCAGCCGCCGAGGTCGAGCAGGGCCCGGAGGGTCTGGTGCACGGCGGACCCGACGTCGGGTGCGGAGTTCGCCGCCGAGGCGACCGTGCCGAGCAGCTCGAGGACCTGTCGCTGCGCGCGCAGGGCCTCGGCCGCGGCGCGCCGGTCCGTCAGGTCCTGGGCGACCTTGGCGTAGCCCTGCAGCTCGCCCCGTGCGTCGCGCAGGGCGGTGACGGTCGAGCTCATCCACACGAGGTCGCCACCCTGGCGCACGCGCCAGCCCTCGTCGCGCGAGACCCCCTCGACCCGGGCACGGCGCAGGAGCTCCTCGGAGGTCGCCGCCCCCTCCCCCGGGTGCAGGACGCCCACGTGCCGGCCCACCACCTCGTCCGCCTCGTAGCCGAACACCTCCGTGGCCCCCGCGTTCCACGACGTGACGACGCCGTCCTCGTCGAGGTGGACGATCGCGTGGTCCTTGACCTGCTCGACGAGCATCCGGAAGCGCTGCTGCTGCGACGAGAGCGCCTCCTGCAGTGCGCGCCCGTCGGTGATGTCCCGGAAGCTCCAGACCCGCCCGACGACCTCCCCGTCGACGGACTGGGGCCGCGAGTAGCGCTGGAAGACACGGCCGTCCTCGAAGAGGATCTCGTCGAAGCTGGTCTCCTCGGTCGCGGAGTAGAGGTACTCGATGCGTGCCATGAACGCCACCGGGTCGGCGACCTGGGCCACGACCGCCTCGAGGACCGCCTTGTCGTCGCCGGCCGCGAGCAGCGCCGGCGGGACCCGCCACATCGTGGCCCACTTCTCGTTCCACCCCGCGAGCCGGCCGTGCCGGTCGACGACGAGGATGCCGTCGACCGTCGACTCGAGCGTGGCGCTGAGCAGGGCCGCGGACTCGAGCGACCGGGCGCGGTCCTCGAGCATCCGCTGGGCCCGCAGGGTCATCAGCTCGAGCCACTCCAGCGTGTCGTCGGTCTCGGGCGAGGGCATCGCCACGAGCCGCACCGACTCTCCGCGCGACCCGGTCCGGTGCACGTCCTCCGGCGCCGCCGCCCCCGCGTCGAAGGCCGCCGCCGTGACCGAGACGTGCAGCCCGTCGGGGAAGGAGACCTCGCAGCGCTCGGCCGCGCACAGCTCCATCGCGGTGTGCACGAGCGGCTCGAGGGCCTCCCCCAGGGTGCTCCCGGCGCTGGTGAGATCGACCAGCCGGCCGTGCGCCGCCACCTTGAGCTCAGAGCGCCGCAACGAGGTCACGTCGACGAAGACGCCGTCGAACACGGGGCCGTGGACGGGGTCCTCGACGACGGTCGCCTCGTCGAGGACCCACACGAGCCGGCCGTCGTGGCGCACGAAGCGGTACTCCGAGACGAGGACCCCGAGCTCGAGCCCCGACTCCTCCCGCAGCAGCGCCGCGTCGCGGTCCGCCGGGTGAAGGCGCGACTCCCAGAAGTCGACGTCGGCGAGCAGCTCGTCGCGGTCGAGCCCGAACATCTCGCGGACGCCACCGCCCACCGACACGAACTGCCCACGGGCGCCCGGGACCGACCGGTAGGTCATGACCCGCCGCGCGGGGACGCGGTCGACCGCCGGCGCGCGGACCGCCGTCTCCGTTGGCATCGAGGCCCCTCCTGACACCGGACGACCACCTCGCCGGTCAGGCGGCAGCGTAGGTCGCGCCCCCGCCTCCTGATGCCTCGCGTACGCAGACACTGGCCGAACGGCTGTCCCCCAGAGTTTCCGCAGACACGGCCTTGACCGGTCCTTCACACTGCCGCCATGAACATCTCAGAGGGAACGGACTCCCCCTGGCACGTGCTGGTCGTCGACGACGACGAGCTGGTCCTCGAGGTCGCGTCGCTGAGCCTGCGCGCCGTCGGAGGGTTCACCGTCGAGACGGCCGTCGACGGGACCCACGCCGTCGAGGCCTGCCGCCACCGGCTGCCCGACCTGGTGCTGCTCGACATGATGATGCCGGGGATGGACGGCGCCGAGACGGCGCGGGCCATCAACGGCCTGCCCGGTGCCTCGGCGCTCCCCGTCGTCGTGCTCACGGCCAAGGGCGAGGCCGTGCGGGACGGCATCGACGGCACCTCCGTCCTCGCGGTCCTCGAGAAGCCCTTCGACCCGATGACGCTGCCCGACCGCCTCCGCGAGGTGCTGGTCCGCGCATGAGCACCGCACCCTCCACGACGTCGCCGGACGAGCTCGGGCACCCACCGCAGGCGTGGGCGGCCCGGGGCCGTCGACGCCTGACCCGCTCGCTCGGCGTCGCCCTCGCGGCGTCCGTCCTCTCCCTCGGGGCCGTCCTCGCCCTGCTCGGGGCCGTCGACACCGGCTCGGGCGGGTGGGTCGTGCTCGCCCTCGTCGCCGTCGTCGCCTCGGCCGCCGGGGCCGTGGTCGCGCTCCTGGCCTGCCGGTCGCTGCTGCGCGACGTCGACCGTGAGGCGGGACGCCTCCGGTCCGCCGCCGTCGCCGCCCGCGCCGCCGCCGTCGAGATGGAGGCCGCGCAGTCGCTCTCGCACGTCGGTTCGTGGTCCTGGGACCCGACGTCCGGTGACGTCACCGTCAGCGCCGAGTTCCGACGGATCCTCGGGATCCGTTCCACCACAGGCCCTCTCACGACGCAGCAGGTGATGAAGGCGGTGCACCCGGACGACCGCGACCGCCTCGCCGTGCCCGAGCTGCGCCGCAGCACCGAGACCGGTGAACCGGTCGACTTCACCTGCCGGGTCTCCGCGCCGCGCGGCGACCTCCTCGAGGTGCGCGTGCGCGCACGCGTCGACGCGCCGGGCGGGGTCCTGCGCGGCACGCTCCAGGACGTGACCGAGGAGCGGCACGCCGAGCTGCTGCGGGCCCAGTTCCTCTCGGTCGTCAGCCACGAGATGCGGACGCCGCTCACCTCCATCCGTGGCGCGCTCGGGCTCATCACCGGGGGCGCCGCCGGACCGGCGAGCCCGGCGGTCCACCGGATGGCCAGCGTCGCCCTCAGCGGCACCGAGCGCCTCGTCCGGACCGTCAACGGCGTCCTCGACCTCGAGCGCGCCCGCACCGGCTCCGACGGCCTCACCCTCGACCTCGTCCCCGTCGACCTCGACGAGGTGGTCCGCGCCGCCGTCGACGAGGTCGAGCCACAGGCCGACAGCCGCAACGTCCGGGTCCGGGTGACCTCGGCCGGACCCACGCACCTCATGGCCGACGCCGACCGGCTCGTCCAGGCGCTCGTCAACGTCCTCGGGAGCGCCGTGCGGCACAGCCCGGTCGACGGCTCCGTGCGCGTGACCGCCGAGGTGCGGGACGCGACGGTGGTCGTCGCCGTCACCGACCTCGGGCCGCTCGTGTCCACCGCCGCGCTCGCGACCCTCTTCGACCGCTCGACGGGCACGTCGGGCCCGGCATCCGGCCGCGGCGGCGACGGGGCCAACCTCGGCCTGAGCATCAGCCGGGCGATCGTCGAGGCCCACGGGGGCCGGGTCGCGGCCACCTCGCGGCCGGACGCCGGGACCACCCTCACGCTCGAGCTGCCGCTGCCCGTGCCGGCCTCCGACGACGCACCGCCGTCGACGGCCGGCGTCGTCGTCGTCGACACCGACGGCGCCGCCGCCGACCGGGTCGCGGGCCTGCTCGGCGCCGCTCCCGCGGACGTCGTGAGCCGCTCCGGCCCCGCGACCGTCGCCGCCGCGGCGGCCGCCCGCCGTCCCACCGCCGTCGTGGCCGGCGACCGCGTCCCGGGCGAGCCCCGCTGGGACCTCGTCGAGCGGATGCAGGCCGACCGCCACCTGGCGGACGTCCCCCTCGTGCTCGTCGCCGGCCCGGACGGTGTCCGCTCCCCCGAGGGGCCCGGCCGCGCGACCGAGCCGGAGGAGCCCTCGGTGGCCGACCTCCTCGCCGGGTCGCGCCGGGCCCTCGTCCTCGCCGACACCGCCGACCGCGCCGAGGAGCTGCGCCAGCGCTACACCGACCGGGGCCTGCTGTGTCGCACCGTCACCCGGGCCGCGAGGGTGTCGGCCGTCGTCGACCACCACGACTTCCACCTCGTCGTCGTGGACGCGCCGCTGGCCGCCCACGACCGCAGCGGGCTGCTCCGCTCCTGCCTCGCGGCGCCCCGCCTGGCGGGCGTCCCCGTCCTCGTCGTCCTGCCGACCGCCGAGGACACCGCGGCCGAGGTCCTCGGCGCCTCCGACGCCGAGGCCGCCGAGGCGGTCGCCCACACCATCGACACGCTGCGCGAGGTCCGTGCCCGTCGCGCCGTCGTCCCGGCCTGAGGAGCGTCATGATGCCCGGTCACACCCTCCCGGCGACCCGACACGACCGCCACGGACGCCCGCTCACGGCGGGCGCGGTGGCGGCGCTGCTCGAGGAGGACACCTCACCCGACTGGTGCTCGCTCCTCGACGTGGAGCGCAGCTCGCGCAGGGCCGCCGCGTACGGCCTGCGCGGCGTAACCTGCGTGCCCGAGCGGGTCGCGGCGGTACGGTCCTTCCTCCCGGAGGCCCAGCGGGTCACCGCCCACCTGGAGTCCACGGAGCCGCTGCGCGACTGGTGCTCTTTCCAGCTGCTCCTCGCGCAGGCCGAGGACGCCGTCGCCGACGGCGCCGACCAGGTGCGGGTGACCGCCTCGCTCGACGACCTCGACCGTCGGCACCTGCGGACCGTCGTGTCCCGGCTCGAGACGCTGCGTGACCTCACCCGTGCCGCCACGGCGGACCTGCGGCTCCACCTCGTCGGGCTCACGGAGGACCGGGTCGACGACGTCGTCGCCGTCGTCTCGCACGTCGGGCTGGACTCCCTCGAGGCGGGAGGGACGCGGCCGGACACCCGGGTGCTGGCCCGCCTCGCCGGCACGCTCCCCGACTCCCTCGAGCTCAAGCTCACCGCCCCGATGGCCGACCTCGACCGCCTCCTGCTGACCTACGCCGCCGGCGTGGACACCTTCGGCGCCGACCCCGCGACCGTCATGGCCGCGGCCCGGGCCCGTGAGGAGCGCGGCACCCTCGCCGTGCCGGACGCCCCCGCGGCGGACGGGGGCGCTGCGGTCGGCTGACCGGCCGGGTCCGGCGGGGCCGGCGGACGTGCGCACCCCGCGCGTCGGCGACAATGGGTGCGCACCGACCACGCTTCGCCGAGGAGTCATCGTGACCGAAGGAACCGTCCGCTGGTTCGACGCCGACCGGGGCTTCGGCTTCATCGCCCTGGGCGAGGACGCCGAGGACCTCTACGTCCACGCGTCCGACGTCGTCGGGGGTGACGGGACGCGGGTGCTGCGGGAGGGCCAGGTGGTCGAGCTCGAGGTCGGGGAGGGCGACCGAGGCCCGATCGCCCGGCGCGTGCGCGTCGTCGCCGAGCGCGACGAGTCGACGCTCGGCGTGCTCGGCACGGTCGCGTGGTACGAGCCCACCAAGGGCTACGGCTTCGTCACCCCGGACGAGGGCGACGCCGAGGTCTTTCTCCATGCCTCCGCCGTCGTCGGCGGCGGCGTCGTCTCCGAGGGGCAGCGCGTGGCCTTCCTCGTCGTCGACGGGCCGAAGGGTCCGCAGGCCGACCACCTCCTCCCCCTCGCCGCGCAGGCCGCCGGGTCCGGCCCGGCGTCGGACGGGGCCGACGGCACGGTGTCCTGGTACGACTGGGACAAGGGGTTCGGGTTCATCACGCCGGAGGACGGTGGGCCGGACGCGTTCGTCCACGTCCGTGAGCTGGCCGACGGCCTCCAGGAGCTCGAGGAGGGCGACCGCGTCACCTACGACGTCGTCATGGGCGAGAAGGGGCCGCAGGCCCGCGACGTGCGCCTCGCCGGCCGCCCGGCTCGCCGGAGCGCGCCCGCACCGTCCGCTCGGGGGCGCTACGACCGCGGAGGGTCCGACCGCGGACGGTCCGACCGCAGGGAGTCCTCGGCCCCGCCGGCGCGCGGCGGCACGGGCGTCGTCGCCCGGTACGACGACGAGCGCGGCTTCGGCTTCATCGCCCCGGACGCGGGAGGCCCCGACCTCTTCGTCCACGTCTCCGTCATCCGCGGTGCCGAGGCTCTGTACCAGGGCGACCGCGTGCGCTTCCAGGTGCGGCAGAGCGACCGCGGGCCGCAGGCCGACCGCGTCGAGCTCCTCTGAGCCGCAGGCGGGTCAGCGGTCGAGGGCATCGGCCGTCGTGTCGATGACGGCCCCGGCGCCGCGCCCTCCGGCCCCGACGAGCGCGAGGAGCAGCGCCTCGGGGTCCTCCGACGCGAGCCCACCGCCACCGGACCGCACGCCCTCGGCCAGCAGGTCCGGAGCGGCCTCGAGCGCGTCGGCCGACAGGAGGATGAGGCGCTCCCCGGCGCCGGGGAACCGGCTGTCCTGGGGCCGCCCGTCCGCCGGCGTCGTGCGGCAGCCGCCGGGCGTGACGACGATCGCCGGCGGCGCGGCCCGCACGGCGACGACGAGCTCGCCGTCGTGCGTGCAGGCAGCCGCGGCGTAGCACCCGCCGGCCAGACCGGCGCCGCCCTCCGTCCGGTCGCTGACGACGACCTGCGTCAGCCGGGTGCGGGGCCGGATCTCGGCCACCCCGCCCGGGTACTCGACCGTCGTGACGGTCCAGCCGCAGGCCGCGTGCCGGTGCACGAGCGCCGGTCCGACGACGTGGCTCAGCACGCGTCCGCGTCCTCGACGACCCCGCAACCGCGCAGCACGCGGCGGGTCGGCCCGTGGTCCCCGACGACCGAGAAGGTGACGTTGCGCCCGGCGCAGCTGCGGCGCGCCCAGAGGATGGTCGCGACCGTCTCGGAGGTGAGCCGCCCGACGCCCGAGAGGTCGACCCGGACCGGCCTGCCCGTCCGCAGCCCCCGGGCGAGCGCGGCGCGCACCCGCCGCAGGTCACCCCCCGCCGGCGATCCGTCGAGGTGGACGGTCAGCGTCTCGGCGCTCGTCGTGGTCATCCCGCGAGGCTCCCAGCGCGGGATGACGACGGAGCGGCCCGCTTCTTTGCAGTCGTGTGACGACCGGCCGCCGAGCGCGCGCACGAGGCGGTCCGGGCGCCGCGGGCTGGCAGACTGCCGGGATGTCCGTGAGGCTCCTGGTGCTCGACGACGACGACGGCATCCGCACGTCGCTGTCGATGGCCCTCGAGGACGAGGGCTACACCGTCGTCGCCCACGCCAGCGCCGAGGACGCCCTCCAGGAGCCCTCGCTCGCCGACGTCGACGTCTTCCTCGTCGACCTCATGCTCGGCGGGATGGACGGCTTCGGCTTCGTCCGCGAGATCCGCCGGCGCTCGGACGTGCCGATCATCGTCATCAGTGCCAAGGCCGACACGCACGACATCGTCGCGGCCCTCGAGGCCGGCGCCGACGACTACGTGACCAAGCCCTTCGAGATCAAGGAGGTCGGGGCGCGGCTGCGGGCCCTGCGGCGACGGCCCCCGATGGCGACGCCGGCCCCCGCCTCCCCGTCCGGCGGTGTCGTGGTCCTCGACGCCGCCCACGGACCGCTCGTCCTCGACACCCTCGCGGGCCGCGTCCGTCGCGGTGACGACGAGGTCCACGTGACGGTGACGGAGTACCACCTGCTGCGCGAGCTCGCCGAGTCCGCCGGGCGCGTCCTCAGCCGGCAGGTCCTCCTCGACCGGGTCTGGGACCGCGGCTACTTCGGCGACGAGCGGATCGTCGACGTCCACGTCCGGCGCCTGCGCACGAAGATCGAGGCCGACCCCTCGGAGCCGACCCTCCTCGTCACGGTGCGCGGGCTGGGGTACCGGCTGGACCCTCGGTGAGGCCGGCGCTGCCCGTCCTCGGCATCCGCGCCACCTCCGCGGCGTCCTTCGCCCTGCTCGCCCTCACGGTGTCCGCGCTGCTCGCCGCCGGCACCTACCTGACGGCCCGGCACTACCTCGTCGGCCAGCGGGAGGCGACGGCCGCCCGGCAGGCCTTCGTCGACGCCTCGCTCGTGCGCGAGGGCCTGCTGACCGCGGGGGCCTCGGTGAGCGACGTGCTCGACGAGACCTCGCCACCCCCGGGGGCCGTCGTCGTCGTCAACCGCGGCGGGCAGTGGTTCACCTCCTCGCTCGACAGCGGCGCCGACGACGTGCCGGACCGCGTGCGCGGGCTCGTCGCCGACGGCACGGCCGCCCGCGCCTGGACCGTGGTGCGCGGAGAGCCCGCCGTGGCGGTCGGGGTCCCCGTCCCGGCCGTCGGCGTGCAGTTCTACGAGCTCTCCCCCACGACCGAGCTCGAGTCGACCCTGCGCACGCTCGCCGTCGTCCTCGGGTCCTTCGCCCTCTTGACGGCGGCGGTCGGGGCGCTGCTCGGTGGCGCCGCGTCCCGCCGTGTGGTCGCCCCGCTGCGCGACGTGGCGTCCGCCGCGGCCGCCATCGCCGCCGGTCGGATGACGACGCGCCTGCCCCGCACGTCGGACCCGGACCTCGCCGTCATCGTCGGGTCGTTCAACACGATGGTCGAGGCGCTCGACGAGCGCATGCAGCGCGACGCCCGGTTCGCCGCCGACGTCGCGCACGAGCTCCGTTCTCCGGTCACGACGCTCGTGACGAGCATCGACGTCCTCGACGCCGCGCCCGAGGGGGACGCCGAGCGCCGGCGGGCCGCCACGCAGCTCGTCCGCCGCGAGGTGCGCCGGCTGCACCGCTCCCTCGAGCACCTGCTAGAGCTGGGACGGCTCGACGCGGGGGTGCTCGAGCGGCAACCCGAGCCGGTCGACCTCGAGGAGCTGGTGCGCCACACCCTCGCGGAGACCGCCCGGGCCGACGTGCCGGTGGACGCCGCCGCAGGGCTCGGCACGGTCCTCGGCAGCAAGGCCCAGCTCCACCGCGCCGTCGTCAACCTCCTCGACAACGCCGACCTGCACGGCGGCGGCGCCGAGCGGCTGGAGCTGCGCCGCGAGGACACCTCGGTCCTCGTGCGCGTCGTCGACAGGGGGCCCGGCGTGCCGCCGTCGGAGCGCGAGCGGGTGTTCGAGCGCTTCGCGCGCGTCGGGTCGCGGGGGTCGGCACCCGGCTCGGGGCTCGGGCTCAGCCTCGTCGCGGAGATCGCCCGGGCGCACGAGGGCTGGGTCCGCTGCGAGGAGACGCCGGGCGGCGGCGCCACCTTCGTGCTCGGCCTCCCGCTCGCGCCGTCGTCGGGGGCCGGGGCATGACGGGCCGGCGTCGCGCGGCGCTCCTCCTCACCGCTGCCGTCCTGCTGGCCGGGTGCGGCGCGCCGCGCAGCTCGCCGGCGACCACCCTCGAGAGCGTGCCCTACGACCTGCTCGCGCCCTCCCAGGCGCCGGAGCCGTCGCCCACGTCCGAGGGCCGTGGCGGGGGGCGCGCCTTCCTCGTGCGGGGCGACGCCCTGGTCCCGACCGCACCGGTGCCGCCGGGTTCGTCCACCGCGGACACCGTGCGGCACACGCTGGCCCACCTGGCCGCGGGCCCGACCGAGGACGACCGGGCAGCCGGCCGCTCCTCCGCCCTGGGACCCGACGTGCCCGTCTCCCTCGTCGCGCTGTCCGGGCGCAGGGCGGTGGTCGACATCCGTGCACAGGACCTGCCGCCGGGCGCCGGCCGGCTCACCCTGGCGGTGGGCCAGCTCGTGCTGACGGTGACCTCGGTGCCCGGCGTGGACGAGGTGACGCTGACCTCCGGTGGGCAGCCCCTCGCCGCACCGGTCCCCGGCGGCGCGCTCGTCGACCGCCCCCTGACGGCCGAGGACTACCGCTCGGTCACCTCCGCGACGACACGCTGACGGCCCGGGGCCGAGCGGCTGAGCCTCCACCGTCCGACCCCGGGCCGTCCCCTGCCCGGATCCCGCGCGCTCCCTCAGGCCTCCCGGGTGGCCGGCGCGTCGGAGATCCAGCCAGGCAGGCGCGGAGCGCCCGCCTGGTAGCGCCGCGAGAGCTCGGTGAGGTTCGGATGCAGCCCGATCCCCCGGATCTCGCGGGCGATGGACTCGACCACCTGGCGCGGCCGACGTCCCTTGGCGCGCGACTCCCCCTTGAGCTGGGCAGCGGCGAGGGCGTGCGACGTGCGCTCGTCGATGGTGTCGCTGGTCTCGAGGACGATGGAACCGGTGGTCATGTCAACTCCCTGTCTCGCTCGGACCCGCTCCGTGTGGGCGGGTCGGTCTGACTGCTCCACAGTGGCAGCGGGATGCTGCGAGCGACCGGACGGCTTCTTTGCGGTTGCGTGACGAACGCGCTCGGGATGTCACGCAACCGTTCCGACGCCCGGTGGCGGGGGTATCACGGTTGGGTCGCCGTCCCACCGTACGCACCTCGAGGAGCCCCGTGCCCACCTGGCTGACCGCCGTCTCCCTCGCCTCCCTCGTCCTGGCGCTGGCCTGCGGCGTGTGGATCGCCGTCGACGTCGTCCGCCGGCCGCCCCGCATGGGCGTGATGGCGGTGGTCTGGCCGGTGACGGCGCTGTTCGGCAGCGTCGCCGCGCTCTGGTTCTACCTCCGCCACGGGCGTGCCGGGGTCGACGACGACCCGACGATGGCGGTCTCCGTCGGCAAGGGGGCGCTGCACTGCGGCGCCGGCTGCACCCTGGGCGACGTGGTCGCGGAGACGACCGCGTTCCTCGTGCCGTCCGTGCTCGTCCCGTTCGGGTACCCCGGCCTCCTCCCCGACCGGATGTTCGCCGTCTGGGGGCTCGACTTCGTCGCTGCCTTCGCCATCGGGATCGCGTTCCAGTACTTCGCGATCGTGCCGATGCGCGACCTCTCCCCCGGCCGCGGGCTGCTCGCCGCGCTCAAGGCCGACGCGCTCTCGCTCACCGCGTGGCAGGTGGGCATGTACGGGATGATGGCGCTGCTCGTGTTCGGGGTCTTCCAGCCGCTGCTCGGCGCGCGGCCCGAGGCGTCCTCGCCGGTCTTCTGGTGCGCGATGCAGCTGGCGATGCTCGCCGGCTTCGCCACGGCGTACCCGATGAACTGGTGGCTGGTCCGCCGGGGCGTCAAGGAGCGCATGTGACGCAGCCCGCGCCGACGCCGATGAGTCCGGCGACCGGTACCGGTCTGCACACCGACCCACCCCGACCGACCACCCGACGGGAGACCCCGTGAAGCTGCTCCTCACCTCCGGAGGCGTCACGAACCAGAGCATCCGCGACGCGCTGGTCGGGCTGCTGGGCAAGCCGATCGACGAGTGCACCGCGCTGGCCGTCCCCACGGCGCAGTGGGGTCACCCGATGTGCGGGCCCGCCTCGGTCGGGGGGTTCGTCGCGGGCGAGCGCCACGGGGTGGGTCTCACCGCGCTGGGCTGGGCCTCGGTGGGCGTCCTCGAGCTGACCGCGCTGCCGAGCATCGGGGAGGACCGCTGGGTGCCGTGGGTGCGGGAGGCGGACGTCCTGCTCGTCGACGGCGGCGACGCGACGTACCTGGCCCACTGGATGCGCACGTCCGGGCTCGCCGACCTGCTGCCCTCGCTGACGGACACGGTCTGGGTCGGTGTGAGCGCCGGCAGCATGGTGCTGACCCCGCGCATCGGCTCAGAGTTCGTGGCGTGGGCGGACGCCCCCGACGACCGGACGCTGGGGCTCGTCGACTTCTCGCTCTTCCCGCACCTCGACGTCTTCCCGACGAACACGATGGCCGACGCCGAGCAGTGGGCCGCCGCGATCGACGGCCCTGCCTACGTCATCGACGACCAGACGGCCATCACGGTCGTGGGCGACGCCGTCGAGGTCGTCTCCGAGGGCACCTGGGTGAAGCTGCCGTAACAGTCCCGGTCCGTGGGGCGCAGGGTCGCGAACTGCTGCGTCAGGGATTCGTCGGTGCCTGGTGAGCCAACCCGCTGCACACCGCCCACTGTGGGGCGGCCCCACTCCGCCCACTGTGGGTCGGCCCCACTCCGCCCACTGTGGGCCGGCCCCACTCCGCCCACTGTGGGTCGGAGCCTGACCCGGTTTCCCGGACAGTTTCGGTGTGGTGATCATGCCGCGGTGATGGCGGCGGTGTGGAGCCTGACCCGGTTTCCCGGACAGTTTCGGTGTGGTGATCATGCCGCGGTGATGGCGGCGGTGTGAAGGGCTTCGTACTCGTGCGGGGACAGGTAGCCGAGGGTGGAGTGCCGTCGGCGGGGGTT
>NZ_JAHHWP010000020.1:0-114780 GCF_018729305.1 Phycicoccus mangrovi | reverse complement strand
GCAGGAGAACGTGCTGCCCCCAAAATGAGCGCCCCGCTGGTCCGTGAGCTGGCCGCCGACGGCTACCCCGTCGCGGTGACCTGCGAGGTGCTGGGCATCGCCCGCTCCAGCTACTACGAGGCCGTCGCCCGCCCGCCCTCCAAGCGGGCGGTGGCCGACGCCGAGCTGGCCGTCACGATCGAGCGCGTCCATGCCGACTCCCGTGGCACCTACGGCGCCCCGCGGGTGCACGCCGAGCTGCGCCTGGGGCTCGGCCTCGCGTGCGGGCGCAAGCGCGTGGCTCGGCTGATGCGCGAGCGGGACCTGGCTGGGGTGTGCCACCGCCGCAAGCGAGGACACCGACCAGCACCGGCCACCCACGAGGACCTCGTGCAGCGGGTGTTCACCGCGGACGCCCCGGATCGGGTGTGGTTCACCGACATCACCCAGCACCGTGCGAGCGACGGGTGGGTGTACTGCTGCGCCGTGATCGACGCCTTTTCGCGGCGGATCGTGGGCTGGTCGATTGCTGACCACATCCGCACCGAGCTCGTCGTTGACGCTCTGGAGATGGCCCGCTGGCAACGCCGCCCGCCACCGGGCACGATCCTGCACGCCGACCGCGGCTCCCAGTACACCTCCTGGGTCTTCGGCCACCGCCTGCGCGACGCCGGCCTGCTCGGGTCGATGGGCCGGGTCGCCTCCAGCGTGGACAACGCCCTGATCGAGTCGTTCTGGTCCACCATGCAGCGCGAGCTCCTCGACCGCCACGACTGGCCCTCACGAGTCGAACTCGCTGCCGCGATCTTCGAATGGATCGAAGGCTGGTACAACCCCCGCCGACGGCACTCCACCCTCGGCTACCTGTCCCCGCACGAGTACGAAGCCCTTCACACCGCCGCCATCACCGCGGCATGATCACCACACCGAAACTGTCCGGGAAACCGGGTCAGGCTCCGGTCAGAGCTCGTGGCGTGCGGAGCGCGCGGCGAGGGATGCTCGGTGCAGTCGCTTGGGTGTCGAGGTGGCTGTCGCCCTGCGCGAGCGGGACGCCGCGGTCGCGGCGGCTGAAGCGCGCGCGGCGGCGGCGCTGGCCGGTCTGACGGAGGCTGAGGGGCTGTCGCTGACGGAGGCGCTGCGGTGGTGTGGTGGTCTCTTAAGCGGGACCGAGGCGGCGCGTCTGCGGCGTGCCGCGCGCCGGACGGCGGGGCTCGAGCTCGGCAGAGACGACACGACGTCGGCGAACGCCCCAGCCCCGTCAGCCCAGGACTGACACGCGTGACGTGGCGGGTGGGCGCCCGTCGTTGAGCGCTCGGCTGGCGGCGATGAGTCGTTCGTGAGCATCGCCGAGGCCGAGGGTGGACAGCGCCTGGTCACCGTGGGTGGGTTGCGGCCGTGAGGGCGTGGAGCGTGCCCACGTCCACCCGTACGAGAGGCCGACGATGACGGCCGTGACGACAGCCATGAGCGGGTGCCCGGTGAGGGCGCAGTTCGTGACGGCGAGCCCGCCTGGGACGGCGCGCAGGTGCCACATGCCGGTGAGGAGCGGGCCGCGTGGCAGCGCGAGGATGGTGGCGGTCGCACCGGCGGAGAGCAGGTCCCACGGCGCGCGCACGACAGCTCGCAGCGGCCGGGGCCGGGCATGACCCGAGAGGACATTGGCGGCGCCGTGGATGAGTGTGGCGGCGGCTTCGGGTGGGCTGATGGTCCCGCGGGCCAGAGCGCTGCAAAGGCCTTCGGGCGCGATGACCGTCCGACGTCCTGACGTGTCTGCGGTCAGGTCACGGTCACCACGGCGCACCAGGAGGATGACGATGGGCGGTCCGTGCTGAGCGCGGCACATCAGCGTCAGAGCAGGGGCGAGCAGTGTCTGCTCGTCGGGGGTGGGCGTGCGGCCGCCGGCGAGGTAGCCGCTGAGCCGCTCGTGGCGGCCCGTCGCGACGAACAGCGCGAGCACCGCCAGGGGGACTGACGCAAACGTCCCGATCCGCGCCAGGAATGGCGGCAGCACGCACAGCCAGATCGCTGCGCCCGACATGAGCGGAACAGCCTCGCGCAGGGCGCGGCGAACGCGGATGATGGTCATGGCTACCTCCAGCGGCTCGTTGGGCCTCCTGGGGAGGAGAACCCAGGTGCTCCCCACGGTCCTCCTCGGCACCGTCAGCGTGTCTGGTCGTCTGAAATGGCAGAGTGGCCTCGGTCTCTGGCGGACGCCGGCGTCCACCGGAGCTGCGTTCTACCCCTTGGGAGTCATGACTCCACGATCTGTGTCGACGGCGCCGCTTCGGTTGCTGCCCGGGGCGACCGTGGAGGCGGGGATCGAAACCCGGTTGGTCATCCTTTTGGAGGCGTTGGGTGACGAGGCGACACGCGTCGAGGGACCGCAGGATGTCCGGCGGCACATCGTCAGTTGCCAGGCGCATCACCTGGCGGCCCACGTTGCCCTGCTCGTTGGCTGGCCCGCGGTGGATGACCGTCGTGCGACACCTCGGTTGGGTATCGCCGAGCTGACCCGCGACCTGCGTGATGTCGTCGCGAGGCTCCCACATGGTCGGCTGGACCGACGATGTGCTTCGTCAATGGACGATCTCCTCGCTCTCGCTCAGGCGGTGGGTCGGTGAGGGCCCAGGAGTCGCGCAGCGTCGGGGAGCTGCTGACTGCGTGCGACCGGGACGTGCGCGAGCTGCTGACCGAGCCCGATCGGTTGTCAGCGGATGAGCTGGTGCGGGCATGGCCGGAGATGGTGCAGGCAGGGCAGGAGCTGATGGCCGCTACGCGTACTCCGACCGGCCGGGGGTGGGCGGATCCGGTTCGCGTTGACGAGGTGGCCGAGCGCCTTCGGGTGATGAGCGACGGGCTGCACGCGCAGCTCCTGCAACGAGGCTGGCCGGGTGCGGGGGTAGGGGATCCGCGGCTCGTCGCGGTCAGCGATGTTTTCGTCGTCGTGCACGACCGGGTGCAACGGCGATGGCGGCCTCCGGTCATCGAGCGTTCGGATGTCGCTGCGGATGCTGCGGCGGTACGAGCGCACGTGCTGCACACCCTCTACGTGGGGACTCACGCGGTGCTGCTGGCTGTGAGACGGGAGACAGTAGATGTCCGGGCTCGGCCAGGCGCGGCCACCCGCGTCCGGTCGCGCCGGCTCGCGGCGCTCCGGTACACCGATGGTCGGCTCGAGTCCGCGGAGCGCATGCTCGCAGGTCCCGTCTACCGGGTGTATCCAGCGGCTCTCGCGGGCCAGCACGTCGAGCAACCGCGTCCCGGCCGGATCGATGCGGCCCTGGGACGCTGGGATCTCGCAGCCCACCACGCGTTGGCGCGTTCGCCACATCTGGGCACGTTGCTGGAGATCAGTCGGGTGCAGGCGGCGTCGACCGCCATGACGCGTGCTGTTCTTGCCGCTGTCGACGACGGAAGCCGGCAGTGCACGACGTCGGAGATCGACGCAGGCCTGGCCTCCGCCGCGGCCGCGTGGCAGACCCTGCATGCAGATGTACGCACCGCGACCGACGTTCCGGACCGAGCGATCGCACCGGAGCTGACCGCCGCGGGCGCAGAACTCATCGCCGCGTTCTCCGAGGTGCTCACGATCGGGACGGAGAACGCGAGTGCGGCGGCGATACGCCGGGCGACGAGCACGAACGTCGTTTCCGCCCTGTCCGGGGCCGTCGCGGCCCAGGTCGACCTTGCCACGGCGGTCGTGGACACCGTGATGAGTGAACCCCTCGAGCTGTCCGCACACGCAGCGCGGGACCTCGCGCGCCGAGTCGACCTGACCGCACCCAACGGCTCACTGAGAGCTGTCGTCACACCCGCAGGCGCGGCCCCCGACCGACGGGCGGCGTTGCCCCCCGAACTTCGAGACGTGCTCCTTCACCGCGCCACGCACGTGCGACGACTCACCGGCTCTCTGAGTTCGATGCCGTTCGCCCACAAATCAGTTGACGTCGTAGAGGGTGAGCGGGTGAGGCAGACCGACAGGGTGCCGTCGCTACAGGCGACGCGACTGACGGTGGCGGGCCGCTCACGCTGAGCCTCCCCGGGGGCCGTGAGCATCCTTGGGCGGGGCGTGAAGGAGAGCTACGTTCGGATCGTGCAGCAGAGCCATCCTGAGCTCGACTGGGTCGCGCGCCGCCGGGCCGGTGAGACCGCCAGGACGATCGCCGACCGTGCCGGCGTCCCGGAGGAGATGGGGCTCGTCGCCACGGAACGCCTGAGCGGGCCGTTCGACCCACCCGCACGACAGGGGACGTACTCCGTCTTGAGCGTGACTCTGCTGCAGGGCAGAAACCGTCGGTGGGTGGAGGACCGTCGGCGGGGCGTGCGAGTGAAGGACATCGCCGAGCGTGACGGGGTGACTCACCAGAGTGTGACCCGGGCGACTCGCGCGTGGGGGCCCTTTCCGGCGCAGGAGTGCGTAGATGCCTGGGTGGAGGCCCGCTCGCGGGGTCGCACCATCCGCTCCATCGCGGATGAGTTCGCGATCCTGCCCAGTGTGGTGCAGCGGCTGACTTCGTCGCGCGGCCCGTTCCCGCGTCCGTTCACCGGGATACCCGAGGGACTGGAGACGCTGCAGTCGATCGCCGTTCGAGCGGGGGTCACTCACAGGGCCCTACGCCACTGGCAGCACCTGCTGCCTCCTGCGGACTGGGTGACGCACAGGGGGAGGCAGGTCTGGCTGTCCGCCACCATCGACCGATGGTTCGAGGGTCCGACCCTCGACTACTGCGATCTCTGCGGCGCCCGGCCGGTGTCGCTGGCGATCCACCGGGGGCAGCGACACGCTGAGGCTGACCCGTCCACGTCACTGGACGGCCTGTAGGCGGCGAGCGGAGGCGACGGCAAGCGAGCGCGGAACAACGGGGAGGAACGGCGAGGCCTACAGCGACGTCGGAGAAGCGGAAAGGGGATTACAGGTGAAACCGTTGTGGGGGTTCATCACTCCGCTCGTGGTGTGTCTCGGGGCGTGTACGTCTGCGCAGGAGCCTGAGCCGCCGATGATGCCAACTCAGCAGGGCTCACCCACGTCGACCGCGCTGGCACCCACACCCAGCCTGACGCCATCGCCATCGCCATCGCCGTCGTCTTCCTCGCCGAGCCCGTCGGATGAGCCGGATCTGGACATCGCGGTCCGCGACGGCTTCCTAGCTGTGCGGTATACCTGCACCTACGTCGAGGACTCATTTCAGGCGGACTGGATTGACGAGGCACGTCGAGCCAAGGATTTCGGCAAGCCGGACCGGACCGAGCGCTACACCAACGATGCCGCCGGCGGACGTGCCGACCTGATCTTTGGCAAGGCGTTCAATGCCGGTGTCGGCTCGAAGGACCCCGTCCGCGTCAGGTCACGCCTCGACGGTCCCGGCCGGTTGACGATCTGGGTGACGAAGCCACACCCAGCGAAGGGCCTTGACCTGCAGGCAGCAGGACGGGGGACGCTCAACGATCTGGGGACCATGATGAGTAGCCGGCGATCGGCGAGCGAGGGCAGTTGCAGCCTCAGGAGTGCAGACCCCCTTCCGCCCGTGTACGTCGGCACGCCGGATGACAGATGAGTCTGCTGGACCGCGGGCGTAGCGCGGAGGGGCGGCTTACTGGGACGGGGGCGCCGCTGCGGTCTTCGGGGCACCCGGGGGTCGGCGAGAGACCCCGCCTTGGTCCAGGGCGCGACGGATGGCACTTGTTGACTGCACTACGTGAAGCGCGCGTCGAGAAGAGCTGGACGCGTGTCGCTAAGACGTGAAGATGTGCACGCTGTCAGGGTGCGAACGTGACAGAGGCTCGCGATGTCCTCGCCATCTCACTCTCGAACTCGATGAGCGTGCAGGAGGTGCCCAACCTCTGTTGGGCAGTGGTCGACGAGAACGGAGTCGCGATCGAGCCGATAAGGGCATTCGTCACCGAGCTCGCTGCGAACGGCACGTCTCCGTCGACCCGGCGTTCGTACTGCCACGACCTGCTGCGTTGGTGGAGATTCTGCGCCGCAATCGGCGTCGCCTGGGACGAGGCCAGGACGAGCGACGTCAGGGACTTCGTTCGATGGCTTCAGGCGAACCCGAATCCGCAGCGGCGGCGACGAGGTCGTGTGGCGACTCGGCCGCCGGCGGGAAGCATCAATGCCGTCACAGGGAAGACGTACCTTCGGGACGGCTACGCGCCCAGGACCATCAACCACGCCCTCTCGGTCCTATCTGCCTTCTACACATTCGCGTACGAGGACGGGTTCGGCCCGTGGAACCCGGTGCCCAGCACGCACCACGACGGCCGTCTCCCCGTCCGACGAGGCCGGTACCGACAGAAGGTGCCCACCCTCCAGCCGCGAGCGATCTCTGAGGAGAACCTCCAGGACCTGTTCGCCACCCTCCGCAACGACCGCGACCGCGCGTTGGCGACGCTAGCTCTGTCCTCAGGAGCACGCGCTGGCGAGCTGCTCTCGATGACTGTGCGCGGGATCGATCCAGGCCCGGGTGTCGTCGCCATCGAACCCAAGGGCGGCCTCGGGACCCGGATCTGGGTCCCGGCCGCGCCGGAGTCCTTTGTCTGGGTAGCGCGCTACATAGCGACCCGTCCGCTCTATGCGGACGACGGGCCGCTGTGGTTGACGCTCCGGCCTCCGCACCAGTCCCTGGACTATTTCGCGCTCCGCCAGGTCCTCGAGCGCGCGAACAAGCGCCTCGGGACCAACTACACGTGGCACGACTTCCGGCACACCTTCTCCCACCGGATCCTGGCCGACGAGAGGATGACCTTGACCGACGCCCAGGCGCTCATGCGCCACCGGAACCTCGACACGCTCAAGGCTTACTCGACGGCCCGGCTCGACGAGCTGGTCTCTGCCCTGCACCGGCACCTGTCCAAGCCGCCCCCGGCGCCTCCGCGCGCGAGCATCGCCTACGACGCGTCCGACATCGCCGTGCTCTTCCCGGGACTCCAGGCATGACGCGGCGTGGACCGTCCTCCACCGTGGCGGAGGCACTCGCCGACGGCACTCTGGTGACGGCATCACGCGAGGTGCTCTCTGCCGTCCTTGAGCCGCTGGCGGCGGCATTGCTGCCTGCGGGTCCGAAGCTCGCCGCCACCGACGTGCGGGCAAGCCGGCTAGTCCGACGGCTCCTGGACTGGCTCAAGGAACAGCCCGGCGATGACTGGCAGCAACGGTGGGAGAGCTGGATCGGCCAAGGCGAGCAGGACTGGCGACCCAGCCCCGGCTCATCAGGACAGGGCGTGAAGTGGGAGACCTCCTACGCGATCGACGCCCTGATCATCGCGGGCGCCGTCAGCCCGTCCTACGAGTGGATGATCTCCAAGACTCGGATGCGCCTCTGGAAGGACTGGGCGACGCACCACGAGCCGGAGAACTACGCGCAGATCGTCGACGCCGTAGAGCGACGCGGCGGCTTCCGCGCCACGACCCGGGTCGTCACGCTGCTGGCCATGATGTCGATTTGGCTGCGGAAGACAGTGCCTGACCTAACAGCGCAGGACTTCCGGGACCTGCGCGAGATCTACCACGCTCGTGGGATCAGGCACCACGGCCTCCCGAAGGCCTGGACCGCCTGCAAGGACGTCGGCTTGCTCCCCGGCGAGCCTGCCTCCTACGCCGAGGTCACCCACGTCGACAAGATAACGCCGGCCCAGCTCGTAGACCGTCACGGTGTTCGCGACCCGCGACTGCGGAGGGTGTTCATCGCCTACCTCACCGAGATGTCGGTCTCGTGCGACTACTCAACGCTCAACCAGCTCGAGGCGATCCTCGTGAAGAACTTCTGGGGGAACATCCAGCAGCACTACCCCGACATCGACACGCTGCACCTGACCGCGGAGCAGGCGACGGGATGGCGGACCCGGATCAAGACCCTCGACAACGGCAAGCCCCGGAAGGACTGGGCGCAGATCATGGACCGGGTGCGCACCTTCTACAACGACCTCGCCGCCTGGGCCATGGAAGACCCGGGGATGTGGGCGGAGTGGGTTGCCCCGAACCCCATCCCTCGCTCGGCCTTGAAGGGAGCGCGCAGCACGAACACCCGCCGTCAGCAGAACGACTTCAAGCAGCGCACGCGGACCCTCGCCCCGTGGATCCCCCAGCTCGTCGCCTCGGTGACCGCTGACAAGGTCCGCATGGCCGAGCTCCTGGCCGCGGCAGAAGCAGTAGATCCCGGCACCACGTTCCGTTTCGAGGACCAGCAGTGGCTCCGACGAGACCACCTGCTCAGCGCAAGAGGGACGCCGTCCTACACGCTGACAACGACGCTCGTCGTGGACCCTGCGGGAGACGTCCTCAACCTCTCCCACCTCGAGCACAAGGCCTACTGGACCTGGGCAGCTCTCGAGGTGCTCCGTCACGCCGGCCTGCGAATCGAGGAGGTGCTGGAGCTCACCCACCTGTCCGTACGCCCCTTGCGCAAGCAGGAAGGGCAGATCGTTCCGCTCCTGCAGGTCGCGCCCTCGAAGACCGACGAGGAGCGCATCCTGCCGATGAGCCCAGCGCTCGCCAAGGTCATCAGCGACATCATCACCCGCCACCAGACCCGCCACGGACAGATCCCGTTGTTGCGCCGTCTCGATCGCTCAGAGCGAGAGTTCAGCCACCCCCTCCCGTTCCTGTTCCAGCACCACTTCGGTACCGGTTCCGGGTCCGTCTTCAGCGACACCACCATCCGGAAGTACCTCGCCGCTGCCGCAGCCCGCGCCGGGCTCCGCGACAGCGATGGGACCCTCCTCCGTCCCACACCTCACGACTTCCGCCGGCTCTACCTGACCGAACTCGTGGCGAACAAGCTCCCCATCCACATCGCCGCGCAGCTCGCCGGCCACCGCAGCCTGAACACGACCCAGGGGTACGTCGCGATCTACCCGCAGGACGTGTTCGACCACTACGACGAGTTCCTCGAACGCCGCCGGGCGGTCCGCCCGAGCGACGAGTACCGCGAGCCCACAGCTGAGGAGATCCAGGTCTTCGCCGACCACTTCGGGCGTCGCCAGGTCGAACTAGGCGACTGCGTGCGCCCCTACGGCTCCGGCTGCAAGCACGAGCACGCGTGCATCCGCTGCGACTTCCTCGCGGTCCACCCCGACGCCAGGCAGCGACTCGACACCATCGAGGTAGACCTCCAGCAGCGGATCGAGACGGCCAAAGAGCAGAACTGGCTGGCGGACGTCGAGCAGCTCCGGGTCACGATGCGCCGACTCGGTGAGAAGCGCACCCAGATAGCACCTGCCGAGACCCCCGGCCTCGACGAGAGCATGTCCGCCCTGCCCGCGTGGGACGTCCCGGACGTGGCGGTCTCGATGGAGAGCTAACTCGGCCAGCGTCACCACACCCCGAGTCCGGCGGCATCTCGCGGACAGCATGCCGATCCGAGGCCCCGGCGTGATGGCTCTCGCGTTGGCCGTGCTGTACCTGGTCCAGATTCTGAGCTGACGCGACCGCCGGGTGGTCAGCGTTGGTACCTTCGGGCTATCATCGCCAGATGACGATGAAAACGACTGAGAGCGATACCACTTCCGCTGCGGTCGAGGCGTCCGCACTGACCGCCGCGGCGTGCCTGTTCCACGGGTTCAGCGACCGCTCCCGGCTCGCGATCGTCCAGCACCTCCTGGCTGGGGAGCACCGCGTCGTCGACCTGACCGGCCACCTGGGCCTGGCCCAGTCGACCGTGAGCAAGCACCTGGCGTGCCTGCTGGACTGCGGCATCGTGGCCGTCCGGGTCCAGGGCCGTGCGTCTGTTTACTCCTTGGCGCACCCCGAGGCCACCCTTGAGCTGCTGACCGCCGCCGAGCGGGTCCTGGCTCTCACTGGCGACGCGGTGACCCTGTGCGCCACCTACGGCGCCACTCACCAGCCGCTCGATGAGCATCCCAACACCACGCCCGCAGTGTCCGAGGAGTCGACTCGATGAGTGCACACGTCCACGCTCCCACCGAGCCCATCTCCCAGGAGGAGCGGGCCCGGCTCGGTCGCCGCGCGCAGCTGCTCGCCGCGACGTCGGTGACCTACAACGTCCTCGAGGCCGTCGTCGCCATCGCCGCCGGCCTGGTCGCCGGGTCGGTCGCCCTCGTCGGGTTCGGACTCGACTCCACCGTCGAGGTCTCCAGCGGGCTCATCATCTTGTGGCAGTTCCGCCACAAGATGCCCGAGGCCCGCGAGCAGCAGGCGCTGCGGCTGATGGCGTTCTCGTTCTTCGCCCTGGCCGCCTACGTCGGGTTCGAGTCCGTCCGGGCACTGCTGACCGGAGCGGACCCGGACACCTCACCGGTCGGTATCGGCATCGCCGCCGCGTCGCTGCTGGTGATGCCGTTCCTGTCCTGGGCGCAGCGCCGCACCGGTCGGGCACTCGGCTCCAACGCCGTCGTCGCCGACTCCACCCAGACGCTGCTCTGCACCTACCTGTCCGCCGTGCTCCTGGTCGGCCTCGTCCTCAACGCCACCCTCGGCTGGTCCTGGGCCGACCCGCTCGCCGGACTGGTCATCGCCGCGCTCGCGGTCAAGGAGGGCCGCGACGCGTGGCGCGGTGAAGGATGCTGCGCCCCCGAAGGCGCCCACCACGCGACCGACGCAGGGGCGGACGACATCTGCTGCGGAGGCGGATGTACCGACGGCTGCTGCCAGCCCGCCAACGCGTCGATCACGTCGGCGGCCACTAGACATGACCTCCTGCAGATCCAGGTCGCCGACCAGCGCGACCAACGCTGATGCCGGCGCCGCCTGCGGTCCCTTGACGGGTGCAGAGAACGCTCTGGGTTCGTCCTGTGAGCTCGGCGAGCTCTCGGAGCGAGCGTCCGGCGGTGTAGTGCTCGCTGACGAACTCGAGCAGCGCTGTGCGTTGTGTGGGCGTCTGTCGCACCCCGGCGGTGCGGGCGAACTGAGGCAGGACAGTGAGGGACGGCCTGGTGGGATAGGGCACCTTGTCCTCCTTCAGGAATTCGCGACAGGCGTGTCGGCGGTCGGGCGAGCGGATCGACGAAAGTCAGGTCGTGGGGGCGATGGGCTGTGGTGGTGCGCCGTCTAGCACGGCGGCGGCCTGCAGCGGGTCGGTCCAGTAGTCGCTGTGGCAGTGCAGAACTCCGTCAGCGGTGGGGTCGGGGACTTGGATGTTGCGGTCGGCCTCAGGGATGACCGTCGCAATCGGGTCGGTGTCGCGCCAGACGTTGCTCCAGGTGTGAGCGGTGTCGTTGACCGCAGCGAAGAACGCCTGGTCGAAGTGCGTTGGGAAGAACTGCGAGTAGAGGCTGATAAGAGGGGAGCCGCACGTGACCAGAGCGAGGCGGGAGCCTGGCGCGTGCGCGACGTGCCATGACGTCAGGACGGAGCCTTGGCTGTGCCCGACCAAGACGGTTCTCGCGGAGCCAGCATCGGGGACTGCGCGGCGGATGGCTTCCAGTGCTGCGGGGCGGTAGGAGCGGGCAGCCAGCGGATGGGTGCTGATCGGCCAGTAGCCGATGACGTCGCCCACGAACGCAAGCACTTGAGCGATCTTGGCGCGCACGCTGGCGTTGCGCAGAGTGAACAGCGCGGCGGTCAAGACGGCACCCGAGGCCGAGACCAGGACAGTGACCAGCGGACCAGCCTCGAAGGACTGAACGTTGTTGACGATGCGGTAGCCACCCCAGCGGTCGGCGAAGACGCCCACGCCCAGGCCGAGCAGCTCCACCAGGAGCAGGGTGGCGATCGACACGAATCACAGGATGTTGGTCAGGCGCGCGCCGATGGTCGGCAAGGTCGTGTGCGCCCAACGGTTCAACGCCGCGCGACGATCGCCCGCGCGGAGAGCTCCAAGAGGGCTCCGCCCACCCACCAGGGCGCTGATCAGCAGCGTGGCGATCAGGGTCAGCACCGTGACGAGCGGCAGCATCCGTGACGACAGCCCCTGACCGGTCCGACCGATGAGGATGACGTCGTCCAGACGCGGTTGCGTGGTCGACAGTCGTTGAACGACGCTGACGCCCTGAAGGGCGGTGACTGCACTCTGGGTCAGAGCCACCAGGACGGCGCCGTAGAGGTTCACCAGGGTCACGGCGATGCCACCGAGCAGCAGGGCGCACTGTGTTGAGGGCGTCCGATGCAGGACGAGTCCCATCAAGAGGAGCACTCCGGCGAAGGTGAGGGTCAGGTAGCCGACCCACGCCAAGGGGTCGAGGTACGCGGTGGTGAGCACCGGCTCGACTCCTGGACCCGCCGCATACACCTCGCCGATACGATCGAAGTCGGCCGTTGAGTAGGAGTCGACGGCGAACCCTCGAAAGAGCACGGAGCCGATGTCGGCCCTGAGCTGCGATGGACGCAGCAGGACAAGCGTGCTGGCGACGCCCACCACCACCAGGGCATGCGTAGCCGTGACGAACCTAGGCGGCGGCTGAGCCGACATTGCCCGCTGGCCCAGCACCGCGAGCAGGACCACGCCGGCCAAGGCGACGGCGACCGCCGACGGCCACCTGCGCAGGTCGTCGGAGGCAGGGATGAGCAGGGAGACAACCTCAAGGGCGGCGGCGAGCCAAACGTGGGCAAGGGCAGTAGCAGTGAGCGCAAGTGCGTTGGTCAGCAGCCTGTGCCGCCCTCCTGCCCGACCGGGCGGACGCATTTCGCCCGCCGCGTTGAGCAGGCTGAAGGGCCAGGAAGCGATCCAGCCAAACGCGGAGCCGGAGCGGTTCCAGCGGGCCCAGTTGACCAGGAGAACGCGATGCCCGGGCAGCGGCGGGGCAGTCACCAGCTCCGCTCGCCCGTCGACAGTGTCAACCACGGTGGGTGAGCCCAGCGAGGCCAGAGCGTCCTTGTCCCCGATGCCGTGGACGCGAATCTCGAGCAGAGGAGCCGGGGTGATGTTCATCCTGACTGACTCCCTGCTGGTCGGTCAGGACTCATGCGGCGACATCTACGTGGTTGCCTCATGGTCCTCGCAGCCCCGTGTGGCGGCAAGCCCCCGAGCCCCCGGGTGGTGAGGCAGGACGCGAGGCACCCGAATCGGCTCGGCCCCGCGAGACTCGCGCCGAGGCACAGGGGGCGGTGCACCATGGAAAGGGGCCAGCGGCGGCGCCGTTGCCCCCTTGACCCCACGACGTCATGGCATCGACGATCCGATGCGCGAGGTAAGGAGCGAAGGGAACGGGCTGCAATGGGCTACGTCGTCGACTTCCTCGGAGTAGAGGTTCGGCTACCGGCATCGCCCACTGAGGCGGTGTTCCTGGACTACACGCACTTCACGGTGGGGTTCAACACCTTCCGGCGGCTGTGCTGGTTCTCGGCCTGGAACTTTGACGGCGCCCGGCTACACCCGGGGGAGGGTGCGCTCTCGCGTGACGGCCTCGACTTCTTCCCCGACGCCCGCCTCGACCCCCGCGGCCAAGCCCTCGATGACGTGTATCGGAACAACCGGTTCGACCGCGGTCACATCGCCCGCCGCGCCGACCTTCTGTGGGGGCCGCTTTCCGAGGCCCAGCGAGCTAACCGGGAGTCGTTCTGCTACACCAAAATCACTCCGCAGATGGACAACTTCAACCAGTCAGGGCGTGCCGGCTCTCTCGAGCCCGGGAGTGATGGCGCGCCGCCGCAGTCGTGGGGACTGCTGGAGAACGCAGTGCTGGATCTGGAGGACCTGCAGGACCGACGTCTAAGCGTGTTCGGTGGCCCGGTGCTCAGACCGGATGATCCGATCCGCTACGGCCTGCAGATCCCTCTGCCGTTCTGGAAGGTCGTGGTCTACGTCGTCAACGGTGAGCTGCGCCAGCGCGCGTTTCTCCTCACCCAGCGGCTGGAGACAGAACGGCCCCTGCGCAGCCTGGACTACCTGGAGGAGTTCCGCACCTACCAGGTCTCTCGCTCAGACCTCGAGGACCTGACGGGTATGGGGTTCAGCCGGGCTCCCTCCGAGGTGCCGTCGACGGCTGCTCCCGAGGCGCCGCAGCCGCCGCTGTTCATCCGGGAGGCCCGCGACGTCCGGTGGTGACACGCGAGCCCGAGCGACGTGGACCCTATCCACGGCGCAGGTGATCGAGGAAGGGTGGCGGTGCGGGCTGACCTCGCTGGTGCCCCCGGCAGGCGTGGGTCTGTCGGCGGCGGCGCCACTGCAGGTTCCTGCAATGGCAAGCCCGCGCGTGTGCGGGACGCTCGGCGCGCCAGCGAAGCCTTGCACCTTGAGAGGTGTTGCACTGCAACCCTTCTCGAATCTTGTGGGATTGGACGCACGTCGGTGAAGGCTCAGCGGTGCGCACGGGCCGGCGCTACTGAACGGCTTCCGGCGCCCAGATCGTCGCTGCTATCGTCCGCTCACTCCGCCCGCCGGCGGGTGTCGTGAACAGGCAAGGAGAGTCATGGGCAGACAGATGTTGCGCGCCTTGGTGGTCGCGCTGGTGGTCGCAGCCGGATGGGTCATGCCGACCGCCGCCAACGCCGCACAGGACTGCGGCGACGGCTGGTACAAGTACCGCGACGGGTACATGACCAGCGAGAAATTCTGGAGCACGAACGTCACCACCAGCCGCAACGCGTGGATCTACCACTCGGGTCGTCTGCGCGCATGCACCGAGAACGACACCTTCAACGACGACGAACGGCGCCGGGTCCTCATCGGCCAGCCGTCAGAGAGCTACCCCTTCGAGAGCCGCGTCCAGAAGAACGGGACCTACGACAGTTTCTGCGTGACGCAGAAGATCAAGATCAACATGTCCGGCATCAAGACCTCCTCCTCCTTCAGCCTCGGCGGTGGCGTCTCCAAGAACGACGCCGGTGTCTCGTGGTCCTACACGGACAACACCGAGAATCTCACGGTCACGCTTCCGGGGGCCCGCGTGTGCGGGGCTGCCAACCGGGAGCTCGTCGCACAGACGAGCGGCATCACCGCTACCGCCGACGACGAGGGTGGCAAGATCGAGTGGGTCGAGCTCTACACGACCATCAGCGGCTCCTACACGATCAAGGGGACCAAGTATGGCGTCGCCACCACGCTCGGCGAGCGGGACTGGATCTCCAAGGAGGACGAGCCCGACCCCCGCGTCCCGGCCACCCCGCACCCGCCGCCACCTCCTCCGGCGGTGTGTGACAACGACTGCTGGCGCGCGCAGCTCGGAACGCAGACGTACAACTACATCGAGAACTCCAACATGGCCGACCCGCGGATGGCCCGGATCATCTTCGACCGGAAGTTCTACGCAGCCGCCTACCCCGATGTGCGCACCTGGGCCGAGGGCAAGGTCGCCACGCAGGGCGGCACCTTCTACGACCACGTTCAGTGGCACTGGCTGAACTACGGCATCCCGTGGGGCAGAGCAGGCTCGCCGACCTTTGACTCGGCCTACTACCTGCGCAACCAAGGCGACGTCGCGGCGGCCTACGGATCGACGAACTATCAAGGCGCCATCCAGCACTTCGTCTCCAACGGCCGCTTCGAAGGCCGACGCGGGTCCCCCTTCTTCGACCCGGGCTACTACAAGTCCCGCTACGGCGACCTCGCCGGCTGGGACAATGCTTCAGCGCTGGACCACTTCACCGTCTACGGCATGAGCGAGGGGCGGCAGGGTTCGGCCGATTTCGCGCCCGCGTTCTACATGGGCACCTACGCCGATCTGCGCAACGCATACGGCGGCAACAACTACCGCGCCGGGATGAGTCACTGGTACTCCAACGGCTCGGCGGAGGGACGAACACCGCGGCCCTGATCTCGTCCGCCACGAGCCCGCCCGGTGACCGAGGCGTCACCGGGCGGGCTTTCCGGTGTGTCGCGCCAGTAGTGATCAACGCGTGAGGGTCCATCCCGCCGTGAGCGTTATGGCAGGTGGCGGCGACGTCCGTTGGGGCTGGAGGGTTAGGTCAGGTTGCGGTCCCCGTCGACAGCAGCAGGTGGGCGTCGTAGACGCTGGGTGCAGGTCTATCGAACGGGGAGGTTGGGCAGCAGCTGTTCCTAGCAGAGACGACGGTGAAGACGCCTGTGGCACACGCCGTCACCAAGCTCGTGGAACGTGATCGTCCGCAGGCCGCGTTGGTGGTGCACCGGGGAAACTGCTCCTGACGAAAGACGCCCCCTCCTCTAGGGGGTCGGCTGCCGCTCCTGCGGCCGATGCGCCGCGCGATCGCCCAGCGTGATCGTGGGAGGGGTACCCGATCCGCCGGGGTGCGGGGACTCTTGCGACCCCGGGCCCGGGTGTCGTCAGCAAAGGAGAGAGCCATGACCCATCCGCACGTCAGCGTGAACGGGCCGTCGCTGCACTCGACACGCCACCCTTGAGCCCGCCACCACGTCTTGGCCTTGGTCGTGGTCTCGCCGCTCTTGGCGTCCTCGGCCGTCGACGGTGCGCAAGTGGGCTAGGACGGCAGCGCGGTCAGCTGGGTCAGACCCACCAATGCCGACGGGAGGGGTTGACCCCGGCCACCTGCGAGCAGGCCGGCGCGAGATATTCCTGCGCGATCCAGGACGAGTGAATGACGTCTGCCCGCACGCGGCCGTGTGCGGACCCACTCACCCCTGAGTGGGTGCGGGCTGTTCTCGCTCAGGGCACGTGCAGTACTTCGGTGCTGCCTGTTTCCACGATGTGGTCGGCCAGGTCGCGAAGCTTGCAGTTGCTACGCATGCTGGCCTGCGCCAGGGCGTCGAACGCGACTTCCTCGGTGACGTTGGTGCGTGCCATCACGATGCCGACGGCCGCGCCGATCCTGCGAGACGTGCACAGGGCGTGCCTCAGCTGTTCGGCTTGGTGGGTGCTGACGAGGCCTTGGGCTTGCAGCTCAGCGATCTGCTCCTGTCCATCAGTGACCTGGCTCTCGAGTGCGTCCAGGCGGGCGGTGTTCCGGGCCACGGTGGCCAGGAGCTGGTCTATGGCGTCGGCGTCATGGCCGCGCCCTGAGGGCTGTCCGGTCATGACACCATTGTGGACTTCCCCGAGCGGCGGGGGCAACGCCCGCTCCGTTCGCTGCGAGGGCTACGGGAAGTCTGCGTGTTCTGGGAGGCGCAGAACGCCCGTGGGGGCTAGTCGTGGTGCCTGTGACCTGTCATCCTAAAGTCAGCACGCAGGGCGTAAAAATGCGCGACGGGATGGGCTGGTCGTTCCCCCCTCTGGCCCCCATCGTCCGGGACTCGCGCCCGCCCTGCGTGCGCGGGCCGCCTTCGAGCAGGGAGGGCGGCCCGCTCATGTCGCCGGCAGGTTCGCCCACTCTGACCTGCACGGATACCGTCACGAGCGGTCATCTCGGGTGAATACTCTGACCTGCACACGAGGTGCGGAGCGGCTGATCGGTCGTCGCAAGCGGCCATGAGTCGGCGCAGGCCACCCACCCCGCGTGCAGGCGGTGTCCTTGCGCAGGGGGAAGGACACCGCCGCACAGGGTTAGACAAGACCTAGCGCCCCACCCCGTCCCGGCGCTACCGTCCGTCATCGCCTATGGGTGGGCCCAGGCCGGGCGCGAGTGTCCTGTGACCCGCGCTGACCCTGCAGGGTCACCGACGTCGGTGCCGTCCGGGCGGTACCTCCTCCCTGTTCTGGAGGTTCTCGCCGGGCCCTGACATGCGCAACGTTTGGGGTGAGCGAGGGGGTCCGCCCCCACTCAAGGGTGAGGGCGGATGACCCCTCGGCTACTGGCCGTGCCGGTAGCCGAGGTGGAAGGTCAGAGACACTGGCCGCGCGCCGCACACGCCACAGCGCGGCAGCGCCTCGCTCTCCAGCCAGCGGTCGATCGTCGACGACAGCCACACGGGTCGCCCCTTCGCCGTGACCCAGTCCGGCTCGGGCAGGTGCCGCCACTTCCGCACGGCCGAGTCACTCACCCCGGTTCGGCGGGCGATCGACTCGCGCGTCTCGATTCCGTCCGGCATCTGCGAGGGGCGGGGAAACGGACCGAGCGGGGTCGTGAAGCGCTGCACCGTCGCCGGCAGGACGCCGAACTCCATGGCGATCGCCCCGAGTGATCTCCGATGCTGGCGCGCCTCTACCCACGCCTCGACCGTCTCCCGAGCGGGGTAGGGGCCCCAGCCGCTGGTTCCGCGCGTGACGGTCTGGTGGTTGACGCCGTCGCGCTCAGCGATCTCCTTCACGCGCACCCCGCGACGGCGATCCGCGATCCACCGTTGACGCCGCTCCTCGAGCAGGAACGTGGTGAGATACGTCCGGCCAAGCTGCCGATCGGCCGGCGGGAACGGCCCGAAGCGCGTCGTCGCCTTCGTCACCTCCCACGGCGAAACGCCAGCTCGCTGCGCGATCAGGCGAACCGACTCGCCGGCGCGGCATCGCGCGAGCCAGTCGAGCTCACGGTGGCTGTCGACCATGGGCGGCACGATATGCCGGGCCGGCGGCGCGCCACGTGATGCACCCACGCTTGGGGGCGTGTCCGGGTCGAAGAACGGCCGCGGGCCTCAGTTGTTTCGACGTCAACCCCATGGTTACCCCTCCGCCGGCGGCGTCGTCTAACAGAGGGCGGCGTCGCCGGCCTAGCGGGGCGGTATCTGCCAGGGCCCGCGAACCAGCGACGCCCGGTGACGACTAAAGGGTGTCCGTCCTCGGCGTGGTGAGGTGTGCCCTCCTCAAGAGCGGCTACCCATCACCGCGGAGAGCCTCAGCCCAGGCTTCAACCGACCCAGCGCGGCGCGCCAGATGAAGGCGCGGTGCACCCGCACGCCCCGGTTGCCGGTCATGACGCGAGGGGAGGTCGCGACCTGCTAGGTGCTCACGGGGTGCGTAGGGACTCGGCGCTGCCCGTCTTGACGATCTCGTCCGCCAGGTCCCGGACTTTGCGCTGGCTGTCCGTGCTGGCCTGCGTCAGGGCATGGAACGCCCGCTCCTGGTGACGGTGCGCCGGGCCATGACGATGCCCACGGCCGCACCATCATGCGTGACGACCGCTGGACCTGCCGAAGCTGCTCCTCGAAGGCGTCGAGGCGGGCGTTGTTCCTGGCCACCGGGGCCAGGAGGTCATCGATAGCGTCGGCCCCGTGGCCTCGCCCCGATTAGGGTCCGGTCATGGTTGTCAGTATCGGAGATCGCGCCGATGACGGGCAACCTGCCGGGGGCGGGGCGCTCCGCCGGGGTGAGCAGACCGCCGCGCGGTGTTGGACAGGGCCCGCGGCGACGCCCTGGAGCACCGCCGGCCGGAGGGGTTGTCCTGCACCGCTGTGGGTAGTGCGTGGCGCGAGCGCCCGACGTGGTCGCTCGACGTGCTGACCGAGGAGGCCTTGTGTCCCAGGACGCGATCGTGATGTTGAAGCAGGATCACAAGGAGATCAGGAAGTTGTTCCGCGAGTTCCGGGCGTCCTCGACAACGCCCGCCCGCCGAGAGGCCCTCGTCGAGGAGGTGATCGAGCGGCTCACGGCACACACCTACGTGGAGAACGAGATCATGTACCCCCGCGTCCGGGCCCTGCTGCCCGAGCTCGAGGAGGACGTGCTGGAGTCCTACGAGGAGCACCACGTCGCCGACGGCCTGGTCGTGGAGCTGGCCGCCATGGACCGTGGCGACGAGCGTTTCGTCGCCAAGGCGACGGTGCTCACCGAGATCGTCACCCACCACATCGAGGAGGAGGAGGGGGAGTGGTTCCCGAAGGTGCGCGCCGGCCTGTCACGGTCCCAGCTGCGCGAGATCGGAACCGAGCTGTCGGAGGCGTGGAAGCGGGCACCGCGGCGGCCGGAGCAGCCGAGCGCGCTCAAGAAGACCATCGACGCCGTCATCGCGTGACGCGTGCCCGCCGGTGGCAGCAGGTCGGGCCTCGGTGGGCAGGGCGGCGGGCACACCGTCGTCGAGAGGTCGCGGCCCGACGAAGGCAGGGGTTCCTCCGCCACGACCGGGACTCGTGGGTGCGAGGCTCCTGGGTATCGACGGTGTACGCCTCCCGACCGGAGAACCACCGACGGAAGGCGACCCCGTGAAGGCACTGGCCCACAAGGGCGAACGGGACGTGGCCTCGGAGGACGCCCGCGTCGTGGAGCCGACCGAAGCGGTCGTGCGCATCACGACGACGAACATCTGCGGGTCGAACCTGCACATGTTCGAGGGGCGCACGAGCCTGGAGAGCGGCACGGTGCTCGGGCACGAGACCATCAGTGTGGTCGAGGCGCTCGGTTCCGGTGTCACCCGGGTGCGTGAAGGCGACCGGGTGTCGGTGCCCCTCATCACCGTGTGCGGCAGCGGCTGCAGCTGTGTAGAGGGCTCGACCTCGTTCTGCGAGCTGACGAACCCGATCGACGGGATGCAGGGCGACGCCTACGGCTACGCGACCATAAGTCCCTACGCCCAGGGGGAGGCGAGGTTTCTCCGAGTGCCGTTCGCCGACGTCAGCCTGTCGGAGCTGCCCCAGGGCACCGAGTCCGAGAACACATCACGATGCCGTCGGACATGCTTCCGAGCGGCACCGGACCGGGCTCGCGGAGCTGGCCGCAGGCGAGCGCATCGCCATCTCGCGGAGGGCCGGTGGGTCTCATATCGGCGCACAGCGCCCGCCTGCACGGGCGAGCGGAGTTCGTCGTCGACCGGCACCCCGACCGTCTGGACCTGGCCCGTCACGTCGACGCGACGCCGGTCGACCTCCCGGCCGGTGACCCGGTAGTGCAGAGCATGAAGCTGCCCTGCGGAGTCGGTGTCGACTGCGGAGTGGACGCGGTCGGCTGGCAGGCCCACGAAACCGAGGGCGAGGAGCACCCCGAGCTCGTCGCCGACCACCTCATCCGGGTCGTCGGAGCTCGGCAAGGAAGGAAGGATCGCCTGGGACTTCGGGACGTTCTTGACGCAGGGCCAGCGGATGGTGACCGGGCAGGCACCGGTGGAGCGCGACAACTGCGAGCCGCGCGACCTCGTCCTCACCGAGCCGGACACGCCGGGCGACATCGTCTCCCGCGAGCTCCCGCTGGCCGGGGCGGCGACCGACGACAGCGAGTTGGACCAGCGGCTGGGCGGCTGGACCAAGGTGCTGCTGCACCCGGCCGCGTGACCGGGTGCATGTCAGGATCGGTGCGGCGCGCTCGCCCCGGGGTGGCACGGCATTATGTCGGGTGACCGCACCGACCGACATCCGCTCCGCCGTGGCGACGGGCCCCGGACGGTCCGGGCCGCCCTCGTCGGCGTGCGGCGTCTGGTCGGCTCGCCCGCGGCGCAGACCGAGGCGCTCCAGCTCGTCAAGTCGTCGGTGGCCTCGGTGCTGGCCTGGCTCCTCGCCGACGCGGTGCTCGGGCTCGCCGACGCGTTCCTCGCCCCGTGGGTCGCGCTGCTCACCGTGCACGCCACCGTCCGCCGCAGCCTGTGGCGTGGCCTGGAGACGGTGTTGACCGTCGGGGTGGGGCTCCTCGTGGCCTTCGTCACGGTGAGGTTCCTCGGCGCCTCGGCCTGGTCGCTGGGGGTGGCGATCTTCGTCGGCCTGGCGCTGGGGCGGGTGCGGTGGGTACCGCACGAGGGCGTGACGATCGCGACCACGGCGCTCTTCGTCATCA
The DNA here is from genome assembly GCF_018729305.1 of Phycicoccus mangrovi. Lineage (NCBI taxonomy): Bacteria > Bacillati > Actinomycetota > Actinomycetes > Micrococcales > Intrasporangiaceae > Phycicoccus > Phycicoccus mangrovi. The sequence continues at coordinate 93,405 of NZ_JAHHWP010000020.1, read as the reverse complement.
TCACGGGGGAGACGAGCTCCGAGGAGCGGGCCATGGACGTGTTGCCGGACCGGTTGGCGGACACGGTGATCGGCGTCGCAGTCGCACTGCTCGTCAACCTCCTTGTCGTCCCGCCCCTCGACGACCGCAGCGCCCGCGAACGCATCGACCTCGTCGACCGGCGTCTCGGCCGGCTGCTGCGGGACATCGCCGCCCGGATCGACGGCGACTGGACCACCGAGGACGCCGACCAATGGATCGAGGAGACGCGCGCGGTGGATGCCGCCGTCGACCACGCCTGGTCCCTCGTCCGCTTCGCCGACGAGGCCCGCCTCTGGAACCCGCGCAGGCACCGACACCCCCGGACCCATCCGACCTCCTACCCCGAGGTGCTGGAACGTCTGGAGGAGGGCGTGGCGCAGGTCCGGGGCATCGCTCGACACCTCCGGGAGTCAGCCGAATCGGCCGACGACTGGGACACCGGGTTCCGGACGCGCTTCGCCGCGCTGCTCGAGCGGCTGGGTCGGCGCATCGCGGTCCCGGACCGCCCGGTCGAGGACCTGCGCACCGACCTCCGCGACCTCGCCGACGACCTGGCCACGGCGCGTCTGTCGGGTCCGAGCTGGCCGCTGTACGGCGCCCTGATCGCCAACACCCTGACGATCATCGACGTCGTCGACGACGTCGCGACCGCGCGGGGAGTGCGCGAGTGACGGGGCCGCGCCGACTTCGGTCCTCCAGCGGCACACCTCGCAGCGGTCATCCCGACGAGAGCGCCAGGACGGCGCCGGCGCAGACCCCGGCCACGACGACGAGGCCCGCCACCGCGGCCGTCACCCGGAGCGAGAGGGAGCGCGCCACCATGACGAGGGAGGGCAGGCTGAGGGCTGGGAGGGTGAGGAGGAGGACGCCGGCCGTGCTGAGCCCGGCTCCGGCGGCGAGGAGTCCGGCGACGACGGGGATCTCGCCACCGGTGGGGATGACGAGCAGGGCGCCGACGACGACGAGGGCGACCAGACCCGGCCGGTCGCCGAGGACGGTCCAGTCGGACAGCAGGCCGGTCACGGCGCCGGTGAGCACGACGACGAGGAGGTACTCGGGGACGATGACGAGCAGGTAGCGCGCGAGGGCTCGGGCGAAGCGACGCGCCATCTCGCCGGCGTCCACCGGGTCAGGGTCGGCGGCCACCGTCGGGGCGGGGAGGGCGGTCGGGCCGCGGCGGTCCGCGATCCGCGCCGCGACCACCGCCGCGCCGACGACGAGGGCCATCCCGACGAGCGCACGGACGACGACGAATCGGGTCGGTAGGGTGAGGGCGAGGAACACGAGGACGGCGGGGTTGAGGACCGGGTTGGCGAGCCAGTAGGCGACGCTCGCCCCGACCGGCGCCCCGCGTCGCCGCAGTCCCACGACGACCGGGGCCGTGCAGCAGGTGCACATCATGCTCGGCAGGCCGACGAGGCCACCCCACAAGCCCTGGGCGGCGCCCGTCCGCCGCTGGAGGGGGCGCAGCAGCCAGGCCCGCGGGATGAGCGCCTCGAGGGCGGCGGCCAGGAGCACCGCAACGAGGGCCGCCTTCCACACCGCCAGTGCGTAGGCCTGCGTGAAGTCCAGCGCCCCCGTGACGGTGGGGCCGCTGCCCGGAGCGCCGCTGGTGGTCAGGACGTCCGACCCGGCCCATCGGCGCGTCCCGAGCAGGTCCTCGACCTTGGCGCCGTACGGCAGCCACTTGGCCCAGAGCAGCCCGACGACACCGATGGCCACCACGATGAGAACGCCGGCGACCCGGGTCCGTGGAGGCAGGAGCGGGCGCGCGGTGGTCGACGCAGGAGGGATGGACACCGGGACGGCCTCCGGACGGGTTCTCGACGGCTCTGACGACGCCCTGACCTACCCGCTCGTCACCGGTCCACACACCACCAGAGCGACCTCGACCGACGCGGTCGGCGCCGGACGCATGCCCGGCGGGAGTCCGGGTATCGCCGGTGCAGCAGCGTGAGGAGGTCGGCGATGACGCTGACGGACGCCGGTCCGAGGACCCGACCGACGGCGCCACGCGGGCGCCCACCCGGTCGCCTCGCCGCGCTCGCCGCCTGGGCGACCTCGACCGACCACAAGGTCATCGGCAACCTCTACCTGGTCACGTCCTTCGGGTGGTTCCTCGCCGCCGGCGTCATGGCACTGCTCATCCGCGGCGAGCTCGCCGCGCCCGGTCTGCAGCTGGTGGACACCCCGGACCGGTACAACCAGCTGTTCACGATGCACGGCACGATCATGATGCTCTTCTTCGCGACGCCGCTGTTCGCCGGGTTTGCCAACGCGCTGATGCCGCTGCAGATCGGCGCGCCGGACGTCTCGTTCCCACGCCTGAACATGTTCGCGTACTGGCTCTACCTCTTCGGCAGCCTCATCGCCGGCGCCGGGTTCCTCACCCCCGACGGACCCGCGGCCTTCGGCTGGTTCGCGTACACTCCGCTCTCGACCGCCGACTACACGCCGGGCATCGGCGGCAACCTGTGGGTGCTCGGGCTGGCCCTCAGCGGGTTCGGGACGATCCTCGGGGCGGTCAACTTCATCACGACCATCGTCACGATGCGCGCCCCCGGCATGACGATGTTCCGGATGCCGATCTTCACGTGGAACGTCCTCATCACCTCGATGCTCGTGCTCCTCGTGTTCCCGGTCCTCGCGGCGGCGCTCCTGGCGCTCGGCGCCGACCGGCAGCTCGGTGCGCAGGTCTACGCGCCGGAGAGCGGGGGCGCGCTGATGTGGCAGCACGCCTTCTGGTTCTTCGGGCACCCGGAGGTGTACATCATCGCCCTGCCGTTCTTCGGCATCATCACGGAGATCCTCCCGGTCTTCTCCCGCAAGCCGGTGTTCGGGTACAAGACCCTGGTCTACGCGACGATCGCCATCGCGGCCCTGTCGATGACGGTCTGGGCGCACCACATGTACGTGACCGGCCAGGTCCTGCTGCCGTTCTTCGCCATCATGTCCATGCTCATCGCCGTCCCGACCGGCGTGAAGTTCTTCAACTGGATCGGCACGATGTGGGGCGGCAAGCTCGACTTCTCGACGCCGATGCTCTGGACCCTGGGGTTCCTCGTCACCTTCCTCTTCGGCGGCCTGACCGGCGTCATCCTCGCCAGCCCGGCCCTGGACTTCCAGCTCTCCGACAGCTACTTCGTCGTGGCGCACTTCCACTACGTCGTCTTCGGCACCGTTGTGTTCGCGATGTTCGCCGGCTTCTACTTCTGGTGGCCGAAGTTCACCGGGCGGATGCTCGACGAGCGGCTCGGGAAGATCCACTTCTGGATGCTGTTCCCCGGCTTCCACCTCACGTTCTTCGTCCAGCACGTTCTCGGCGCGCAGGGCATGCCCCGTCGGTACGCCGATTACATGCCGGAGGACGGGTTCGCGACGCTCAACGGCATCTCGAGCGCGGGCGCGTTCCTCCTCGGCGCCTCGACGCTGCCGTTCCTCTACAACGTGTGGAGGACCTGGCGGTCCGCGCCGCTCGTCGGCGGCGACGACCCGTGGGGCTACGGCGCCTCGCTCGAGTGGGCGACCTCGTGCCCCCCACCGCGGCATAACTTCGACCGCATCCCGCGGATCCGCTCCGAGCGCCCCGCGTTCGACCTGCACCACCCCCACGCCTCCGGGGGACCCGACGTCTCCCACCGCAAGCGCAGCTCCCGAGTCTCCGCGCTCGGCCCCGCCGAGGTGGAGGAGCACGAGCCGCCCGTCAGCGGACGGTGACGGGCGGCCCACCTCGCGGCACGAGCTGCCCGACGACCGGGTGGCCGGGGACCTCGCCGGCGACGAGCAAACCACCGCTGGTCTGGGCGTCGGCGAGGAGCAGCAGCTCGTCCTCACCGACCCCGGACTCCAGGTGCGGCCGCACCCAGTCGAGGTTGCGCCGGCTGCCGCCGGGGACGTAGCCGTCGGCCAGCGCCTCGCGTGCCCCCGTGACGTAGGGGACGGCGGCGGCGTCGACGACGGCCGACACGCCGCTGGCGCGGCAGAGTTTGAACAGGTGCCCCAGCAGGCCGAAGCCGGTGACGTCGGTGGCGCAGACGGCGCCGGCCGCGAGCGCGGCGCGGGAGGCGTCGCGGTTGAGGGTCGTCATCACCTCGACCGCCTCGGGGAACACCTCGCCGGTCGCCTTGTGCCGGTTGTTGAGGACGCCGAGACCCAGCGGCTTGGTGAGGGTGAGCGGGACCCCTGCGACGCCGGAGTCGTTGCGCAGCAACCTGTCCGGGTCGGCGAGCCCGGTGACGGCCAGCCCGTACTTGGGTTCCGGGTCGTCGATGCTGTGGCCCCCGGCGAGGTGGCAGCCAGCCGCCCGGGCGACATCCCCGCCGCCGCGCAGGACCTCGGCGGCGAGGACGAACGGCACTCGGTCGCGGGGCCACGCGAGGAGGTTGACCGCCACGAGCGGCTCGCCACCCATGGCGTACACGTCCGACAGGGCGTTGGCCGCGGCGATGCGGCCCCAGTCGTAGGGGTCGTCGACGACGGGCGTGAAGAAGTCAGTGGTCAGCACGACCGCGCGACCGCCCTCGATGCGGACCACGGCGGCGTCGTCACCGCTCTCGACGCCGACGAGCAGGTCCGGACCACCGGCCGGGGTGAGACCGGCCAGCACCCGCTCGAGCTCGCCCGGGGGCACCTTGCAGGCGCAGCCGCCCCCCGACGCGTACTGGGTGAGCCGCTGGGTCGTGGTGTCCGCCGTCATCGACCCAGTGTCCCGGCCCGCTCGGCGGCACGGGCCCGCAGCCGCTCGCGCTGTGGCTCGACCGTGTACTTCGGGTCGCGGGCCGAGGCCATCCCGGCCTCGAAGATGCCGAAGCGGGTGAGCACCGAGGCGGCGACGCACGCCGCACCGGCGAGCACCGACACCGTGCGCGAGCGTCGTCCGGCGACGAGGGCGGCGGTGCCACCGACCGCGGTCAGCACGCGGGCCGTCCTCATCAGCCGTCCGGGACGACCCTGGCCGTAGGGCTCGCCGACCAGCCCGAGCCGACCGGTGAGCCGCTCGGCGGCGGCCAGCTCGACGAGGGCGCCGGCCGCCAGCATCCGTCGGGCCGGGCCGGCCTGGTCGAGCGGGGTGAACAGGCACGCGAACCCGCCCGCGGCCGTCGCCCCGGACCCGGCGAAGACGAAGGGCAGCTCGCGGTGCGCCTCGTGCCAGGCCGGGACCGCCGTGTTGGCCAGCAGCGCAGCCGTGTACGTCGCGAGCGGGGGGCCGAGCACGGTGGCACCGACCCCTGCGAGCCGGCCCACCCGCGGCAGACGGCCGGTGACCGAGGAGGCCGCGGCGGCGGCCGAGAGCCCACTGAAGGGCGCGAGGATCCACGACCCGACCGACAGGGGTGAGGTGGGCTTGAGGACCCGCAGCATGTTGAGGAAGCGCTCCGGTCGATGCAGGTCGTGGACGAGCGCCACGGTGCCGAGGGCGGCGCCCGCACCCGCCGCGACCCGCGCGACCCGCTCGAGGTCCGGCCGGTCCGTCACCGCAGCACCCTCGGCGAGGACGGCGGACGCACCGGCCAGCCCGCCGAGGAAGAGGTAGAGCGGCACGTCCGGCGTCTTCCACGTCGGCTCCTTGATGATCGGCCGCCCGTAGTACGAGTCCGGGCTCGCCTCGGGGACCATCCGCTGCTCCCTCACCGGCGCCTCCCCAGGAAGGACGCGACCCCGAGGCCCACGAGCGCGCCGGCGGCGGCACCCACGTGGCGCCACATCGAGCCGAGGTCGCGGGTCGTGACGACCGGGTCGGGCGGCAGCCCGTAGACCTCGGGCTCGTCGAGGAGGAGGAAGAACGCCCCGTCGCCGCCGACACCGTCGTCGGGGTCCGCGCCGTACAGGCGCGCCCCATCGGCGCCCTGCTCCTGCAGCTGGCCGAGGCGGCGGCCGGCCCGCTCGCGCAGCTCGTCGAGCTCCCCGTACTGGATCGACTCGGTCGGGCAGGCCTGGGCGCAGGCGGGAGTCATCCCCTCGCCGATGCGGTCGTAGCAGAGCGTGCACTTGAAGGCGCGGCCGTCGCCGGGGCGGATGTCGATGACGCCGTAGGGGCAGGCGGGTACGCAGTAGCCGCACCCGTTGCAGATGTCCTCCTGGACGACGACCGTGCCGAACTCGGTGCGGAACAGCGAGCCGGTGGGGCAGACGTCGAGGCAGGCGGCGTGGGTGCAGTGCTTGCACACGTCCGAAGACATCAGCCAGCGGACACCGCCCTCGCCCGACTCGGTCTCCTGGCCGGGGCCGGCCGGGGGAGTGGCGTCGGGTGGCGGGCCCATCCCCGGCATCCCGAGGTCGGTGCTGCGGGAGGCGCGACCGGTCGGCTGCTCGACGAACGCCACGTGCCGCCAGGTGCTCGCCCCGAGGGCGCCGGTGTTGTCGTAGGACATCCCGGTGAGGGATAGCCCGTCCTCCGGGACGAGGTTCCACTCCTTGCACGCCACCTCGCAGGCCTTGCAGCCGATGCACACCGAGGTGTCGGTGAAGAATCCCATCCGGGGCGGATGGGCCTCGTGGCCGGCGTCGCCGGCAACGTCATGGAGTGGTCCGGACAGCGAGTTGCTCATGAGTCGTCCTCCTCGGCCGGGTGGGCGCCCGAGCGGCGCCGGTAGTCGTCGACGAAGTCGACCAGCGCCGGGCCGCGCGGCCGCCGCCCGGGTCGAATGTCGCACGTGCCGACCTTGTCCTGGATGTGCACGTTGGGGTCGAGCGCGATGCCGACGAGGTCGTTGACCGAGTCCCCGGTCACCAGGCCGTTGGCGCCCCAGTGGTAGGGGAGCCCCACGTGCTCGACCCACCGCTCGCCGAGCCGCAGGGAGCGCATCCGCGCCGTCACCATGACGCGCGCCTCGATGGCCGAGCGGGAGGTGACGATGGTCGCCCAGCCGCCGTGATCGAGACCGCGCTCGCGCGCCAACCGCGGCGAAACCTCGCAGAACATCTCCGGCTGGAGCTCGCTGAGGTAGGGCAGCGTCCGCGACATCCCACCCGCCGTGTGGTGCTCGGTCAGGCGGTAGCTTGTGAAGACGTAGGGGAAGACCCGGCTCTCGGGCGGGTTGAGCGGGTTGGCCGGCTCCGCGACGTCCTCGAGCGCCGGGTTGCGCTGGGGCCGGTGGGCGGCGTTGCGCACGGGCGACTCGACCGGCTCGTAGAAGGTCGGCAGCGGGCCGTCGGCCAGGCCGGTCGGCACGTACAGCCAGGCCTTGCCGTCGGTCTGCATGATGAAGGGGTCGCGCCCGCCGAGGGCGTCCGGACCCTGGGCCCCCTCCTCGGGGACGTGGTCCGGGGCCCGGTCGGCGACGAAGTCGGGCACGTCGTCGCCGGTCCACTTCCCCTGCTCTGCGTCCCACCAGACGTACTTCTTGCGCTCGCTCCACGGCTTGCCGTCGGGGTCGGCCGAGGCGCGGTTGTACAGGATGCGCCGGTTGGCCGGCCAGGCCCAGCCCCACTCGGGGGCGACGAGTGACTGCTCCCAGTGGGGCTTGCGGCGGGCGGCCTGGTTGGTCTCGTCGGCGTACACGCCGCAGTAGATCCAGCAGCCGCACGCGGTCGAGCCGTCCTTGGCGAGCTGGGTGTAAGACGAGAGCGCGTCGCCGGAGCCGTCCCAGCCGTTGATCTCGCGCAGCACCGCCTCGGCGTCCGGCTCCCCGAGCGGGCCCTCGGTGGGGTAGTCCCACGTGAGGTCGAGCAGCGGCCGGTCCATCTCGTCGGTCGACCCGGCCAGCCTCGCTCGGATGCGCTGACCCAGCTCGTAGTAGAATTGGAGGTCGCTGCGGGCATCCCCGGGCGGCTGCACCGCCTGGTGGCGCCACTGGAGCATCCGCTGGGTGTTCGTGAAGCTGCCCTTCTTCTCGACGTGCGAGGCCGCCGGGAGGAAGAACACCTCGGTCGCGATGCCCTCGGTGGTCAGCTCGCCGGACTCGATCTCCGGGCCGTCGTTCCAGAAGGTGGCGGTCTCGACCATCGTCAGGTCACGCACGACGAGCCACTCGAGGTTGGCCAGCCCGAGCCGCTGCATCTTGCCGTTGGCCGAGCCGACCGCCGGGTTCTCCCCGACGACGAAGTACCCGGGGCTGCGTCCCTCGATCTGGTTGACGACCGTGTCGTAGGTGCCGTGGTGGCCGGTCAGCCGCGGCAGGTAGTCGAAGCGGAACTCGTTGTCCGCGGTGGCGGACTCGCCCCACCAGGCCTTGAGCAGGCTCACGGTGTAGGCGTCCATGTTGCCCCAGAAGCCGGTCGAGCCGGCGTCCTCGGCGACGAACTCCTCGAGCGAGCGGTGCTGCGCCGCGTGCGGCATCGGGATGTACCCGGGGAGGATGTTGAACAGGGTCGGGATGTCGGTGGACCCCTGGATGCTCGCGTGCCCGCGCAGGGCGAGGATGCCGCCGCCCGGCCGGCCGATGTTGCCGAGCAGGGTCTGCAGGATCGAGGCCGTCCGGATGGTCTGCACCCCGGTCGAGTGGTGGGTCCAGCCCACGGCGTAGCAGAACGCACTGGTGCGCTCGCGCCCCGAGTTCTCGGTGAGGGCCTTCGCGACGCGCAGGAAGTCCTCCTCGGGGACCCCGCACACCTCAGCGACGAGCTGCGGTGTGTAGCGGGCGAAGTGCCGCTTGAGGATCTGGAACACGCAGCGCGGGTGCTGGAGGGTCTCGTCGCGCTGCGGCTTCGCCTGGACGGTCGGCCCCCCGGAGCCGGTCTCCTCCGAGCGGGCGGCCTCGTGCTCCTCGGGTTCCTCCGAGGACGCCGGCCCGGCGGACTGGCCGGGGTCGCGCATGCCGGCGGCCGGTGACTGCGGGGCGTTCTCGTACTGCCAGCTCGTGGGGTCGTACTGCTGCGCGTCGGGGTCGTAGCCGGAGAAGAGGCCGTCGAGGTCCTCGGTGTCGCGGAAGTCCTCGGAGACGATGGCCGCCGCGTTCGTGTAGTGGACGACGTACTCGCGGAAGTCGAGGTCGTTCTCGAGCACGTGGTGGACGAGCCCGCCGAGGAAGGCGATGTCGGTGCCCGCACGCAGCGGCACGTGGAGGTCGGCCACCGCCGAGGTGCGGGTGAACCGCGGGTCGACGTGGATGATCGTCGCGCCCCTGCGCTTGGCCTCCATCACCCACTGGAACCCGACGGGATGGCACTCGGCCATGTTCGAGCCCTGGATGACGATGCAGTCACTGTTGGACAGGTCCTGCTGGAAGGTGGTGGCCCCTCCCCGGCCGAAGCTCGTCCCCAGACCGGGGACGGTGGAGGAGTGTCAAATACGCGCCTGGTTCTCGATCTGCACCGCGCCCATCGCGGTGTAGAGCTTCTTCATGAGGTAGTTCTCCTCGTTGTCGAGGGTCGCTCCTCCGAGGCTCGCGATGCCGAGGGTCCGGCGGGTGCGCCGTCCGTGCTCGTCCTCCCACTCCCAGTACCTCCGCCGGGTGGCGACGACGCGGTCGGCGATCATGTCCATCGCGGTGTCGAGGTCGAGGTCCTCCCACTCCGTCCCGTGCGGGCGGCGGTAGCGGACCTTCGTGACGCGGTGGTCGGACGTGACGAGCTGCGTGCTCGCACTTCCCTTGGGGCACAGCCGGCCCCGCGAGATCGGGCTGGCGGGGTCGCCCTCGATCTGGGTGACCTTCTCGTCCTGCACGTACACCTTCTGCCCGCAGCCGACGGCGCAGAAGGGGCAGACCGAGTCGACGACGCGGTCGGCGGTGCGGGTGCGCGGGGTGAGCGACCGGGTCTGCGCGGACTCGACCGCGACGCCCCGCCCGAGCCGGTCCCGACCCCGCAGCTGACGGAGCAACGGCCACTCGAGCGGTGTCGGCACGGTGGGTCCTCTCGACGTCGGGGCGGGGCTCTCCCAGCACCGTAGCCCTCCCGGGTCCCCGACGGGGAAACCGGTGCGCCCCTGTCGCGGCGGGCCGGCGCGCCGCGGTCTAGGGTCGGTCGCGGAGGCGTTCCTCGTCTGGTGACGGGCGCGGTCTTCAACACCGACGTGACCGGGTCACCCGGTCAGGCGGGTTCGATTCCCGTCCGCCTCCGCCAGTCTTCCCGTCGTGAGGAGCCCCGTGGACGACCGCCGCCGTGACGTGCCGCGGACCGACGCCGTCCTCGCCGAGCCCGTCGTCGCGGACGCGGTGGGTCGTCTCGGTCGGGCCGCGGTCAAGGGCGTCGTCACGGAGGTGCTGCAGGAGTGCCGCCAGGGCCGGGTGGCGCCCGGAGCCGTCGTCGGCGAGGTCGTGGCCCGGCTGCCGCGCTCGAGCACCTCGCTGCGCGCCGTGGTCAACGCGACCGGCGTCGTCGTCCACACCAACCTCGGCCGGGCGCCGCTCTCCCGGGCGGCGGTGGAGGCCGTCGTCGTCGCAGCCGGTGCCACCGACGTCGAGCTCGACCTCGCCACCGGGCGGCGCGGACCCCGCGGCACGGGGGCGCTCGACGCCCTGCGGGCCGCGGTCCCGGACGCGGGCGACGTGCACCTGGTGACCAACGGGGCGGCCGCGGTGGCCCTGGTGTCGCGGGCGCTGGCCGCCGACCGCGAGGTGGTGGTCGCCCGCGGGGAGCTCGTCGAGATCGGGGACGGCTTCCGCATCCCGGAGCTCGTCGAGTCGCTCGGGGTGCGGCTGCGCGAGGTCGGCACGACGAACCGCGTCCGCCTCGAGGACTACGCGCGCGCCGTGGGGGAGCGCACCGCGTTCGTGCTCAAGGTCCACCCGAGCAACTTCCGGGTCGAGGGGTTCACCTCCTCCGTCGGCGTCGACGAGCTCGCCTCCCTCCCCGTCCCCGTGGTCGCCGACCTCGGGTCGGGGCTGCTGCGCCCCCACCCCCGGCTGCCCGACGAGCCGGACGCGGCGAGCGCCCTGCGGGCGGGCGCCGCCCTCGTCACGGCGTCCGGGGACAAGCTGCTCGGCGGCCCGCAGTGCGGCCTCATCCTGGGCCGGGCCGACCTCGTGCAGCAGGTCCGGCGCCACCCGATGGCCCGCGCCGTGCGGGTGGGCAAGCTGACCCTCGCCGCCCTCGAGGCCACCCTGACCGGCCCCGTGCCGCCGGTCGTCGAGGCCCTCGGCCGCACGCGGGAGAGCCTGCGGGACAGGGCGGCCGCCCTCGCCACCCTGATCGGTGGGGACGTGGCCGTCCAGGACACCGACGGACGCGTGGGCGGTGGTGGCGCCCCGGGCGTCCCCCTGCCCAGCGCCGCGGTGTCGCTCCCGTCGAGGCTCGCCGCCCCGTTGCGCGCAGGCGACCCTCCCGTGGTCGGGCGGGTGCACGAGGGGCGGCTGCTCCTGGACCTCCTCACCGTGGCCGACGAGGACGACACCGTCCTCGTCGAGGCGGTGCGCCGCGTCCGGGCGGACACCGAGGGAGCCGGCTGAGTGCACGTCGTCGCCACCGCCGGCCACGTGGACCACGGCAAGTCGACCCTCGTGCGTGCGCTGACCGGCCAAGACCCCGACCGGCTGGCGGAGGAGGCACGGCGCGGGCTGTCGATCGAGCTGGGGTACTGCTGGACCGACCTGCCGGGCGTCGGGGAGGTCGCGTTCGTCGACGTGCCGGGCCACGAGCGCTTCCTCGGGACGACGCTCGCCGGCCTGGGGGCCCTCAGGGTGGCGATGCTCGTCGTCGCCGCCGACGACCCGTGGATGCCGCAGGCCGCGGAGCACCTCGCCGCGCTCGACGCCCTCGACGTGCGGCACGGCCTGCTCGTCGTGACCCGGGCCGACCTCGCGGACCCGGCGCCGGCGCTCTCCCGGGCGCGGAGGGAGCTGGGGCGCACCTCCCTGCGGGAGGTCCCCGACGTCGTCGTCAGCGGGCGGACCGGGCAGGGACTGGACACGGTGCGCCGCACCCTGGCCGCTGTGCTGGCCCGCACGCCGCTCCCGGACCCCCACGCCGACGTCCGCCTGTGGGTCGACCGGCGCTTCGGGGTGCGGGGCACGGGGCTCGTCGTCACGGGCACGCTCACCGCGGGGACCGTGCGACCCGGTGACCTCCTCGAGGTCGAGGGCCGCCCCGTGCGCGTGCGGGGGGTCGAGGCGCTCGGTCGGCCGCGGGACGAGGTCTCGGCGCCCGCCCGCGTCGCCCTCGACCTCGGAGGAAGGGCGCCCGAGGGGGTGCGGCGCGGGGCCCAGCTCGTCAGCCCCGGCTCGATGCTCACCCCGGCCGAGGTCGACGTCCGGCTGCGTCCGGAGGACCGCCCGCCGCGGCAGCCGGTCCTCCACGTCGGGAGCGACCACGTCGAGGTGCGGGTGCGGCCGCTCGCCGGTGACGTGGTGCGGTTGCGGCCCGCCCGCCCGCTGCCGCTGCGGGTCGGCGACCGGGCGGTCCTGCGCGACCCCGGCAGCCGACGGATCTGGGGTGTCGAGGTGCTCGACCCCGCGCCGCCGGCCCTGGACGGCCGGGGCGCGGCCGCGGCCCGGGCGCGCGCGCTCGCCGGGGCGGTCGGCACGACCGCCGACGAGGTGACCCGGCGCGGCGCCGTGACCCGTGACCTCCTGCGGCGGCTCGGGGCCCACGGGGAGCCGCCGTCCGGCAGCGTCGTCGCGGGCGACGTGGTCGTGGCGCCGCAACGGGCGCAGGCGCTGCGGACCCACCTCGTCGACGCGGTGCGCGCGGGTGGTCCCGACGGGCTGGCCCCCGCGGCCGCGGCCCGTGCCGCCGGCCTCGACGACCCCGGCGTCGTGGAGGCCCTGCTGGCGCCCCCGCTGTGCCTGCGCCACGGGCGGGTGGTCCTGGACGAGCACGGCTCTCCCGCAGCCGAGGACGCCACGGCGCTCGACGCCCTCGCGGCCGACCTCGCCGACGCGCCGTTCGCGGCGCCCACCGCCGAGCGGCTGCGCGAGCTCGGCCTCGTCGGGCCCCGGCTCGACGCCCTCGTGCGCTCCGGCCACCTCGAGCGGGCCGGCCGCGGGGTCGTCCTGCTGCCGGGCGCGACCGAGGAGGCGGTGCGACGGCTGGCCGCGCTGTCCCAGCCGTTCACGGTCGCCCAGGCCCGTGCCGCCCTCGGCAGCAGCCGGCGCGTTGTCCTGCCGCTGCTCGCTCACCTCGACGCCGCCGCGGTGACGGTGCGCCTGCCCGACGACACCCGGCGGCTCAGGCCGGGGCGGGCGCCGGCCGCGCCGCCGGACGCCAGCGGCCGAGCACGGCCAGAGCCAGCGCCACCTCCGCGAGGTCGCCGAACCAGTACATGAGCTGTGCCCCCGCCATCCGTCCGGGCGCCGGGCCGGGCACCTCGACGAGCACCCCGGCGTAGAGGAGCTGGGAGAGCGCCGCATGGGCCGCGACGGCCACGCCGAGCACGACGAGGCGCCGCGGCACCGAGGGCCGGTGCGGCACCGGGTCGGGGCCGGCCACGGTCCACGCGAACAGGCAGGCGGTGAGGAGGACGTGGACGTGCACGAGGACACCGACGGCCGGGTCGCGCATCATCGCGGTGAACAGCGGTGTGCAGTAGAGGACCCAGAGCCCTCCGGCGTCCAGGAGCAGGGCGACCCACGGCACCGTGAGCACCGCGACCGGTCGGCTGCGCAGCAGGCGGGTCAGGGTGCGGGCGCGTCCGACGGGCAGGGCCCGCACCGCGAGGGTGAGCGGCGCCCCGAGCACGAGGGGCACCGGGGCGACCATCCCGACGAGGAGGTGGACGACCATGTGGCCGGGGAACCCGCCGAGTGCGGTCCCGGCCGGTCCCGCCACCACGACGAGGGCGCAGCCGGTGAGGAAGGACGCCGTCCGCCGCGGGTCCCAGCCGCGCCCGGAGCGCCGCGCGGCGAGCACCAGGAGGACGTAGGCTGCCGCGGCGACGACGGCGAGCGCCGCGACGACGAGGGGGCCGGCGCCCGTGCCGGCGTGCTCGGGCGTCACGGGGCCGCGTCCGGCTCGACCTCGCGCGACTCGTAGCGGCCCCCGCGCGCCAGCGTCGTCCCCACGACGAGCAGGACCGCGCCGAGCGCGAGGAAGCCGAGGTCCCACCAGAGCTGGTGCGGCCCGCTGCGGACGTGGTGGATGGCGAGCACGTGGTGGTCGAGGACGCCCTCGACCAGGTTGAAGACGCCCCAGCCGGCCAGCACCCAGCCCCACAGCACCCGCGAGCCCCAGACCCGTCCGCGGGCCGCAGTGACCCGCGCGGGGAGCAGGGCCAGGCCGCCGAGCACGAACAGCCAGGTGACGGTGTGGAACACCCCGTCCCAGACCGTGTTCATCTCCAGGCCGGGCACGCTCTTCACCGGGTAGGCGCGCAGCCCGAGGTGGTCGCGGCCGGTGCTGCTCAGCATGTGGTGCCACTGGAGGAGCTGGTGCAGCAGGATGCCGTCGACGAAGCCCCCGAGGCCGACGCCCAGCATCAGCCCGGGCGCCTGCAGCGAGGCGGCCTCGCGGGTGTCGGCGGGGTTCGTCGGTCGGGTGGTCGTCACGGGTCGCCTCCGGGGATCGGGTCACGGGCCGGTGGGCCTGCTACCCACGACCCCGGCGGCGACACGTCCGCGCGGTCGGCGGCCCGGCGGTGCGGACCGGGTCAGCCCGTGATGCGGGCCGACCGGGCCTCGACGGCCCGCAGCACCTCCTCGGCCACCTCCGTCGAGACCTCGCCGGACTGCCGCGCCGCGAGGACCACGTCGCGCTCGACGTCGTTGGCGACGCGGGCCAGGTGGGCGACGGCCCGGGCGTGGTCGTCGCCCCGCGTGTCGTCCGCCCGGGCCTCGGCGAGGGCCTCCTGGGCCTCGAGCTCCGCCTCGTAGCGGCGGGCCGCCGCGCGGTGCACGGCATCGGGGACGCCGTGCTCGGTCGCCGTGCGTCGCACCGCGTCCAGGGCGGCCTCCGCCGCCCGGCGGCGCAGCGCGGCGGCCTCGGCGCGCTCGTCCCGCTCCTCGGCCACCCCGAGCCGGCGGACGACCCACGGGAGGGTCAGCCCCTGCACGACGAGGGTGACGAGCACCGTCGCGAGCGCGACGAGCACGATCGTCGCGCGTGCGCCGTCGTCACCCGTCCGCGGCACCGACAGCGCGACGGCCACGGTGACGACGCCGCGCATCCCCGCCCACCCGGCGGCCAGGCCCTCGTGGCGGTCGTAGGGGAGCCGGGCGCGGGTCAGGCGGTGGGTCGCCGGCAGCGCGACGAGCAGGAACACGACGCGCACGACCACGAGGACGCCGGTCACGACGGCGGTCATGAGGACGAAGGGGGTCGCGGGCGCGGCACGCAGGAGGACCGACGACAGCTCGACGCCGAGCAGGACGAAGACCACGCTCGTCACGAGGAAGTCGAGGTAGCGCCAGACGGACCGGCCGAGCAGGTAGCCGGAGGAGCTGACCGCCGCGTGCCCCCGGCTTCGCAGGTAGAGGCCGAGGGTGATGACGGCGAGCACCCCCGACCCCTCGAGCCGGTCGGCGGCCAGGTAGACCGCGAAGGGAGCCGCGAGCGTCAGGGTGGTCTCGCTGACGCTGTCGTCGATCCGGGCGAGCAGCACGCGGGCCAGCCAGCCGGCGGCAAGGCCGAGCAGGACCCCGAGCACGACCTCCCGCACCAGGCGTCCGGCGACGCCCGGCGCCGAGACCTCACCCGTCACCAGGGCCGTGACCGCCGTGGCGTAGAGCACGAGGGCGGTCGCGTCGTTGAACAGTCCCTCGCCCTCGATGAGCGTCAGCACGCGGCCCGGCAGGTGCAGCCGCCGCGCGACCGACGTCGCGGCGACGGGGTCGGGCGGCGAGACGACGGCGCCGAGGACCGCCGACTCCGCCCAGCCCAGCCCCATCGCGTGGACCACGACGGCGACCGCGGCCGCGCTGACGAGCGTCAGCCCCACCGCGAGGGCGGCGATCACCCGGGCGCCCGAGCGGAACTGGGAGACCGTCGCCCGCTGCGTGGCCGCGAACAGCAGCGGGGGCAGGACGACGGGGAGGATGAGCTCGGGGTCGACGGGGACCGGCCCGGTGCCGGGGACCAGGCCGAGGGCGAGGCCGAGCACCGTGAGCACCACCGGCTGCGGCAGGCCGAGCCGCCGCGACAGTGGCGTCAGGACGACCACGCCCGCGAGCACCAGCCCGGCCAGGGCGACCGGGCTCATCGGCGCAGGGGTGCGTCGTGCGGTCGGGACGGCTCGCTCGGAGGCACGGCGCGGTCGTACCCGGTGCGGTCGACGCGGAAACGACCGCCGGTGGCTCAGTGCGGCAACCTCCGCCAGCGACCCTTGGACATGACCTCGACGGCGTGCCCGTCGACGGTGACGGCCGTCTGGTCGTCGATGACGTAGGCCGGCCCGCCGATCGCGGTGGCCCAGTGCTCGGCGTCGGCCATCGTGTTCGTCGAGAAGACGTCGAGGTGCGGGAAGAGGAAGAAGTCGACGAGGCCGAGCGTCCGGTCGTCGGGGGCGTCCGGCCTCGCCACGAACTCGGAGCCGATGCGCGGGGTCAGCACCATTCTGTTGGCGCTCACACCGACCCAGACCGTGTCCGTCAGCGAGGGCAGCAGCTCGGGAAGCCCGGACGTGCGCATCCAGTGGGCCCGGTACGTCGCGTCGCTGCCGTCGACGAGCAGGACGTCCGCGTCCCGCGCCCAGGACGTGCGGCGGTCCTTCCCGATGCTCGGTAGCGCGGTCAGCTCGAGGACGCCCACCGAGGCCCAGCCCAGCGCGGTGAGACCACCCCGCGGGGCTCGCCCGTGACGAACCCCCGGACCGAGGTGGGCCCGCACATCGGGTGACCCCATTGCGCTGTGGAGACGGCCAGCGCGGTGCACTCGTCGATGGGTCTGTCCGACAGGCCGATCAGCGCGGTGCCTGAGCGTGTCTGCTCCCGTCAGCGGATGCAGAACCCGTCTGATCACGAGCATGTTTACGGCATGAGCGATGATTCGGTTCTGAGACGGTCTGCTAGGGCACGGGTAGGGCACGTACGGTTCCACGATTCGGTGTCTTTGCAGGTCAGATACCACTTTGCAGCGCGCCCCCGGCAGGACTCGAACTTGTCGGCAAAGTGAGGGGAGGGGAGCACTGGAACGCGCGATTTGCTGAAAGCCGTCACGAGCCGGGCTCGGCTCGTGTCGCCTGTGCTTGGGCGGATCAGGCGTCCGTCCAGTTGCCGGCGGTTGAGGAACGTGCAGTAGCGCTCGAGCGCCCCAACCGCAGGGGACTGCGGGGAGGGTCGAGGCTGGGCCACCCCCGAGGTGGCGCCGCAGTTCCGGCGAGAAGCCGTAACCGAGCCGCAGCATGAGGAGACCGACGTGGGTGCGCGAACGATTGGCCAGGTCGGCGGCGCTACCGGTCCGTGGCGCCGCCACGCGAGCCGGTCTGGTTCTGCCGGTGGGCCGAGCGGCGGCCGGGGGCGGCGAGCACGCGCAGCCACCGGGAGCGGGCGGCGACCGCGTGACCTTCGGCGGACGGTGCGTCCGTGCGGCGCCAGTCGCGGACCGGCGCGTCGCCGGGCAGGAGCCGGGCGGCCAGGCCGAGGGCCCGGACCGTGGTCGCCGGGGCGAGGCCGTGGACCCGGCGGGCGAGGGCCACCCACGGCGAGACGCTGACGACCGGCCGCCCCGCGAGGACGCCGTCGATGATGCGCCGGGCGGCCCGCTCGACCGGGAGGCTGACCCCGGGCCACGTCGCGCCCGGGGCGAACCACGCGTCGTCGGCGGCGGCGTCACCCGTGAAGCGGGCGTGCACGTGGCCGCCGGTGCGCATGAGCCACGGGGTCACCGAGGTCACGGTGACCCCGGTGCCAGAAAGCTCGGCCGCGAGGCCTTCGGCGAGGCCGACGGCCCCGAATTTGGCGACCGAGTACGGGATGAGGCGGGGGACCGCGACGAGGCCGCCGACCGACGACACGATCCCGATACGACCAGCGCGGCGGCTGCGCATCGAGGGCAGGACGGCAAGGGCGAGGTGCACCGGACCCCAGAGCATCGTGTCGACGGCCACGTGGACGTGACCGAGCGTCACCGACTCGACCGCGCCCACGCCCATGACGCCGGCGACGTGGACGGCGGCGTCGACCCGGCCGTGCTGCTCGAGGACTGCGGTGACCACCTCGTCGACGGCGGCAGGGTCGCGCGAGTCGGCGACGTGCACGTGGTGGCGTCCGGGCGGGGCTTCGAGCAGGTCGAGCGCACGCTGCAGCGCGGCCGGGTCGCGGCCGGTGGCGTGCACGACCCATCCCCGCTCCAGCAGCACCCGTGAGATTTCGAGCCCGAGGCCGCGCGAGGCGCCGGCCACGAGGGCGACCCCGGCGCCTCCTTCGGTGCTCGTCAGTCCCGACCGTGAGGTGGTGTCCATGCCCGTGGGCTACCCGGTTCGGATGTCGCCACACCGGTCCCGGCAGTCCCCGTGGCGCGCATGCCGGTGGAGCATCGGGGTAGTGGTCCGCGCGACCAGGGTTGGGCGGCAGGGCTGCCCCCTGGTCGTCACCCCGGAAGGAAGAGGCATGTCGCACACGACGCTCGCCGGCGTGGTCGCCACCCAGCACCGGCGGCTGCGCGAGATGGTGGCTGACGTGGCGCGCGCGGCACCGGGGGCCCGGGACGCGGCGCTCCACCGGCTGCTGCGCCACCTCGCGGTCCACCTGGCCGCGGAGCGCGTCGCCCTCGCGGCCGACGGGGTGGCCGGGGCCGGGGACGCCGTCGAGGAGCACGAGATCGTCGAGGGGGCAGAGCGTCTCGACGACCTGGGCACAGACTGCCCGTCCTTCGCGGTGCAGCTCGGGCTCCTCGCGGCGGGGATGGTGCACCACGAGACGAGGTCGGAGCGGGAGGTCGTCCCACGGTTCGTGACGGCGCAGGAGGCGGGGGACCTCGACCGCGCGGAGCAACTCCTGCTCAGGTGTGACGACATCGCCGTGCTCGACGAGGACGCGCTCCCCGGCGTGGGGTTCGGCCACATGCTGCGGGACGCCAGGGCGGCGGTCAACGAGCGCGCCCGGCTCCCGTCCTGAGCCGCTCGGTCATCGCCGCGCGAGAATCCGTGCCACCAAACCCCCGTCGGCAGGCTATGGGTGGCACGGTATAACCCTAGGTCCAGATCCGGCCGCGTGGCGGGTCAGACAGTGTGCCCTCCTTCTTCCTGACGGAGGACAGTCATGTCCAAGACCCCACGTTCCACCTTGCCTGGCGAGCGCGACCAGGTCGTCGAAGGCCTCCTCGACCGCGTCGCCGTCACGACCGACCTCGACGAGCAGCGACGCCTGCGCGCCCAGGTCGTCGAGGAGATGCTGCCGCTGGCCGACGGTCTGGCCCACCGGTACGCCGGCCGCGGTGTCGACCGTGACGACCTCGAGCAGGTCGCCCGGACGGCGCTCGTCGCGGCCGCCAACCGCTACCACCCGGACTCGGGGTCGGGGTTCGTCGCGTTCGCGGTGCCGACCATCACCGGCGAGCTCAAGCGCCACTTTCGGGACTGCGGCTGGGTCGTCCGACCGCCGCGCCGCATGCAGGAGCTTCGGGCCGAGGTGGTGGTGGCGGAGGAGAGCCTGCGACACCGGCTCGGGCGCGAGGCGACCACCGCGGAGATCGCGGCGCTGCTGGAGTGCGAGTGCGCCGACATCGAGTCGGCCCGCCTGTGCAGCACCGCGTTCCGACCGGCATCACTGGACGCGCCGGTGCTGGCCGGCGGGACCGAGGGCGACCGCCTCGCCGACGTCGGGGACTTCTACCACCGCTTCGAGCTGCACACCGACCTGCGGCTGGCCCTGGACGCCCTGGGAGAGCGCGACCGCCGGGTGGTTCGGCTGCGGTTCGTGGAGGAGCTGACGCAGTCGGAGATCGGGTCGATGCTCGGGGTCAGCCAGATGCAGGTCTCGCGGATCCTGTCGCGGATCCTACGTCAGCTGCGGGAAAGCCTCGACGTGGTCGCCGCCTGAGGGTGGGTCGCGGGTGGCGGCCGGAGGGGGCGGTCGAGACGTCCGCCTGAGAGCCGCCGGTGAAGGTGTGCTGCCCCGGGATCCATGCCTGCGGAGAGAATCCCCTGCCGGGCGCACGGAGTGGTTGCGCCCCGGAAGGAGACCTTGCGGAGAGACCGTTCTCGGGGGAGAAGCGTTTCTCCTTTGTCGCCCCGGGTACCTGATCGCCGCCCACCGGCACGGAGCCGGTCCGGAGACGAGGAGGTCGAGTGATGGCGACGACGTGGCGACGGTGGCTCGTGGTGGTCCCCTTGGTGGCTCTGGCCGGGTGCGCCGGCGTGGGTGGCAACCGGGGGCGGGACGAGGTGGTGTCCTCCAAGGACGACGCGCAGTCCTCCTGGGCGGGACGCGCCACCGGCTCGATGACGACGATGGGCTTTGGCGGCGAGGACGAGGTGGGCCAGTCCCGCGTCTAGGCTTCAAGACGGCGAACCCCGACGTCGACGTCACCGTCAACCCCGGCGGCTTCGACGCCCAGCAGTTCCTCACCGCGCTCGCGAGCGGCAACCCGCCCGACGCCGTCTCGATGGACCGCACGCTCATCGGCTCCTACGCCGCCAAGGGGGCGATCCAGCCGCTGGACGACTGCATCGCCGGCCAGAGCATCGACGCCTTGCAGTACCGGTCGGCCGCCATGCGCTCGGTCACCTACGACGGGCACCCCTACGGCATCCCCGAGTTCTCCATCGTCCAGACCGACCTCGTCGACGCAAAGACGTTGAAGGCCGAGGGCGTCGACCCGTCGCAGATCCTGACCCGCGACTGGGATGCCCTCGCCGCGACCGCGACGAAGCTCTACCGCGCCGACGGGTCGAAGATCCAGCGCATCGGGTTCGATCCCAAGCTGCCCGACTCCTTCCCGCTGTGGGCGAAGATCAACGGGGTCGACATCGTCGGCGAGGACGGCGCCCCGCGCCTCGACGACCCCAAGGCCGTCGAGGCGCTCGAGTACACCGTCGGGCTCGTCCAGGCCCAGGGCGGTTGGACGAAGTTCAAGTCCTTCCGCGACAGCTTCGACATCTTCGGTGCCGACAACCCGCTGACGCTGGGCACGATCACCGCCTTTCCGATGGAGAACTGGTACGTCAACGTGCTGCGCGACTCCATCCCGAAGGGCCTCGAGTTGGAGTCGGAGATCATCACGGACCGCCAAGGGAAGCCGGTGAGCATGCTGGGCGGTTCGGCGTGGGTGATCCCGAAGGGCGCGAAGAACCCGGTCGCGGCGTGTCAGTGGGCCAAGACGATGACCTCGACGGACACCTGGATGAAGGCCGCCGATGCCCGAATGCAGACCGTGGAGAAGGACAAGTCGTTCTTCACGGGACTGTTCACGGCCAACACCGAGGCCGACGAACAGATCCGGGAGCAGTACCTGACGCCGGCGCCCGACGCGGGCTTCGCGCACGCCATCGACAACTACTACTCGGTCCTCGACAAGGCCACCGCGGTCAACCCCTCGCCCGCCGGCGCCGAGATCGACGCCGCCTGGCAGAGCGCGGTCTCTCGCGCCCTCGAGGGCACACCGGCCGCGCAGGCCCTCCAGCAGGCGCAGGAGGAGGCCGAGTCCGCGTACGAGAAGGCCGGGCGGTGAGCGGGCGGCTGCAGCGGCAGGAGACCCGGGCGGCCTTCGGGTTCATCTCGCCGTGGGTCGTCGGGTTCCTGCTCTTCACCGCCGGGCCGATGGTCGCCAGCCTCGTGCTCTCGTTCACCGACTACTCGATCGTCGACACCGCCCACGGGGTGGGGCTGGCGAACTACCGCGAGCTGAGCGAGGACCCGCGGGTGCGGACCGCCCTGATCAACACGGTCGTCTACGCGCTGCTCTATGTCCCGGCCGCGACGGTCGTGGCGCTCGGGCTCGCGCTGCTGCTTCACCGGGTTGGGCGCGCGGCGGGCTTCTTCCGCACCGCGTTCTACCTGCCGGTCATGACGCCGGCCGTGGCCGCTGGGGCGATGTTCCTGCTCCTCCTCAACGGTCAGCGCGGCCTGGTCAACGAGGTCCTCGGCTGGTTCGGGGTGCAGGGCCCGAGCTGGACGACGGACCCGACGTGGATGAAGCCTTCGCTCGCCGTCGTCAGCCTGTGGGCGGTCGGCGGCAGTGTCGTCATCTACCTCGCGGCGCTCAAGAACGTGCCGGTCGCGCTCCACGAGGCGGCGATGCTCGACGGTGCCGGCCCGGTGCGGCGCTTCTGGCACGTGACCGTGCCGATGATCTCGGGGGCCCTCTTCTTCGGGGTCGTCACGCACACCATCGCGGCGCTGCAGATGTTCGACCAGGCGTACACGATGTTCTACGGCCCGCAGCAGAAGGCCAGCGCGTCCGACTCCTCGCTTGTCTACATGGTCTACCTGTTCCAGAACGCGTTCCAGTACTTCCGGATGGGGTACGCGTCGGCGCTCGCGTGGCTGCTGTTCGTCATCATCCTTGTCGTCACGGTCGTCCAAGTGCGCGTGGGCAACCGCTTCGTCCACTACGAGGGGAGCCGCTCGTGACCACACCCACCTCGGACGCCCGGCCCGACCTCGCGCGCCTGCCCGTCGCCGGCGCCGAGCCGGCCCCCGCCGGTCCGCTCCCTGCGCCGGTGCGGCTGCGCCGCAACGGAACCCCCACGTCGGGGCGCCGCCGGATCGGTCAGGCCCTCTACCTCCTCGTGCTGCTCGGCGCGACGGCCCTGTTCGTCTACCCGCTCGCGTGGCTGGTCTCGGCCTCGCTCAAGCCCAAGTCGCAGGTGTTCGACAACTCGCTGCTGCCGGAGACGGTGCAGTGGTCGAACTTCGTCGAGGTCTGGCAGGCCGGCCCGGTGCTGCGCTCGGTTTTCAACTGGGCGACGGTCGGGCTGATGGCCGCGACGGCGGTCACGATGTCGAGCGCGTTCGTCGCCTTCGGGTTCGCCTACTTCCGGTTCCGTTGGCGCGGGCCGCTGTTCGGCCTAGTCCTCGCGACGATGATGCTGCCCGGTGCCGTGACGATGATCCCGACCTACCTCATCTGGAATCAGGCCGGTCTCGTCAACACGCAGGTACCGCTGTGGGCCCAGAACCTCTTCGGGTCGGCGTTCTACATCTTCCTGCTGCGGCAGTTCTTCCTCGGCATCCCGCGGGAGCTGTTCGAGGCCGCCCGCGTCGACGGCGCCAGCCACCTGACGATGTTCCGCCGCATCGCGCTGCCGCTCGCCCGGCCGGCGCTCGTCATCGTGTTCGTCTTCGAGCTCCAGGCCAGCTGGTCGGACCTCATGAAACCCCTGATCTACCTCCAGACCCCGGAGTACTTCACGATGCCCCGGGGACTGAAGCAGATCGTCGACACCGTCGCCCTCTCGGGCGAGTACCACTGGGAGATCGCCATGGCCGCAACCCTCGTCGCGACGGTCCCGATGATCGTCGTCTTCGCGTTCACGCAGCGCTTCGTCCTCGACGGCATCGCCACTACGGCGAGGCAGGGATGAGCGCCGCCGCTCGGCTCAGTGACGTGGGGGCCGCCTCGTGCCGCCGGTGTGGTCGCCTCGTGGGGATGCTCCGCGCCGAGGTGCCCCTGGTCCCCCGCGCCACGCCCTCGCTCTACTGGGCCGACTCGATGCGCGAGTGCCGGTGTGAGACAACTCTGCTTCCTCGACCGGCGTCGCTGCCGTCCTCGATCCGCGTCCGTCTGCGGGAGGTGGTCGCCGCCTCGGCCGGGGCCCGACCCTGGGAACAGCTCGTGACGCGTGAGCCGCTGGAGATCCTCGTCTGAGGCCATCCCGACCGGACCGCCCCCGGCGGGGCGGACGCGTCCGGTCGGGGCGTGACGCGACACCCGACGGGTAGTGGCAGGACGGCGCCGTCGGTCCGGGCGGTGCCCCGCGACCCAGGAGCACCCCGATGACCCAGATCCCCGCCCAGGAGCAGGAGTGGCCGGGCACGACCGCCGCCCTCGACCCCCGACCGGACCACGGCGAGACGTCGTGGGTGGGGCGTGACCGCCTCGTCGGCAAGCGCGTCCTCGTGACCGGCGGCGACTCCGGCATCGGTCGGGCCGTCGCCGTCACCTTCGCGCACGAGGGCGCGACCCTCGTCGTCACGCACCTGCCGGAGGAGGCCGAGGACGCACGCGAGACGGTCGCCGCGGTCGAGGCCGCCGGCGGCCGGGCGGTCGCGGTCGAGGCCGACCTGCGCACCCACGGCGCGGTCGTCGAGGTCGTCGACCGGGTGCGCGCCGAGCTCGGTGGCCTCGACGTGCTCGTGAGCAACGCGGCCTTCCAGATGACGCACGACGGTCTCGAGGACTTCCCGCCCGAGCAGGTCGAGCGGACCTTCGCCACGAACGTCTTCGCAACCTTCTGGCTGGTGCGCGAGCTGGCGCGCGACCTCGAGGAGTCGCAGGGCTCGGTCGTCGTCACGACCTCCGTCCAGGCCTACCAGCCGGGCGAGAACCTCCTCGACTACGCGGCGACGAAGGCCGCCCTCACCAACCTCGTCGTCAACCTCGCCCAGGAGCTCGGCCCGCGGGGGATCCGCGTCAACGCGGTCGCCCCCGGACCGATCTGGACCCCGCTCATCCCCGCGACGATGCCGGCCGACGCCGTCGAGGGCTTCGGCGCGCAGACACCGCTCGGACGGGTCGGCCAGCCGGTCGAGGTGGCCGCGGCCTTCGTCTTCCTCGCCTCCGACGAGGCGAGCTACGTCTCCGGGACGGTGCTCGGCGTGACGGGCGGCAAACCCGTCTTCTGACGGGACCGGCCGTGCCGACGCACCACCCGCCACACCGGCCCGCCCCCGTCGACGCCGTCGGTCTCGCGCGTCGGCGGGCCGCCGGCCTCGTCGGCCTCGCGCTCGCTGCGCTCGGCGTCGCCGGGTTCCTGCCGGGAATCACCTCCGGGCTCGGCGAGCTCGCCCCCACCGGCCAGGGGTCCGGGGCACACCTCCTCGGGATCCTCCAGGTCTCGGTGGCGCACAACTTCGTGCACCTGGGGCTCGGGCTGGCCGGGGGGGGTGGGCCGCCCGGTCGGCGCGTGCGGCCCGGGCGTTCCTGCTGACGGCCGGTGCGGTGTTCCTCGGACTGTGGGTGCACGGCCTCGTCGTCGAGCCGTCCTCCGCCGCCAACGTCGTGCCGGTCGACGACGTCGGCGGCGTGCTGCACCTCCTGCTCGGGATGATCCTCGCCGCCCTCGCCCTGCTGCGTCCACGCACGGTGACGGCCGAGGACGGATGACCTCCCGGCTGCGCACATCGTCAGACGTGGAGTGCGCATCCGTTCCGGCAGAACGTTTCCGGCTCCCACCACCGGGTACGCCCCGCCCATGCCGTCGAGGGTCGACGGCGGGAGAGGACGGGCGCAGATGACCACCCAGACGAACCGGACGGACGCCGAGGGCGTCCAGGCCACGGGAGAGCACGCGAAGCAGGCGACCGCCGACGTCGCGAGCACCGCGGCCGACGAGGCGCGCAACGTCGCCCACGAGACCAAGGACCAGGCCCGACAGCTGTGGGACCAGGCCCGCTCCGACCTCACCGACCAGGCCGGGACCCAGCAGCAGCGCGCGGCCGACGGGCTGCGAGCGCTCGCCGACCAGCTCGGGGCCATGGCCCGCAACGCCGAGGACGGAGGCCCGGCCCGTGACCTCGTCGACGACGTCGCCCGGCGGGCCGGGACCGCGGCCGGCTGGCTCGAGGACCGCGACCCCGGAGCACTGCTCGACGAGACCCGCCGTTTCGCGCAGCGCCGCCCGGGGACCTTCCTCGCGGTCGCCGCCGGGCTCGGCGTGCTCGCCGGGCGGATGAGCCGCGGCATGGCCGCCGGTGAGCCGAGCGGTTCCTCGAACACCTCCGGCGGCAACTCCGCCACGACGGACGGAGCCGGCGGCTCGAGCGCGACGGGCAGCGGGTCCGGTGCGCGCGCAGGGTCGTCCGACGGCACGGGTGACGCCGGGGGCGACGCGGCCGTGCCGAACGCCACCTCGCCACGCGAGGCCACGACCGGGACGACGCCGACGACCCCGGGCGCGAGCCCGCAGACGGCGGCGGCCGGAGGCGCCACGCTCCCTGACGACGAGCTGCGGGGCGTCCACCGCCAGACGCAGCCCATCGACCCCGACGGACGCCCGACGCCGATCGGCGACGACGGCCTCCTCGAGGGGCCGGGCGACCTCGGCCGGAGCGGACGATGACCGAGCGGAGCACCCGGCCCGACCTGCCCGAGCCGTCGCTGCGGTCCGTCGGCGAGATCCTCGGCGAGGTCACCTCCGACCTCTCGACGCTCGTGCGGCAGGAGGTCGACCTCGCCAAGGCCGAGCTGCGCCAGAGCGCCGACCACGCCAAGGCGGGGGCCTCGATGCTCGCCGTCACCGCGGTGGCCGGGCACCTCGTGCTCGTCTTCCTGTCCGTCGCGGCCTGGTGGGGGCTCGGCCAGTGGATGGGCCGGGACTGGTCGGCGCTCGTCGTCGCCCTCGTCTGGGCGCTCGTCGCCGCCGTCACGGCCGTCCTCGGCCGCAACCGCCTGCGCCGGGCCACCCCCGTCGCCCCGCGCACCGTCGACACCACCACCGAGATCCCCGACGCCCTGAGAGGACAGTCATGACCCCGACCCAGCAGGACCCCGACGAGATCCGCCGCGAGATCGACCGCACGCGCGGGCGGCTGACGGAGGACGTCGACGTCCTCGCCGACAGCGTCCGCCCGTCGAGCGTCGCGCGCCGGACGACCCAGCGGGCGGGCTCCCGCGCCGCCGGGCTCCGCGACCGCGTCATGGGCACGGCCCACGACGTCGCGGGCGCCGGCGGCGACACCGCGCACGGAGCGACCGACGCGGTCCGCGAGGTGCCCGGTCAGGTGCGCGAGACCGCCCGCGGCAACCCGCTCGCGGCCGGGGCGGTCGCGTTGGCCGCCGGCTGGCTCGTCGGCTCTCTCCTGCCGCCGAGCGCGGCCGAGCGCCGCCTCGCGGCGAGCGCGGCCGAGAGGGCGCAGCCCCTCGTGGACGAGGTGAAGTCGGTCGCCGGGGAGACCGCCGGCGGCCTGCAGGAGAGCACCCAAGAGGCCGTGCAGTCGGTGCGGGACACCGCGTCCGACAGCGTCTCTCGCGTCAAGGACGAGGGCTCGTCCGCGGCGCAGGACGTGACACAGGAGGCGAAGGAGCAGACCTCCTCGGGCGGCTGAGCCACCGCCGGCAGGGGCCCATGACCGCTTCGGCGGCCGTGGGCCCGTCGCCGTCCCGGGGACCAGCAGACCATCCCCAGGTGCCTGCTACACCGCAGTAGGTGTCGCCGAGGCGACACTTACTGCGGTGTACACGCACCGGGGGCGGGGAGTGCGCCGGAGGGCCGGGCGGCGCCCGGCCCCCCGCGCCCTGTCAGCTCGTGCGGCCCTGGCGCTCCCAGACCCGGTGCGTCGACAGCGCCCGGACGAGGTCGCCCGCGAGGCCGTCGAGGTCGCCGGTCAGCACCCCCGGCGCCGAGGTGTCGACGCCGAGCCGCTCCGCGATCGAGGGCTCGAGGACGGCCACCGGCTTCGCGTGCCGCAGCGCCTCGCTGACGAGGGTGGTGACCCGCGGGTCGACGTCGGGCACGGTCGCGTCGACGACCGGCTCGTCACCGAGCGGCGGCGGGGCGTCGGCGAGGACGACGGCGTCGAGCTCGACCGAGCGGGCGGTGTGCAGCGTGCGATATGCCTGCTCCGGCCGGTCCGGCCAGACCGGGCCGCCCACCGGCGCGACGAGGAGGACCGTGACGAGCGCCTCGCGCAGCGCCGTGGTCAACGCCTCCACGTCCGCGGGGTCGGTGTCGGCCGACACGACGACCCCCACCTGGCGCCCCTCGACCGGCCACTCGCGGCCGATCTGCGAGAGCGCCGGGCTCGGCTCCACCTCGGGGACGTCGACGCTCGCCGGCGCCGGCATCCCGAGCCGGGTGGCGACCCGCGCGGCCAGCCCGTCGTCCACCTGTGCGAGCGCGAGCAGCTGCCGGGTCCGGATCGTGGAGTCCCAGCACTTGCCGAGCTCGAAGGCGTACGCGGCGACGATGTGGTCCTGCTCGACCGGGCTCATGCTGACCCAGAACTGCCGGGTCTGGCTGAAGTGGTCCCCGAAGGACGCCGGGTTGCGACGGACCTTGGTCGCCTCGGCCGCGACGGCCGCCGGGAAGTCCTCCAGGGCCGGCTCGCCGGCGCCGACCGTGAACGGGCAGCCGCCGTCGAGGCTGTTGGGCTTGTAGGGCGCCACCCCGCCGTGGACCGCGCTCTGGTGCAGGCCGTCGCGCAGCATGTCGTTGACCGGGGCGTGCGTCCGGTTGACCGGCAGCTGGTTGAAGTTCGGGCCGCCGAGGCGCGTCAGCTGGGTGTCGACGTAGGAGAACAGCCGCGCCTGGAGCAGCGGGTCGTCGGTGACGTCGATGCCCGGCACGAGGTGCCCGAGGTGGAAGGCAACCTGCTCGGTCTCGGCGAAGAAGTTCGTCGGCGTCGCGTTGAGCGTCAGCTCACCGATCGGCTGCACCGGGGCGAGCTCCTCGGGGACCAGCTTGGTGGGGTCGAGCAGGTCGATCCCCTCGAAGGTCTGGTCCGGGGTGTCGGGGAAGACCTGGACGCCGAGCTCCCACTGAGGGAACGCCCCGGCCTCGATGGCGTCGTAGAGGTCTCGCCGGTGGAAGTCGGGGTCGAACCCGGCGAGCATCTGCGCCTCCTCCCAGACGAGGGAGTGCACCCCGAGCCGCGGCTTCCAGTGGAACTTCGCGAGCGAGCTCGAGCCGTCCGCGGCGACGAGCCGGAAGGTGTGGACGCCGAAGCCCTCCATCGTCCGGTAGGACCGGGGGATACCGCGGTCGGACATGTTCCACATCGTGTGGTGCTGCGCCTCGGTGTGCAGCGACACGAAGTCCCAGAAGGTGTCGTGCGCCGACTGGGCCTGCGGGATCTCGCGGTCGGGGTGCGGCTTGCCCGCGTGGATGATGTCCGGGAACTTGATGCCGTCCTGGATGAAGAAGACCGGGATGTTGTTGCCGACGAGGTCGAAGACCCCCTCCGAGGTGTAGAACTTCGTCGCGAACCCCCGCGTGTCACGGACGGTGTCCGCCGAGCCGCGGGAGCCGAGGACGGTCGAGAACCGGACGAAGACGGGGGTGAGGACGTCCTTGCCGAGGAACGCCGCGCGGGAGAGGTCGCCCGCGGTGCCGTAGCCGAGGAAGACGCCGTGCGCGCCCGTGCCCCGGGCGTGCACCACCCGCTCGGGGATGCGCTCGTGGTCGAAGTGCGTCATCTTCTCGCGGAAGTGGTGGTCCTGCAGCAACGTCGGCCCCCGCTCGCCGGCCTTGAGCGAGTGGTCGGTATCGCGCAGCCGGGTGCCGGTCGACGTGGTCAGGTACTCGCCCTGCTGGGCGAAGTCCGTGGGGTCCGCCTCGAGGGACACCCCCGTCGGGGTGCGGGGGTCGGGGGTCCCCTGCTCCGGCTTCGGGGGCGGCGGGGGACGGGGGTCGGTGGGCTCCTCCAGCGTGGGCGGCTCCGAGGACGGGGCTCCGGGAACGGTGACGGTCGGGTCGGGTGTCGTGTCGCTCATGCGGCGCGGATACCCCTGCGCCCCGGGGCCATGCGTCGCCGTGGCGACGGGTGCGCGGGCTCGTCTAGGGTGAGCGACGGAGTGCCGGAGGTCCAACCCACGGCTGACCGGCGCTCCGTGCGACACGCCAGGACCCAGATGACCGACCCGTCCCCCCAGGCCCGCGCGCGCGACCCGCGCGAGAGCCCCCGGGCCTTGCTCGACTCCCTGTTCCCCGGCGGCGACGAGACCTCCGCCCTCGCCCGCTCGACCGACTGGTCGGCGACCTCGCTCGGCGATCCCACGACGTGGCGACCGGAGCTCGCCGCGGCGATCCGCACGGTCCTCCCCGCGAGCATCCCGATGCTCCTGTGGTGGGGCGAGGACCTCGTCCAGGTCTACAACGACGCCTACCGTCCGGTCTGCGGCGTCAAGCACCCCCGCTCGATGGGCCAGCCGGCCGCGCAGTGCTGGCCCGAGGCCTGGCCGGAGCTCGGACCCCGCGTGCGGCGGGTCGTCGAGAAGGGCGTACCGGACCACGAGGAGGCGCTCCTGCTGCTCCTCCAGCGCCACGCCTTCGTCGAGGAGACCTACTGGCGCTACTCCTTCAGCCCGGTGCGGGCGGCCGACGGGGAGGTCCTGGGGGTCTTCGTCGCGACGACCGAGGTGACGCCCGTCGTCGTCGAGGGCTACCGCTCGGCCGTCGTCTGCGAGCTGGCGGCCCTGCCGAGCCTCGCGGTCGGCTCGGCGCAGGAGGCGGCCACGCGGGTCGTCGAGCTCCTCGCCGCCGACCGTCGGGCCGTACCCTTCGCGGCCCTGCACCTGCCCGACGGCGACGGCGCCCTCGTCCGGGCGGCGAGCACCGGTGTCGTGGACGGGGGCGAGGTCGTCCCCGCCCGCGTCGAGGAGGCCGGGGCGCACGCGCTCGCCGTGGCGGGGCGGACGCGCTCGGCGCAGCACGTCGGGATCGGCCCGGGGGACCTCGTCGTCGAGCCCCCTCCGCTGGCCGGCCACCGCCCGACCGGTCTGGTGCACGTCCCGCTCGGAACGGCGGAGGGTCCCCTCGAGGGTGTGCTGACCCTCGGCCTCACGCCGTACCGCTCCGTCGACGAGGAGTACGAGCGCTTCGTGACCCTCCTCGCGCATCAGATCTCCACCCTCCTCGGCGACGTCCGCGGGGCGGCGGCCGAGCGGGCCCGGGTGGCGGCCTACGCCGAGCTCGACGCCGCGAAGAGCGCCGTCGTCGCCAACGTCAGCCACGAGTTCCGCACCACGCTCACCGTCGTGCTCACGGCCGCGCGCGAGCTGCGCGGCCTCGACCTGGCGGCGGACGAGGCGGAGCAGCACCTCGACGCCGTGGAGCGGGCCGCCGTGCGCCTCGACCGCCTCGTCGGGGCCTTGCTCGACGTCTCCCGGGCCGAGGCGGGTCGGCTCGAGGTCGAGCGTGCGGCGGTCGACCTGGGGGTGCTGACCCGGGACGTGGTGGCCATGTTCCGCAGCGCCGTCGAGGCGGCGGGCCTCGTGCTCGACACCGACGTGGAGGACGTCGTGGCCCTCGCCCACCCCGACTCCTGGAGCACCGTCGTCGCCAACCTGCTGTCCAACGCCTACCGCTTCACCGCGGACGGCAGCATCCGCGTGGCCCTGCGCCGGGAGGGCGACGACGTCGTCCTCGAGGTCGCCGACACCGGCCGGGGCATCGCGCCCGAGGAGGTCGACGCCGTGCTCGAGCGGTTCCGCCGCGGCCCCGGTCGTCCGGTCCGCGGCCACACGGGGACGGGCATCGGGCTGGCCCACGCGCGAGACCTCGTCCGGGCGCACGGCGGCTCACTGACGCTGGAGCCGGGCGCGGGAGGAGGCACGCTCGCCCGCGTCCGGGTGCCGGTCGGCGACCCTTGCAGTGGCGGCACGCCCGCACCCGTCGTCAGCGACTCCTCTCTCGTCGCCGGGCTGCTCGACGGGGCGGTGACCGCCGGTCGTCGCGAGCCGGTCGCCGTCGACGAGGGAATGCCCGACGACCGTCCGCTCCTCGTCCTCGTCGAGGACCACGACGACGTGAGCGGCTACCTCCGGCGGATGCTCGAGGGGGACGGCTGGCGGGTGGTCGCCGTCCCCGACGTCCCGGCCGCGCTCGCCGTCCAGGTCGTCCCGGACCTCCTGCTCTGCGACGTCATGCTCCCCGGCCCGAGCGGGCTCGACCTCGTGCGCGTGCTCCGGGCCGAACGCCGCTGGAGCACGGTGCCGATCGTCCTGCTCACGGCG
This sequence comes from Phycicoccus mangrovi, assembly GCF_018729305.1. Taxonomy (NCBI): domain Bacteria; kingdom Bacillati; phylum Actinomycetota; class Actinomycetes; order Micrococcales; family Intrasporangiaceae; genus Phycicoccus; species Phycicoccus mangrovi. Next base: position 61,803 of record NZ_JAHHWP010000020.1, on the reverse strand, counting down.
CGCTCCGGGGCACGGGAGGCGGCGGAGGGCCTGGCCGCCGGCGCCGACGACCACGTCGCGAAGCCCTTCGACCCCGTCGAGCTCCTCGCACGGCTGCGCACGCACCACGAACTCGCCCGGCGGCGCAACAGGCTCGTCGACGAGGCCAAGACCCGGGCCGAGAACCTCGAGGTCGCGCTGCGCACCAACCGCAGCATCGGGATGGCCGTCGGGGTGCTCATGGCGCGCCACCGGGTCCCAAGCGAGCGGGCCTTCGAGATGCTGCGCCGGCGCAGCACGTCGACCAACCGCAAGCTGCGCGACATCGCAGAGGAGGTCGTGCACACCGGCGTGCTCCCGGGCTGATACCCCGTCCTCACCGTCGTACGCACCACCGAGTCCACCGTTCGACGCGGCTCCCCGCCCCGCGGAGCGGCCCGGTCGTCGACGAATGAGGTTGAGACGCAGGGGTAGAGACCAGCCAGCACCTACTCGAAGGAGGGACCCATGTCCACATCACCCCACACGTCCGAGCGCGCCGACGCCCACCGACCCGGCGTGCACCCCGCCCGCCGCGCCGCGCAGGTCTTCGGCGTCGTCTTCCTCGTCGTCGGCATCCTCGGCTTCGTGCCGGGCATCACGACCGACTACGACCAGCTGGAGTTCGCGGGCCACCAGTCGCACGCGATGCTCCTCGGGATCTTCCAGGTCTCGGTCCTGCACAACGTTGTCCACCTGCTGTTCGGCGTCGCCGGTCTGCTCATGTCCCGGACGGCGGGCGCCGCGCGCACATACCTCGTCGTCGGCGGCGTCGTCTACCTCGTCCTCTGGCTCTACGGCCTCGTGGTGGACGAGACCTCGCAGGCGAACTTCGTGCCCCTCGACACCGCCGACGACTGGCTGCACCTCGCCCTCGGGGTCGTGCTCGTCGCCCTCGGCATTGCCACGACGCGCCGTGCGCCGGCCGACAGGGAACGTGCCCGCGCATGAACAGGGTCATCGAGCTGCCCCTCCCGGGAACGGACCCCGGGGAGGAGGGGCGGCCCGACGGGCTGGCCGTCGTCGGCAACGCCACGACGCTTCTCCACGTGGGGGGCCTGACCGTCCTCACCGACCCGACCTTCGTGCACCGGCACGAGTCGGTCGACCTGGGTCACGGGCTGAGCACCCGACGGCTCCGGGACCCCGCGATGGACATCGACGACCTGCCGCCGATCGACCTGGTCCTCCTCTCGCACCTCCACGGCGACCACTTCGACCAGGTGGCCCAGGCCCGGCTCGACCACGACCTGCCGGTCGTCACCACCCCGGAGTCGGCCTCGGCGCTGCACGAGCTCGGCTTCCACGCGGCGCTCGGGCTCGACACCTGGGACGCGGTCGTCGTCACGCGTGGCGACAGCCGCGTGCGGATCACCTCGACCCCGGGGCGGCACGGCCCGCCCCGCGCCGGGCTCGTCCTGCCCGACGTCATGGGCAGCGTCCTCGAGTGGGAGGCGGACGGTCGTCGGCGCCGCCTCTACGTCACCGGTGACACCCTCGCGATCGACGACCTGCGCGAGGTCCCGCTGCGGCACCCTCACATCGACGTCGCACTCTTCCATCTCGGCGGCACGCGCGTCCTCGGGGTGCTCGTGACGATGGACGCCGACCAGGGTGTCGAGGCGATGCGGATGGTCGACCCGCGACAGGTCGTCCCCGTGCACCACGAGGACTACGACGTCTTCACCTCGTCCCTCGACGACTTCCTCGCGGCCGCGACGGCCGCCGGCCTACGCGACCGCGTGGTCGTCGTCGACCGCGGCCGTGAGCACCTCATGACGCCCCCCGAGGGCGGCACCGCCGGCGGGGTTGGTCCGCCGAGGGCGGGGTAGGACCCCTTCCGGCCGGTGAGCCCCGGTCGTCGGGAGGCGCACGATGGGCACCGGTGAGGACGACGGCACGCAGGAGTCGGGCGACCCGCCCCGGGTGGACGACGCGGACGTGGACCGCGACGGGGGCCCGCTGCTGCGGGACCCTCCACCCCCACCCGGGTGGACCGACCCCTTGGAGGACTCGCCGCTCCTGCGCGGGGCGGGCTCCACGCCCGGCTGCGCGCCGCCGCCCCGTCGGCGGCGGTGTCAGGGCCGGCGCGACGGCCGAGGGACGGGCAGCGCTCCGGTGTCCGCGACCTCGCCGGCCACGTCGCGCAGCTTGGTGTTGAGCGTCATGCTCGCGGACTGCAGGAGCGCGAAGGCGGTCTCCCGTTCGGCGCGGTAAGTGGTCATGAGGATGCCGACCGTCATCCCGATGGTCCGGCTGCTCTCGAGCGCCGCGCGCAGGTTGGTGTTGTCGGCCCGACGCACGTGCGACTCGATGACGAGTGCGGCCAGGGCCGACCCGTGCACCACGTCCGCGGGCGTGAACGCGTCCAGGTCAGGGGCATAGAGGTTGAGCGCGGCGTGGGCGACGCCGCCGACGGGCAGGCGCAACGCCAGGAGCGAGTGCACACCGGTCTCCGCCGCACAGCGCAGGCCGAACGTCGTCCACCGGGAGTCCTCGGCCACGTAGGCCGACAAGGTGACGGAGGGGCCGGTAGCCGCGTCGAGGCAGGGGCCGTCTCCGATCTGGTACTGGAGGAGGTCGACCGACCGAGAGACGGGTCCAGCGCAAGCGAAGTCGGCGCCCAGTCGGGGCGCCTGAGAGTCAAACCCACGGGGGTAGCGACCCGAACTCTGACCTGCGCGAGTCCGACGACGTCGTCGGGTGCTACCGGGCCAGGTTCCGTAGTGACGGCAGCCGCCAGAGCACCGAGCTGGCGGGCGATTTCAGACTGGGCGGTCGGAGAAAGGCACAGGTGGGACATGAGGTGTCCTGCCGAACGGCAGCCACCGTCCCGCCGTTTGTTCGGCCGCGGTGATCAAACCGCTCACCGGAGTCCTATCACGGAGTCGCGCGACAGGCCCACAGACCGGTCGCTTGTCGCTCTGCGTAGCGTCGGAGGCTTGCAGAAACCCGCAGTGTGGCCTGTCTGGTTCGGGTGCTACCCCTGACTTGCCCGTTCGTGAATCGGGCGGAACTCAGCCGCGTCGCGGTAACGAGCCCGGTGAGCTCGAGCGCCTGCCGCATGGGAGTGTTGAAGGTTCGGTTGACACCAGTTCTGTGGGGCCGGGAGGTCCCGCTGGAAGGATGTCGACATGCCTGCACCCCATCCGAAGGAGTTCCGTGACGATGTGGTCGCGCTCGCCCGCAAGGGTGAGACTCCGATCGCGCAGCTGGCCAGGGACTTCGGAATCTCGGAGTCGTGCCTGAGGAACTGGCTCAAGAGCGCTGATGTGGAGGACGGGATCCGTCCCGGGACCACGAGGGCCGAGTCGGAGGAACTGAAGGAGCTTCGGCGGCGCAACCGCGCGCTGGAGCAGGAGAACGAGGTGCTGCGCCGGGCCGCGGCATATCTCTCGCAGGCGAACCTGAGGCTGGGCCAGTCCCCAAAATGACCTACCCGCTGGTCCTGGACCTTGCCGCAGACGGGATCCCTGTCGCGGTGACCTGCGGGCTGCTGGGCTTCTCCCGGCAGCCGTTCTACTCCTGGCGGACGGCCCCGGTCAGTGAGCGGGACCTGGTCGACGCGTACGCGACGAACGCCGCGTTCGAGGTGCACCGCGATGACCCGGGGTTCGGGTACCGGTTCATCGCCGACGAGCTGGCCGAGGCCGGGCACGAGGTCTCCGAGCGGCGGGTGTGGAAAGTGTGCTCGCAGGCCGGGATCGTCTCCGCCCACGCCCGCAAGCGGGGCCGGTCCAAGAAGCCGGGCCCGCCGGTGCACGACGACTTGGTCGAGCGGGACTTACCGCACCCGGCCCGAACATGGTGTGGCTGACCGACATCACCGAGCACCCAACCGGCGAGGGGAAGCTGTACCTGTGCGCGGTCAAGGACGTCTGGTCCCGCCGGATCGTCGGCTACTCGATCGACTCGAGGATGACCAGCCACCTCGCCCTCGACGCCTTGGAGATGGCCATCGCCCGCCGCGGCCGCGAGCAGGTGGCCGGGTGCGTGGTCCATGCGGATCGGGGCAGTCAGTTCCGCTCGCGGCCCTACGTCGCCGCCCTGCACCGGCACGGCCTGTGCGGGTCGATGGGCCGCTGGCTTCCTCGGCGGACAACGCGGCGATGGAGTCGTTCTTCTCCCTGCTGCAGAAGAACGTCCTGAACTCCCGCCGCTGGGAGACCCGTGACCAGCTGCGCCTGGCGATCGTCACCTGGATTGAACGGACCTACCACCGCCGGCGTCGGCAACGCGCCCTCGGCAAGCTCACCCCCGTCGAGTTTGAGACCATCAACCGAGCCGCTCACGCGGCCTGAAACACCACACCCGAAGTGTCAACCAGACCTTCAGCAGTCCCCCCGTCGGATGAGCCGGATCTGGACATCGCGGTCCGCGACGGCTTCTTAGCCGTGCGATACACGTGCACGTACGTCGAGGACTCGTTCCAGGCGGACTGGATTGACGAGGCACGTCGAGCCAAGGATTTCGGCAAGCCGGACCGGACCGAGCGCTACACCAACGATGCGGCGGGTGGACGTGCTGACTTGATCTTCGGCAAGGCGTTCAGTGCCGGTGTCGGCTCGAAGGACCCCGTCCGCGTCAGATCACGCTTTGATGGTCCAGGCCGGTTGACGATCTGGGCGACGAAGCCACACCCAGCGAAGGACCTCGACCTGCAGGCAGCAGGACGGCGGACGCTCGCCGATCTGGGGACCATGATGAGCAGCCGGCGATCGTCGGGCGAGGGCAGCTGCAGCCTCACGAGTGCCAACCCCCTCCCGCCCGTGTACCTCGGCACACTAGACGACACATGAGCCGCCAGGACCGGGGCGCAGCGCGGAGGGGCGGCTCATTGGGACGGGGGCGCCGCTGCGGTCTTCGGGGCACCCGGGGGTCGGCGAGAAACCCCGCCTTGGTCCAGGGCGCGACGGATGGCGCTTTGTGTCCGCCCGGTCAGCTGTCCAAGCTCTCGGAGGGATCGGCCAGCGGTGTACTCCCGGCTGACGAACTCGATGAGCGCGGCCCGCTGGGCAGGAGACTGCCGCACACCGGCCGTGTCGGCGAACTGCGGCAATGGCGAGAGGAAAGGCCGCGACGGGTATGGCATCAGTCGTCCTTTCGAATCCGCACCTGGGCGGGTTGCCTCGCGTTCATTCCTAAAAGCACCCAGTTCACACTCCGACGCCGGCGCGTCGGGTGGTGAAACATAAGTGTGCACAGAGCACGACGTATGCCAGGTCGGTCGCGCTAGCGGCCTGTGCTTGTCACCCTGTCCGCCGGTGACAGCGGCCAGGAACGGGGATTGGTATCACGACCGCCGGGACAGCTATGTGACTCACGAGGGCTGCAAGGCCGGAGGGCCTCTCGACGTTGAGCCGTCTGCTGGCTCGGTCACCAGCTTCGTCTAGCTCTTGTGCTGGATCCCTGTCGCGGATATCGGCGCCGGGCCCATGACGCTCGCCGCCGCCGCGCGCGTGCACGAGCGTGGGCTCCAGGCGGTGCTGCTCGAGGCCGGCGCCCCGGTGCGCTGGTGGGGGCACGTCCTCCATTCGCGCCGCCCAGACGGCCTGCGTCGCGGACCGCTGCGCCGACCGGCAGGAAATCGACCACCGCGTCTGCGACGGACGCGACCTCGTCCCCCTTGCCGAACCCGGCACACCCAGCCGTCCTGTCCCCATCCATCGGTCGAGGGACCGCCTCGCCGGCACCCCGCTCACCGATTCGTGCAGCAGCTTGTGACCAGGTGGTGCCGCGGAATGATCACAAGGGCGCTCAGCGCTGTCGTGGGCAACACCGACAAGCGCGAACCCGTTCTAGGCTCACCGCATGAGCGATGCTGCGGCCTTCGAAGCCGCCAAGGCGTACGGACACGCGGTTCTCGATGCCGTGTCGGTGTCGGGCGCCGACGACAACGGGCGGCTCATGAATCTGGCTGCTCAGCGCGCACTGGACGTCGACGCCGTCGAGCTCACCGTCGAGGACGGTGGGCACGAGGTGACCGTCGACATCAGCCGAGCGCTGGGGGGCACGCTCATCCTCGTCAACGCGCTCGTCGCAGAGCTGCGACTCCACACCGGCGTGGAAGAAGAGGTCATCATCGCCACGATCCGCGAGAGGTTCGACGGTGCCTTCACCTCCTGAGCGGCGCCTAAATGAGGTGATCACGAGCTCCAGGTGAGGAATGCGGTACTCCCCCGAGAGGTCATGATGGGGCGAACAATCGCGCCTGCTCCGGCGCGTCGGGTGTGGTCACTGCGGGGAAGTCGGCGACGACGGTCTGGAGCTGGGTGCGCGGGCGGGCGAGCCCGGGCGAGGCGATCGGGCCGTCGGCGGCGGATCCGCTGGTGCCCCGTTGCGGTCTCGGGGACGATGCCGACGGAGTCGGTGAGGCCGCCGGTGTGGTGTTGTGGCGGCGGGTGTTCGTTCAGGGCCGTGACGTGTGCCGCAGGGGCAGGCTGACGCGGAACGGTGAGGGATACCGTGGACGCGATGCCGTCGCTCTGACAGGGGAGTGGCGGCATCTGTGGCGGTGGACGCCCGTGTGGCGCTCGGCGAAGAGTCCAAGCTATGCGCCTTCAGGATCGAAGGCGCGCTGCACCAGGGCACGCGTGTCGGCGATGATGACGTCGCGGTCGGTACCGGTCTGTGCATGAAGGGCGTTGACGAGTGCCTGCACGACGACGAGCGTCCCGCCAACGGCGCGGCTGACATCGACGGTGAGGTTCGTCGGGGCGTGCTCGCAGCTGCCGTGGACCTGTACGGCACCGACCTCGAGGGTGCGTTGGGCGGCGAGGTTCATCGTGTCGGCGCCGTCCTGGGCCGCGGAGACGGCATCGAGGATGGCCAGCCCGTAGGCGTGGGCGGCGTGGTGGTCGTCAGGAAGGTGCACACGGAGAGGCTAGGTCGAACGCTGTCGGCCCTTGGCCCGATCTGGAGGGTCTTGAGCGGGTCTTGAGATTTCTGCATCCGACGAACGAAGCGTCGGGGCTCGCTGTCCACGCCAGAGCCGACACCTCCGCTGACGGATGGCTGGAGTCCACCCAGCCGCGAGAACGTCACGCGCGCAACGGCTTTGCTTCTTGAACCGCCCGGCCAGCGACTGCCCCGGAGACGGCGCCGTATGCGACGCCTCTCCGGTTCCAGGGCTCGGCGGGGACGCGCCTGGTGAGGTCGCTTCCCACCCCCAACGCGCTATGACCTTTGAGGTGCTCTTGAGCGGATCTTGCTGGGGGAGAGCGCGGCCCGGTCGTTGAGTCGGTGATGCTTCTCGCCGGACACCACCGACGAGTCCGCCGACGACAGGGATGTACCCCATGACCACCGCGCACACCACACCCACCAAGAGCCGCGGCTTGACCAGCACGCTCCTGCGGCCAGTCCTGGCCGTCGTGAGGCGGATGCGCCTCAGCACGCGCATGATAGCCCTCGCCGCCGTCCTGCTGGTGCCCACGATCGTCCTGGGCCAGTCCTTCCTCGCGGCGAGCCGAGCCGACATCGCCTTCGCCGAGAAGGAGCGCACGGGGGTGACTCTGATCCGTCCGGCGATCGAGGCTATGACCGAACTGGTCGCCGGCCGACGCCCCGACCTGTCCGGCCTGCAGCGTGCGGTCGGCGAGCACCCCGAGCTCAACGCCGACGCCGACCTGGCCAAGGTGTCGCAGCTGATGGCCGGCGCTGACACCCCTGCCGGTGCCTCCGCTGCCGTGAGCGCCCTGCTGGAGCTGGTCAACCACGTGGTTGACTCCTCCGAGATCGTCCTGGACCCCGACATCGACTCCTTCCACCTGGCCGACGCCATCACCGTGCAGCTGCCCAACGCCCTCGAGCACGCCGCGCAGGCCAGGGTCGCCCGGGACGGCATGCCGCTGGAGAAGGGGGTCGCTGAGCGTGCCCTGTCCGCCGGTGGTCTCGAGGGCCACGTCGAGGCACTGACCGACGACATCGAGACCGCTGTCGGGGACACGGACCGGACCTCGCTCGGGCAGGAGCTGGAGCCGCTCCGGCAGGCGGGCGCGGCCGTCACCCACCTACAGAACGCGATCCTCGGGGACCTCGAAGGCGCGGCCGCCCTGGATGCCTCCACGGTCGCCGCCGCCGCGAAGACCGCGGTCGCGCCGTCGCTGGACGCCCTCGACGAGCTGCTCGCGGCCCGCTCGGCCGCCCTGTCCCGCGTCCAGCAGACCATCGTGACCATCAGCGTCGTCTCCCTGCTGCTGGCCTTCTGGCTGGTCATCGGCGTCACCGTCCTGACCCGCCGCGAGGCCTCCAGCACCGTGGAGGCGGTCCGGGCCCTGGCCGAGGGGGACCTGCGCGAGCAGCGCCTCCCCGACGGCCGGGACGAGTTCGGGGACATCGGGCGGTCGCTCTCCACCGCCGTGACCACGCTGCGGGAGATGATCACGTCGATCAGCCAGGACGCGGTCACCCTCGCGGCGGCCAGCGAGGAGGTGTCGGTGGCCAGCGCCTCCATCGCGTCGGCGGCCCAGCACACCAGCGCCCGCGCCCAGACCGCCAGCGGTGCGGCGCAGGAGGTGTACGCGAACATCGACTCGCTCAGCGCGGCGAGCACGCAGTTCGGTGCCTCGATCAGCGAGATCTCGCACAACGCGAGCGAGGCCGCACGCGTGGCGGTCACCGCCACCGACCTCGCCCGCCAGACCACCTCGACGGTCGACCGGCTGGGGCGCTCCTCGGCCGAGATCAGCGACGTCATCGCCCTCATCCGGTCCGTCGCCGAGCAGACCAACCTCCTCGCGCTCAACGCCACCATCGAGGCCGCGCGGGCCGGGGAGTCCGGGCGCGGGTTCGCGGTGGTCGCCGGCGAGGTCAAGGAGCTCGCGCAGAGGACGGCTGCCGCCACCGCGGACATCACCGACCGGGTGGAGCAGATCCAGGCCGACGGCGCGGCGGCCGCAGCGGCCATCGGCGAGATCACCTCGGTCATCGAGCAGATCAACGAGTTCTAGACCTCGATCGCCGGGGCTGTGGAGCAGCAGAGCGTGACGGCCGTGGAGATCAGCGAGCGCGCCGCGCAGGCCGCTTCCAGCGCCGGGCACATCACCGAGTCGGTCACCGTCGTCGCCGACACGGCCGCAGCAGCTCGGTGGAGGGGGAGAACCGGCCGCTGGGTCGGGCGCTGCGACCTGGCTCGAGCGTGCTGAATCCAGTGTCCGGGACGGGGTCGTGGGTGCCTAGGACGCAGATCACCAGATTTCCTGGTCGGGCGATCTCGAGCAGCTGGTCGGTCCCGCTCGTCACTCTTGCTCGTGATCTTCGGCGCGTGGGTTGGCGTGGTGGAGCTCGGTCGGCCTGCTCACGGAGTGATGGCGATGGCCCCTCTCGCGCCGCGCTCGGCGTCGGACATCTGGTGGGTCACGAAGGGGTACACCCCGGGTCGGCCCGCGGTGATCTCGGCGAACCCACCTTGGGCGACGGCGAGGGCGAGCGTCTGCGCGCCGCCGTGCGTGCTTCCGCCGGCGCCTCGCCCATGCCGGAGCAGAAAGGAGCCTTCGCTCCACACGGTGTCGAACTGGGTGCCGACGACGTGGAAGGAGTTGCCGCGGTTCGGTCCGGCGGCGAGGACCCAGAGGCGGACCCGCTGACCCTGCCGGGCCGTGAGCGGGCGGGCGAGGTACTGGTCGGCGATGCCGTTGAAGGTGACGAGGTCGGGGGTATCAGCGCTGGCCGAGGCGGCGTCGACTCCGGCGGGCGCGGTCCGTCCATCACCGTCGAGGTGCGCTTCGGACTGCACGAGGAGGTAGCTGTGGTCGACGGCCGGCAGGTCGGGCGGCTCGATGAGGACGGCCCCGAACATCCCGGCAGCGATGTGGGTGCTCATCGGCATCGTCGAGCAGTGGTACATCCACAGCCCGGCTCGGTCGGCGGTGAAGCGGTAGGTCAGCCGGTCGCCCGGTGGGATGGTGCGCATCACCTGGGCGGGAACGGCCTCGCCGGCGTGGAAGTCGATCGAGTGGCCCATCGTGGCCTCGTTGACGAGGGTGACGACGAAGGTGTCTCCGACCCGGCCGTGCAGGGTGGGGCCGGGGACGCCGCCGTCGAACGTCCACCGTCGTTGGCGGACACCGGGCGCCACGTCGAGCACGCTCTCGCGGACGTGGAGGGTGACGCGGTGGACCCTGCTCGGCCCGAGCGGGGGGATGGTCGCGTCGACGGCACGGAACGCCGGGTCGACGTCGCGGGACAGGTCGACCGGCATCGACCCCGGGGACGAGGCGACCGCCGGGACGTCCGCGCGGGACGGGGGAGCGCCGGCCACCCGCACGTGCAGCACCATCCCCATCTGACGGTGGCCCACGATGCTGCACCAGCCGTCGGTGTCGGCACCGAGCACACCGACGTCGAGGGTCTCGGAGCGGCCCGGCATGACGCGTGAGGTCCCGCTGCCGTCGTCGAACGTCAGGTCGTGCGGGGAGCCGGGGTCGACGTTGACGAGGTCGACGACGAGACGGTCCCCGGCCGGGACCGTGATCGCGGAGGGCACATAGGCCATGTCGTGCGCCTCCACCCGGACCCGGGTGGTGTGACCGGTGGCCGCGACGGCAACGACCGGCCGCCGCTCCGTGCCCGTCGACGGGGGGCCGGCCGCCACGCCTAGCGAGACCGCGAGGGCGACGAGCGCCATCCCGGCGACCACCTGCCCGCCGGCGCCGGCCGCGGCGACGACGGGTGCGGCGGCCACGGAGGGTGGGTCGTCCGCGACGCGTTCCAGGAGGGCCCGCCGTGCCGCCACGGCGGCCCGGACGGCCGAGAGCAGGAGGGGGACGAAGATGGCGAGGGCCAAGAGGACGACCAGCGAGACCGCCACCCTGACCGGCGACGGCACGGGGAGGAGGCAGACGAGCAGCCCGACGTTGACCACGACGACGCGGGCCACCCAGCCCCGGTCGAACTGCCGAGAGGCGGCGCGCGCCACGGACGGTCCTCCGCCGAGGACCACGGGGATGAGGTGCGCGAGGGCCCCCGTGAGCAGCTGCCCCGCGAACCCGACGGCCACGACCGCGGCGACGACGTCGTAGCCGTCGGCGACGCCCGACCACGACGGCGAGGTGGCGAGCCGCACGCCGACGAGGGCGACGGCGACGAGGCCCCAGGCGCCGGCGGCGGCCACGGACACCGTGGCGACCGTCCGCGGAGGGGACTGCCGGGCCGGCGCGAAAAGCGCTCTGCCCCACCAGGCCAGGCCGGCGACGTACGCCGCGAGCCCGACGAGCGCAACGCTCTGCCGACCGGCGAGCGCCGCTCCGGCGAGCAGGGCGACCGCCCCCACCAGCACGGGGAGCGCCTGCCGGGCCAGGCGCTCGGCCCGGTCGTCCATGCGGGTCCGGAGCATCGTCGGCCACAGGGTGACAAGCGTCCCGGTGACGGTCAGGCCGAGCCAACCGAGCACCATGACCATCGAGTGGGCGACGAGGACCCGCCCGTGCTGCTCGTCGTCGAGGCCGTGCGCGAGCCACGCCCCGAACCCGGCACCGACGGGCAGGCAGGAGGAGGCAACGAGGTAGTACCGGACGGTGATGCGGAAGCGACCGGGCAGGGCATGGCGCAGGCGCCGCCGGAGGGCGAGGCCGTGCAGGACGACCGAGAGCGAGACCAGCGCCGCCCCGGTGACGGTGAGGGGCCACCACGAGCCGGGCACCCCGACGAGGACGAGGGCCGCGCCGGCCAGGAGGGCGAGGATCCGCCGGTTCTGCCGCCTCCGGTCGTCGAGCGAGTCGGGGGTCTTGAGGAGGGCCTGGGTGAAGTGCGTGCTCCACACCATCGCCGAGTGCGTGACAGCGCCGAGGAGGACGAGGTGCACCACGAGCCAGGAGGCGGCGGGCACCACGGGGTGAGCCAGCGCGACGAGCACGGCGAGGGTGAGCCAGACGAGCCCGGGACGGTCGCGCAGGGGGAAGCGGGCGCGTCGGACGGCGGGCGGGAGGCTCACGGGGCGGGGGTCCTCTCGGGGGCGGTGGGGTGGGCGGCGCGCAGGACGGCGCGAGGAGCGGAGGGCCTGCGGGAGGCGACGAGCGCGCTCGCCGTCGCGGTGACGGGGAGCGCCAGCAGGGCGCTCGCCGTGCCGACCGCGCCCACGAGGCGGACGAGGGGGACGCCGGCGAGGTCCCCGGCGACGCGCACGAGGAGGGTGGCGTGCAGGGTTCCCAGGGGCAGCCAGAAGACCGGCCGGTAGGGCACGGCGCGGCGCAGGACGGCGGGGAGGATGACGGGCGCGTGCGCCATGACCATGCTGATCGCGAACCCGAGGAAGACGGCGTGCACGAGGGCGTCGTGCCGGCCGGACGTCGTCGTGGACCCGGCCGCGACCCAGATCAGGCCCGCGGCACCCAGCCAGGCGTACCCGGCGAGCATCGCGGCGGCGGCGAAGCGGGGCAGGCCTCGCGACCGCACCGTGCGGACGGCGACGTCGCGCGGGGCGAGCCACCCCGCGAGGAGGAGGAAGGCGACACCGGTCGCGCGCAGCCCGAGGTCCGGCCACAGCAGCGCCGCGCTCGTGCACCCGGCGGTCGCCGTCGCCGCGAGCACCAGGGTGCGGGGTGCCGTCCGGGGCAGGTGCAGGGCGGCCAGCTCGACGCGCTCGGCGGCGACGGTCAGCACGACGAAGCCGGCGAGCAGCGGCAGCACCTCGGCCGCCCCCAGCCGCGGCCACAGCAGCGCGGCGAGCACCGCGTGGGCGGCGCCCAGGCTCTCGACGGCCACCGTGTCGTCGCGACGACGCGACCACAGGGCGACGAGCACCGCGACGAGCGCGACCGTCCCGTCGAGGAGCAGCACCTGACCCCAGGGGCGGGGGAGGGGGAGCGCGAGGGTGACCCCGCCGGCGCCGAGCAGGACGGGCGCCGCGAGCGCCCACGACCGCCGGAGGGCGACGGCCCGCTCGAGCGCCACGAGCGTGCCGAGGAAGCCCAGCACCATGAGCGGCCCGTGCGCGTCGACCAGGCCCCGGCCGGCCGGCGCCGGGAGGCCGAGCCGGGCGAGCCCGGCAGAGACGCCGGCCAGCAGGCCGACACCGGCGGGCAGCAGGAGCCAGGTGCGGCGGGAGCTCGTCATGCGGGGGGTCCGGCCGCCGGGGTGAGGAGGACGACCTGGTCCCACTCGGGTCCGGCGAAGCGCACCGCCGCGGCCGGGAACAGGCCGTTCTCCTCACGGTCGATGTGGCGTCGCAGCGCGAGCTCGAAGGCCGGCATCCGGGCCACTTCCCCGGCGGCGACGGCGGCCAGGGCGTCCTCGAGCGCCTGGTGCTCATCGCAGAGGGTGGCGACGTGGTCGCGGAACTCCGGGTCCTCGCCGAGGAGCGCGAACAGGCCCGCCTCCTCGGCGGCGGTGTGAGGGCGGAGGAGGGCGGTGAGCCGGCGGGCCGCCGAGGTCACGTCGAGGGGCCCTCCGCTGCAGGCGCGGCGCAGATCACCGCAGGCGTCGATGACGGCCTCGTGCTCGGCCATGAAGCGGCCGATGACGGTGATGCTCTCGCACCCGCAGTACGAGCACACAACCCTCCTCCGCCCGGTCAGGCGCGGGTGACCCGCAGCCGCCAGGCCTCGGGTCCCTCGTCGAGGTAGGTGACGGTGATCGGGCCCTCGCGGTCGGCGAGCTGGGCCAGAAGCGGCTTGGGGTCGTGGGGGGCGACGAGGACGAGCGAGCCGCCGGCAGGGATCGCCGACATGGCTCCGAACACGGTGGCGTGCCGGATGGCGTGCGGGATGGGGCGGACGTCGAGCTCGGGGACGCCGTGGCCGGCGTCGCCGCAGCCACACGTGTGCTGGACGGGGGTCACGGGGAGATCGGTGTGGGACACGGTGACTGCTCCTGGGGGTCGTGGTGCTGGTGGTGGGCTGGGAGACTGCGGTGGTGGACGACGACGCGATGCCCGTGGTGGTCGTGGCCGGCGGGGGCTCGACCCGGTTCGGCAGCGACAAGCTGGCGGCGGACCTGGGCGGGCACACGGTGCTGGACCGGCTGCTCGACGACCTGCCGCCCGCGTGGCCGGTGGTCGTCGTTGGGCCGCGACGCGAGGTGCGCCGCTCCGGCGTGCGGTGGACCCGGGAGGAGCCCCCGGGGGGCGGTCCCCTCGCGGCCGCGGCGGCCGGGATGGCGCTCGTCGAGGGACCGGTCGTGGGTGTCGTCGCCGGTGACATGCCGTTCGCGGGCCCCGTTCTCGCACAGCTGCGCTCGGTGCTCCTGTCTTCCGGGACCGACGCCGCGGTGGCGGTCGACGACGACGGCCACGCCAACCCGCTGCTCGCCGTCTACCGCACGGCTGCGGTCAGGCGCCTGCTGCCGGGTCCTGTCACAGGTGGCCGCGCCAAGCGGCTGCTCGAGCTGGAGCACGAGAGGGTCCCGGTGCCGGGGAGACGCTCGCGTGACGTCGACACCCCGGAGGACCTGGAGCGGCTGCGGCGTCGGCGCTGACATGGGGGTTCCTCTCGGGTGTCGTCGGGTGGGGCGGGGTGGTGCGCGGCCCTGCCGGGCAGGGGAACGACGGGGCCGCGGGTGCGGGGGAGCAGGGGTCAGCTCGGGCGCGGCGCGCCAGGACGGGCGTAGCGCCACCAGGTGATCGCGAGGCAGAGGACGGCCCAGGCGATGCCGACGCCGTAGAAGGCGACCGGTCCGAGGGTGGTGACGCCGACCCCGAAGAAGAAGGGGCCGAAGGCGGCGATCGCCGCGGTCCAGCCGATGACGCCACCGGCTTGGCGACGCTCGAAGATCATCGGCATCTGCTTGAAGGTGGAGGCGTTGCCGATGCCGCTGAAGAGGAAGATCGCGAGCATCCCCCAGAGGAAGTGCGTGAACCCGCTCTGGAGGGCCGCCGAAGACGAGGTGTCGGGCGTGAGCGCGGGGATGGTGTACGCGATCGAGCCGACGAGGCCGACACCGGAGACGAGGGTCCAGGGGGCCCCGCCGGTGCGGTCGGTCAGCGGGGCGAAGAGGACGCGGGCGCCGGCGCCGACGAGGGGGCCGAGGAAGACGTACTTGACGGCGTCGGGGACCGCGTAGCCGGCGACGAGGACGGTGGCCGAGGCGCCGGTGCCACGGACGATGTCAGTGTTGCCGCTGCCGTAGAGGTTGGTCATGAGCAGACCGAACTGCGCGGCGAGGCCGGAGAAGGTGCCGAAGGTCATGATGTAGAGGACGGTCATCCACCAGGTGTCCTGGCTGCGGAAGATGTCGAACTGCTGGCGGATGTCGGCCTTGACCGGGACCGACTTCAGGAGGGTCCACGCGAGGAGGGCGCCGAGGATCATGAGGGGGATCCAGACGAAGGCGGCGTTCTGGAACCAGACGGTCTTCTCAGGCTTGCCGGGGACCGTGAGCTGCTGGCTGCCGCCGAAGACCGCGAGCGCGGAGATCGCGACGAGGTAGGGCGTGAGCAGCTGGACGAGGGAGACACCGAAGTTGCCGAGCCCCGCCTGGAGTCCGAGGGCGGTGCCCTGCATCCGCTTGGGGAAGAAGTAGGAGGTGCTCGGCATGAAGCCGGAGAACGCGCCGCCGCCGATGCCGGCGAGGAAGGCCAGGACCATGAGCTCCCAGTAGGGGGCGGTCGGGCTCTGGACGCGCACTCCCCAGCCGAGGGTGGAGGCGATGAGCAGGAGGCTGGTCAGGGTGACGAGCCGTCGGGTCCCGAGGACGGGGGGCAGGACCATCCAGACGAGCCGGAAGAGGCCGGCGGCCAGGCCGGGCATGGCGGCCATCCAGTAGAGCTGGCCCTTGGTGAAGTCGTAGCCGAGGGCGTTGAGCTTGGGGATGACGGCGCTCGGCAGGTACCAGGCGGCGAAGGCGAGGGTGAGGCAGAAGGTGGTGACCCACAGGGTGCGCCAGGCGAGGCCCTTGTCCCAGGTGCGCTCGTCCTCGGGGTCCCAGGCGGTGAGCCACTCGCCCTTCTGCTCTGGGCGGGTCGTGGTGGTGGACATGACGTTCTCCTCGGAGGTGGTGCTCAGTGCGCGGCCGCGGCCGGCTCGAGACGGTGGGCGAGCTCGGGGGACTCCTCGTGCAGCATCCGCACGACGGTCAGGTGCATCCACAGCGCGCTGAGCGCGACGAGGACGAAGAGGACGAAGAAGGTGGAGGTGGGGAAGCCCGTCCACGCCTTGGTGTAGGCGAACAGCGGCGGGAGGGCGAAGCCGCCGAGGCCGCCGAGCATCCCGACCAGGCCGCCGACGGAGCCGACGGCGTGCGGGAAGTACTCGGGGATGTGCTTGTATACGGCCGCCTTGCCGATGCCCATCGCGCTGCCGAGGACGACGAGCAGGGCCGTGAACGGGACGATGCCGAGGCTGTAGGCGAGGTGGGAGGACTGCGAGCCGTCCGCGTGCTGGATGACGAGGTGGCCGTTCGGCATCATGAGCAGCCCCGAGGCCAGGAGCATCACCGCGAAGGTCGCGTACATGACGCGGCGGGCACCGAGGCGGTCGGAGAACCAGCCGCCGAGCGGCCGCAGCAGCGACGCGGGGAAGATGTAGAGCGCGGTCAGGAGACCGGCGACGGTGAGCGAGACGCCGTAGTTGTCGACGTAGTACTTCGGCAGCCAGGCGGCCAGGGCGACGTAGGCGCCGAAGAAGGCGACGTAGTAGAGGCTGAAGCGCCACACCCGGACCTGCCGCAGCGGGGAGAGCTGGGAGGCGATGGTCGCCGAGCGGCCCGGCATCCGGTCGCGGGAGGGGGTCCCCACCCAGACCAGTACGCCCATGACGAGCAGGAGCCCGGCGTAGATGACGGGGACCAGGCGCCAGCCGCCCTGCAACGTGCCGCCGAACCACGCGGCGCCGGCGGTGCCCGCGACGAGGGGAGGGCCGATGAACTTGGTGACCGACGCCCCGACGTTCCCGGCACCGAACACCCCGAGGGCCAGGCCCTGGCGCTCGCGGGGCTGCCAGGCGGCGTTCCAGGCGATACCGGCGCTGAAGGAGTTGCCGGCGAAGCCGACGAGGAAGGCCAGCGCGAGGAGCGCGCCGTAGCTCTGCGCGTGCGCGACGAACCAAGCGGGGACGGCCGTGGCGAGCAGGAGGACGGTCATCACGCGGCGACCGCCGAACCGGTCGGTGAGCATCCCGGCCGGCAGGCGCCACAGGGAACCGTTGAGCACCGCCACCGCGCTCACCCAGGCGAGCTCGGGGTCGGAGAGGCCGAGCTCCTTCTGGATCGGCACCCCGAGGATGCCGAACATCAGCCACGCCGCGAACATCAGGGTGAACGCGGCGCTCGACAGGACGAGCACCCGCCGGGCGCCCGGGGCGCCCACAGGGTGGGCGACATCCCTCGTCGGGGACGTGCCCAGGGTGGTGGCGGGCGATGCCATATGTCCTCCAGTTTGGAAGGAAGATCATCCGTTAAAACTGCCGACGCGGACGCTACTCCCGCCCCGCCGTCCTGACAACTACTTGGCGTAGTAAATGCTGAGAACGGCTCAGAAACAGTGCATTTGCATCATCCGGGGCACTTCACCCCCGGTCCCGGCATGTGCTTATATGGAGCGACAGAGTCCGGCAAATAGGAGGAGGGGAGGATCGTCCGGTGACCACTCCGCAGCAGTACGACGCCGCCGCGCTCCTCGCCTCCCCCGTCCGCCGCCTCCTGGTCGACGTGCTCGAGACGAGCGCCGCGGACTCCCCGCAGGGCCTGACCGCCGCCGAGCTCGCGCCGCAGGCCGACCTCCACGTGACGACGGTGCGCTTCCACCTCGACCAGCTCGTCGCCGCGGGAGTGCTGGAGAGCGAGTTCGTCCGCACCGGGGGAGCCGGCCGGCCGCGCAAGGTCTACCGACCCCTCCCGCCCGCGACCCCGACCGGGGCCGGCCACCCGGAGCCCCTGCGCCTGCTGACGACGCTGCTGACCGAGGCGATGACGGCCTCGGTGCAGGGCGAACGCATCACGCCCTACGAGGCAGGTCGCCGCTGGGCCCGCGAGCACCTGACCGACCACCCGGAGCGCACCCCAGCCGACAGCGCCGGCGTCTGGCTCGGCCGGGTCGGCGAGGTCATCGACGTCCTGGAGGACTGGGGCTACCAACCGGAGGTCTCGACCTCCGAGGGCGGTCGGGCCGCCCGCGTCGAGCTGAGCGACTGCCCCTTCCTCGACCTCGCCCGCGACAACCAGGCCGTCGTCTGCGGCGTGCACCGCGGCCTGGTCGCCGAGTCCATGGTCATGTCCGGTGAGAGCGGCGCTCAGGTGGCGCTCGAGCCGTTCGTCACCGAGACCCGCTGCCTGGCGCACATCCGCACCACCACACCGTTCCGGGCCTCGTAGGCCCTCGACCCTCCCGGAGACGACCCATGGCCACGACCCCCGGACTCGACGGACCCCTCACCGAGGCCCTCGTCGGCACCCGTCGCTTCTTCACCCGCGGCGAGGTCTCGCCGGACCGTCGGGCGCTGCACCGGGAGGGCGGCCGGGCGGGGGACGCGTTCTACCGTGACCGGTGGTCGCACGACAAGGTCGTGCGCAGCACCCACGGGGTCAACTGCACCGGCTCGTGCTCGTGGAAGGTGTACGTCAAGGACGGCATCATCACGTGGGAGGCGCAGCAGACCGACTACCCCTCCACCGGGCCGGACCGCCCGGAGTACGAGCCCCGCGGCTGCCCGCGCGGGGCTGCCTTCAGCTGGTACACCTACTCGCCGACCCGGGTGCGCTACCCGTACGTGCGCGGCGTCCTGCTGGAGATGTTCCGGGAGGCGCGCCGCGCGGTCGGCGGTGACCCCGTGCTGGCCTGGGCCTCGATCGTCCAGGACCCGCAGAAGGCGCGACGCTACAAGTCCGCCCGCGGCAAGGGCGGGCTCGTGCGCTCCACCTGGGAGGAGGTCGTCGACCTCGTCGCCGCCGCACACGTCTACACGGTCAAGCGCTGGGGCCCGGACCGGATCGCCGGCTTCTCTCCGATCCCTGCGATGTCGCCGGTGTCGTACGCCTCGGGCGCCCGCTTCCTCGAGCTCATCGGCGCCCCGATGCTCTCCTTCTACGACTGGTACGCCGACCTGCCCAACGCCTCCCCGCAGATGTTCGGCGACCAGACCGACGTCCCCGAGTCCGGGGACTGGTGGGACGCCGGCTACCTCATCATGTGGGGCTCCAACGTCCCGATGACGCGCACCCCCGACGCGCACTGGATGACCGAGGCGCGCTACCGCGGGCAGAAGGTCGTCGCCGTCTCGCCCGACTACGCCGAGAACGTCAAGTTCGCCGACGAGTGGGTCGCGGCCGCGCCCGGCACCGACGGCGCCCTCGCGATGGCGCTGGGGCACGTGATCCTCAAGGAGTTCTTCATCGACCGGCAGGTCGACTTCTTCACCGACTACAACCGGCAGTACACCGACCTGCCCTTCCTCGTCTCCCTCGAGGTCGACGACTCCGCCCCGGTCGGCGCCGACGGCGAGGCGGCCTACCGCCCCGGGAAGTACGTCGTCGCCGGCGACCTCGACGTCGCCGAGGCCACCTCCGAGAACGCGATGTGGAAACCGGTCGTCCTCGACGCGCGCACCGACACCGTCGCCGTGCCGCAGGGTTCGCTCGGGTTCCGCTGGGGTGACGAAGGGCTGGGTCGGTGGAACCTGCAGCTCGGCGACCTCGAGCCCGCACTGTCGGTGCACGACACCGCCACCGGGTCGGTCCGGGTCGTCCTGCCGCGCTTCGACACCCCCGACGGCAAGGTCGCTCACGTCGAGCGCGGGGTCCCCGTGCGCCGCGTCGGGGACCGCCTCGTGACGACCGTCCTCGACCTCATGCTCGCCCAGTACGGCGTCGCCCGCGACGGCCTGCCCGGCACCTGGCCGGCCGGCTACGACGACCCGTCCACCCCGGCGACCCCCGCGTGGCAGGAGGAGATCACCTCCGTGCCCGCCGAGCAGGTGGTCCGGCTGGCCCGCGAGTGGGCGCAGAACGCCGTCGACACCCAGGGGCGCGGAATGATCCTCATGGGCGCCGGCACCAACCACTGGTTCCACTCCGACCAGATCTACCGCGCGATGCTCGTCCTGACCACGATCACCGGCTGCCAGGGCCGCAACGGCGGCGGCTGGGCGCACTACGTCGGCCAGGAGAAGGTCCGCCCGATCATGGGCTTCCAGCACATGGCCTTCGCCCTGGACTGGCACCGCCCGCCACGGCACATGAACCAGACCGCGTACTGGTACGTCAACACGAGCCAGTACCGCTACGACACCTTCACCGCCGACGACGTCGACGCCGGCACCGGGGTGTTCGCCGGCAAGGGCGTCATGGACCTGCTGGCCCAGTCGGTGCGCCTGGGCTGGACGCCGAGCTACCCGACCTTCGACCGCAGCAGCCTCGTCCTGGCCGACGAGGCCGACGCCGCCGGGATGGCCCCCGCCGACTACGTCGTCGACCAGCTGCAGTCGGGCGCACTGAAGTTCGCCGTCGAGGACCCGGAGGCCGAGGAGAACCACCCGCGCATCCTCAGCCTCTGGCGAGCCAACCTCCTGGGTTCCAGCGCCAAGGGCAACGAGTACTTCCTCAAGCACCTCCTCGGCACGGACAACGCGGTCACCGCGCAGCAGGCGCCGCCGGAGAAGCGGCCGGCGGGCATCGCCTGGCCGGAGGAGGTGCCCGAGGGCAAGCTCGACCTGCTGACGACCATCGACTTCCGGATGACCAGCTCGACCCTCTTCTCGGATGTCGTGCTGCCGGCGGCCACCTGGTACGAGAAGCACGACATCAACACCACCGACATGCACCCGTTCGTGCACTCCTTCAACCCGGCCATCGCACCCCCGTGGCAGTCCAAGACCGACTGGGAGGCGTGGAAGGCGATCGCGAAGCGGTTCTCCGAGCTCGCCGTCGACCACCTCGGCACCCGCCGCGACGTCGTCGCCAAGCCCCTGTGGCACGACACCCCCGAGGCGATGGCGACCGTGCACGGGGTGGTCAAGGACTGGCGCGCGGGGGAGTGCGAGCCGGTGCCCGGCAAGACCCTCCCGGCCCTCGTCGTCACCGAGCGCGACTACCCCGCGGTGTACGACAAGATGACCTCCATCGGGCCGCTGATGGAGTCCGTCGGGATGCTCACCAAGGGCGTGCCCTACGACGTGAGGCGCGAGGTCGACCTCCTGCGCCGACGCAACGGGGTGGTCCCGAGCGGAGCCGGGGAGGGCCAGCCACGCCTCGATACCGACATCCACGTCGCCGACGCGATCCTCCACCTGTCCGGCACCACCAACGGTCACCTCGCGACCCACGGCTTCAAGAACGTCGAGAAGCGCACCGGCACGGTGCTGCACGACCTCGCGGCCGAGCACGAAGGAAAGCAGATCACCTTCGCCGACACCCAGGTCGCGCCCGTCCCGGTCATCACCTCACCCGAGTGGTCGGGCTCGGAGTCCGGCGGGCGGCGGTACTCGCCCTTCACCATCAACATCGAGCGGCACAAGCCCTTCCACACCCTCACCGGGCGCCAGCAGTTCTACGTCGACCACGACTGGGTGCTCGGCATGGGGGAGGCGCTGCCGGTGTTCCGGCCGCCGCTGAACATGACCGAGCTCTTCGGCGAGACCGCCCTCGGCGAGCAGAACGCCCTCGGGGTCTCGGTGCGCTACCTCACCCCGCACAACAAGTGGTCGATCCACAGCGAGTACCAGGACAACCTCTTCATGCTCTCGCTCTCACGGGGCGGGCAGACCATCTGGATGTCCGACCTCGACGCCGAGAAGATCGGCGTCCACGACAACGACTGGGTCGAGGCGGTCAACCGCAACGGCGTCGTCGCAGCCCGCGCGATCGTGTCGCACCGGATGCCCGAGGGCACCGTCTACATGCATCACGCCCAGGACCGGCTGATCGACGTGCCCCTGACCGAGCGCGACGGCAAGCGAGGCGGAATCCACAACTCGCTCACCCGGATCATGATCAAGCCGAGCCACATCATCGGCGGCTACGCACAGCTGTCGTACTTCTTCAACTACATCGGGCCCACCGGCAACAACCGCGACGAGGTCACGATGATCCGCCGTCGCACCAACCAGGACGTGGAGTACTGACATGCGGGTCATGGCGCAGATGGCGATGGTCATGAACCTCGACAAGTGCATCGGGTGTCACACCTGCTCGGTCACCTGCAAGCAGGCGTGGACCAACCGGGCCGGCACCGAGTATGTCTGGTTCAACAACGTCGAGACCCGCCCCGGCCTCGGCTATCCCCGCGGGTACGAGAACCAGGAGGAGTGGCAGGGGGGCTGGGTCGTCAAGAACGGACGCCTGCGTCTGCGGGCCGGAGGTCGGCTGAAGAAGCTCGCCACCATCTTCAGCAACCCGAAGATGCCCTCCATCCAGGACTACTACGAGCCCTGGACCTACGACTACGAGACGCTGCTCAACGCCCCGGCGCAGAAGACCTTCCCCGTCGCGCGCCCGCACTCGCTGATCTCCGGCAAGCCGATCAACGTCTCGTGGAGCGCGAACTGGGACGACGACCTCGGCGGCTCGCGCGAGCACGCCGTCAAGGACCCCATGCTCAAGGGCATCGAGGACAAGGTCCGCATGGAGTTCGAGAAGACCTTCATGTTCTACCTGCCCCGCATCTGCGAGCACTGCCTCAACCCCTCCTGCGCGGCCTCGTGCCCGAGCGGCGCGATCTACAAGCGCGAGGAGGACGGCATCGTCCTCGTCGACCAGGACCGCTGCCGCGGCTGGCGGATGTGCATCACCGGCTGCCCCTACAAGAAGGTCTACTTCAACCACAAGACCGGCAAGGCCGAGAAGTGCACCTTCTGCTACCCCCGCATCGAGGTCGGCATTCCGACCGTCTGCTCCGAGACCTGCGTCGGGCGACTGCGCTACATCGGACTCGTGCTCTACGACGCCGACAAGGTCCTCGAGGCGGCCTCGGTCGAGGACGAGCACGCCCTCTACGAGGCGCAGCTCGGATGCTTCCTCGACCCCGAGGACCCGGACGTGCGTCATGAGGCCGAGGCGGCGGGCATCCCCACCGACTGGGTCGAGGCCGCCCGACGCAGCCCGGTCAAGAAGCTGATCCTCGACCACCGGGTGGCGCTGCCGCTGCACCCGGAGTACCGCACCATGCCGATGGTCTGGTACATCCCGCCGCTGTCGCCGGTCGTCGACGTCGTCAAGGACACCGGCCACGACGCCGAGGACGTCGACAACCTCTTCGGCGCGATCGACACGCTGCGCATCCCGGTCGAGTACCTCGCGAACCTCTTCACCGCCGGCGACGTCGCCCCGGTCGATCGCGTCCTGAAGAAGCTCGCCGCGATGCGCTCGTACATGCGCGACATCAACCTCGGTCGCGACCCCCGGGACGAGATCCCGGCAGCCGTGGGGATGGAGGGGGAGGCGATGTACGAGATGTTCCGCCTCCTGGCGCTGGCCAAGTACTCCGAGCGCTACGTCATCCCCCCGGCCCACGCCGAGCAGGCCCACGCCCTCGAGGAGCTGGCAACCGAGTGCGCTGTCTCCGAGTACGGCGGGGGGCAGAGCGACGTCTTCGGTGAGGGGTCCGGTGCCGCGCCGACGCCGGTCGCGGTGGAGAACTTCCGGGTGCTCCAGCAGACCCAGTCGGCCGACTCGCTCGAGCAGCTGCCCGGGGACAACCCGCTGCGCGGTCGCGTCAACCTCCTCACCTGGGACGGCCGTGGGATGCCGGACGGACTCTTCCCGACCGACCAGGAGGCCGACCGATGAGGTGGCGCCGGCATCGGGGCACGCAGCCGGGCCTGTCCGAGCACGACCTCGTGGACACCTGGCAGGTCGTCTCCCTTCTACTCGACTACCCCGACGAGACGCTGCTCGCGCGGGTGCCCATGCTGCGCAGGGTCGTGGCCGCCCTGCCTGCAGCGCAGCGCGACCCGCTCGACGTCGCCCTCGACACCTTGGAGCGGAGCGACCTCGGGGCGCTGCAGCGCGAGTACGTCGACACCTTCGACGTCACCCGCCGCTGCTCGCTGCACCTGACCTACTTCTCCCACGGCGACACCCGCCGACGAGGGGTGGCCCTCGTCGAGTTCAAGCAGGCCTACCGGAAGGCCGGGGTCGAGTTCGACGTCGACTCCGAGCTCCCCGACCACCTGTGCGTCGTCCTCGAGTTCGGCGCCGTCCACGACTGGGCCACCGCGTGGCACCTGCTCACCGCCCACCGCGTCGGCATCGAGGTCCTGAGAGCCGGTCTCGCACGACGTGGCTCGCCCTGGCTGCCCGCCCTGGAGGCCCTGCGCACTACCCTCCCGCAGCTCGACGGCGACGACGAGACCGCGCTGCTGCGCCTGGTCGCCGACGGACCGCCGCAGGAGGACGTCGGGCTCGAGCCCTACGCCGTCGACCCCCGCCTGAACCCTCGCCCCGAACCCGCCGACACCACCGCGCTGCTCGGCCCGACCATCCCGGTAGGAGCTCCCCGATGACCACCGTCCTGTGGGTGATCGTCCCGTACGTCTGCCTCGCCGTCTTCGTCGTCGGTCACGTCTGGCGCTACCGCTACGACAAGTTCGGGTGGACCACCCGCTCCAGCCAGCTCTACGAGAGCCGGCTGCTGCGCCTAGGCAGCCCGCTGTTCCACGTCGGGATGCTCGGCGTCGTCGCCGGCCACGTCATCGGCCTCGTCATCCCGCAGGTATGGACGAACGCGCTGGGTCTCAGTCCGCACGCGTACCACGTCATCGCCCTGGCCGGCGGAATCCCCGCCGGCATTGCCGCCGTCGTCGGACTCGTCATCCTCGTCTACCGGCGCCGGACGACCGGCCCGGTCTTCCGGGCCACGACCCTCAATGACAAGGTCATGTACGCGGTCCTCGGCACCGTGGTCGTCCTCGGGATGTGGAACACGGTCGCGGGCAGCCTGCTCCAGTTCGGCGGCGAGTACAACTACCGCGAGGGCGTCAGCCCGTGGTTCCGCGGCATCTTCCTCCTCCAGCCCCGTCCCGAGCTCATGGCCGACGCGCCGATCGGGTTCCGGCTGCACGCGCTGCTGGCCTTCCTCCTCTTCGCAATGTGGCCCTTCACCCGACTCGTCCACGTCTTCTCGGCCCCGCTGGGCTACCTCACCCGGCCCTATCTCGTGTACCGCTCGAAGGACGCCCGGCCCGGGCGGGGGACCGGCAACCGTGCCCCGCAGCGCGGGTGGGACCGCCCCGAGCTGACCCGCAAGTGACGCCGTCCCGCCCCCCGACCCGCAAGGAGAGCACCATGACCGACCTCACCGCCGCCGAGCAGGAGTGGCGCACCTGGATCGCCGACGCCTGCGCGTCCGTGGGCGTCGACCCCGCCGACGTCGACGTCACCGGCATCCACGGGCTGACCAAGGACATCGCCCACCACCTCGCCCGCCCCATGGCCCCGGTCGGGTCGTTCATCCTCGGTCTCGCGGTCGGAGCGCGGGGCGCGGGCGGGCACACGGTCTCACAGGACGAGCTGCTCGCCGCACTGCGCACGACAGTGCCCACCACCTCGTGATGACCGTCCTGCCCACCACCCGTCCGGCGCTCGACCCCGAGGTCGCGCTGGCGCGCCTGCTCGGCCGCCTGCACCCGCTCCGTCCGGAGGCGGTGCCGCTCGGCGAGGCGCTGGACCGAGTGCTGGCGCGGCCGCTGCGGGCAGCCATCCCGGTCCCACGCTTCGACTGCTCGGCGATGGACGGCTACGCGGTGCGCGCTGCCGACATCGCGCCGGGTGCACGCCTGCGCGTCCTCGCCGAGGTCCGGGCGGGGCAACCGGCCGCCGTCCCAGTCACTTCGGGCGCGACCGTCCGCGTCATGACGGGGGCTCCGCTGCCGCCGGGGGCGGACGCCGTCGTCGCGTGGGAGCGCACCGGCACGCCCGAGACCGGTGGCGCGCCTGTGGGGGAGCTGGACGACGACCTCCCCGCCTGGGTCGAGGTCCACGACGCGCCTCGGCCGGGACAGCACGTGCGGCGCAGCGGTGAGGACCTGGACGCGGATGACTTCCTCGCCGCGGCCGGTGACGTCGTCGGAGCTGCCGAGATCGCCTTGGCGGCCGCCACCGGTCGCGACACGCTGTGGGTGACCAGGGTTCCCGTCGTCGCCGTCCTGTCCACCGGGGACGAGGTCGTCGCGCCGGGCCGCCACCTGCGGGGCGCGCGCGTCCCCGACGTCAACGGGCCCGTCCTCGAGGCGCTCGTGCGCCGCGCCGGAGGAGTGCCGCTCCGCTTCCCACTGGTGGCCGACGACCCCGACGCCCTGCTGCAGGCGCTCGACGGGCTGTCCGGCCGGGTCGACCTCGTGCTGACCTCCGGTGGCGCGTCGGGTGGCGCCGCCGACCTCGTGGCCCGCCTCGACGGTGGGCGGCACCCGGTCGAGGCCGTCTCGCTGTGGATGAAGCCCGGGAAACCGGCCGTGCTGGGAGTGCTGGACCTCGAGCCGGGACCGGGTGGTGGCCCGGTCGGCTTCGTCGGGCTGCCCGGCAGCCCGGTAGCGGCGATGGTGGCGTTCGAGATGCTCGCGGCCCCTGCCATCGCCTTGCTTGGAGAACGACCCATCGCGGCCCGTGCTGTTGAAGCAACGGCCACGGAGCGACTCCCGGGGGCCG
The DNA here is from genome assembly GCF_018729305.1 of Phycicoccus mangrovi. Classification (NCBI taxonomy): domain Bacteria; kingdom Bacillati; phylum Actinomycetota; class Actinomycetes; order Micrococcales; family Intrasporangiaceae; genus Phycicoccus; species Phycicoccus mangrovi. Next base: position 35,280 of record NZ_JAHHWP010000020.1, on the reverse strand, counting down.
ACGGGCGCGTGTCGCTCGTCCGAGTCCGGCTGGAGCGCATCGACGACGGGCGGTGGCAAGCCACACCCATCGGCGGTGAGCGCGCCCACGGCGTGCGCTCCCTCGTGGGCGCGAACGGGCTGGCGGTCGTCTGCGACGCTGACGGGATCGGCGTCGGCGAGTTGGTCACCGTCCGGCTGACGGGCTGGTCCGGCTGCCCGGCGGTTTAGGCGCCGTCCCGATGTTGGCGTCGTACCTTCGACACAACGCGCGGCCGCGTTGAGGCTCGAGCGCCCTGACCACCAAGTCCGAACGCGCTTTGTCCGGGTCAGCTCCCGGATCCCCGGTCTGCGCCGTCGGGGCCGCCGGCACCCGGTACGCGCTCTTCATCGTTTCACCCCCCTGTGTCGACAGTATTCGATCCACGGGCGCATGGCCGGGGATTCGGCAGTCAGCGAGCCAGGACACGCGCCTCAGTAGTCTTCGAGCCCCGCTTCGGAGCCGCCTCTGTCGTAGGTCGCCATGGCTTCGCGATCGCGTCGGGCGTGGTCCTTCACGGACTGGCGCGGGGGCGGGCGCTGTCGACCAGACCGACGGCTGTGTTCAAGTCGGCCGTTGCTGAGCCGAACACAGGGCCCGCCTCGACGCGCAGGGAGCCGGTGAAGACCGGACGTTGACGTGAAGGCCCGTCAAGTGTGATGCCCCCGTCAGGGCTTGGCGTGCGAACGCGCCGCTAAGCAGAGGTCGCTGGGGGCGCCCACGGCCGGGGCAGGGACCGCGGCCGAAGGAGGAGAGGGGATGTGTGCTGTCCTGAACTGCCGGATGCCGTGGCTCGGCTCCGCACACGCGGCGCCGGGTGCACGGGGCGCGGTTCTGCATCGCCTGGTGGGCCACCTCGTGGTCCACTTGGGCGCGGAGCGCGTGGCATTCGAGTCGGGAGGGTTGCCGCGACGGCGGACGCCATCGAGGGGCGCGAGATCGTCGAGGGGGCTGAGCGTCTCGACGATCTGGACACGGTGCCCGTCGTTCACGGGGCAGCTCGGGCCCCTCGCGGCGGGGACGGTGTACCACGAGAGGAGGTCGGAACGGGAGGTCGTCACACGGTTCGTCACGACGCAAGCGGCGGCCGACGTCGATCGGGCGAAGCAACTGTCGCTCGGGTGCGACGACCTGGCCGTGCTCGACGAGGTGGCCCCACCCAGCTGACTTCGGCCGCATGCTGCGGGCCAGGGCGACGGTCAGCGAGCGCGCACGGCCGTCGTCCTGAGCGGGCCGGTCACCGGCGGGCAAGAATTTCGTGTCGGGCCGGTCGGCGCCGCGCGAAAACTCCGTTTCACGAAGGCCCCACCAGCGCAACATCCGTGCAACGGTCGTACCTTCGGTCTAGACCCGGCCGCTTAGCGGGTCAAGCAGTGTGCCCTCCTTCTTTCGGATGGAGGATAGACATGTCCAAGACCCCTCGTTCCACCCTTCCCGGCGAGCGCGACCACATCGTCGACTGCCTCCTTGACCGCGTCGCCGTCACGACAGACCCCGACGAGCAGCGACGGCTGCGCAGCCAGGTCGTCGAGGAGATGCTGCCGCTGGCCGATGGCCTGGCGCGTCGGTACTCCGGGCGCGGTATCGACCGCGACGACCTCGAGCAGGTCGCCCGGACGGCCCTCGTCGCGGCCGCCGACCGCTACCACCCCGGTTCGGGGGCCGGCTTCGTCGCGTTCGCCGTCCCGACCATCACCGGAGAGCTCAAGCGCCACTTCCGGGACTGCGGCTGGGTCGTCCGCCCGCCGCGCCGCGTGCAGGAGCTGCGGGCCGAGGTCGTCGTGGCGGAGGAGAGCCTGCGCCATCGACTGGGGCGCGAGGCGACGGTGGCCGAGATCGCAGAGCTGCTGAAGTGCGAGTGCGCCGACGTCGAGTCGGCACGCCTGTGCGGCAGCGGTTTCCGCCCGGCCTCGCTCGATGCACCGGTGCTGGCGGGAGGGACCGAGGGCGACCGGCTGGCCGACCCCGGGGACTTCGTCCACCGCTTCGAGCAGCACGCCGACCTGCGGCTGGCCCTGGACTCCTTGGGGGAGCAGGACCGGCGCGTGGTGCGGCTGCGCTTCGTCGAGGAGCTGACGCAGTCGGAGATCGGGTCGGTGCTCGGGGTCAGCCAGATGCAGGTGTCCCGCATCCTGACACGCATCCTGCGGCAGCTGCGGGGGAGCCTCGACGCGGTCGCCGCCTGACCAAGTGGGATCGGCGTGAGGGCGCCTTCGCTTGAGGCTCGCTGTCCGGCCCATAGTCGTGGTGATGCGGCACGGGTGCGCGTTTGGAGAAAGGCCCTGCCGATCAGCTCGTATTGCGGATCCTTCGGGACGTGCATCGGCATGCTGAAGGCCCCGCAGGGAGTTTCGCGCGCCCCTGTACGGCGTGCGGGTCCGTGTCCGCCCAGCAGGTAGGGAAGGTGGGGGTCAAGCGGACCGTCGCGCCGGTGGCCGCGCAGCCTTGGGGTGACGTCGACGGCGTCTACCGCACATCCCTCCAGACGACATCTCGAGTGGGACTGCCGAAGGTTCGGTTGACAGCCCCACGTGCCTCCTGGGTTGGTGTCAAGTTGAGGAGTTGAGGGCGCATGTAGAGGCTTCGCCAGTGACTCGCCTCTGCGCTCCCAAGTTCCGCGAGCGAGCGGTCGCGTTGATGGGTCCCGGATAGCAGGTGAAGCGGACCGCTGACCAGCCCTACACAGGCCGTGGTGCTCGCCTACGAGACCGGACTCGTCCACTTCGGGTCGATCACGGATGGCCACCCTGATTTGACGTCGATGGTGCGTTTAGACCCCATGGAGTAGAGTCCCCGACTTGAACTACTCACGTGCGGAACGCCGTCCGGCCCTGGGCGCCGCTCACCCGGACTCTCGTGGGCGGTAGCGGTTGCTCTGGGCCCAGCTGCGCCACACGCGACCCCACCCCAGCCCGGGCAGGAGACTTGTTCCGGCACGAGGATGGGTCGATGGTGCAGGCGTGGACCGCGCGGTGATCGTTCTCGGCTTCCGCTTGAAGAGCCCCGGGCTCAACGGGTGAGCGCATTTGGCGGCGGCATGACGTAGGTGGAAGGGCATACTTGTGCCGCTGTGTGGTGCTGAGGACGACCTATCGGGGGCCAGCCACCGCGCGTCACCAGTTCCTGTCCTACTCGCCCGAGGACCTGTCTTCCCGTCGGCGTGAGGCCGGTGCGGTGGTGTGCCCGATGGGCGACCACATCTGTCGACGCGAACAGACAGCAGTACGGCTTGAGCCTCTGGGAGCTTCCGGTCAAGTCCCTGATGGTGGTGTAGCGCTGCGTGCTCCTCTTTGTGGTTATGCGGTCAGGGCGGGGAGGGCGTCGGCTCCGATCTCTTGGTCGGTTGAGGGCACGATGGTGACGCGGGAGCGGGCGAGGACCTCGAGGCCGAGGTAGCGGCGCCCTTCGGCCCATTCGTCGGTCTGCTCGGCCAGGACAGCGCCGACGAGTCGCACGATCGCGGTGCGGGTGGGGAAGATGCCGACGTAGTCGGTGCGGCGGCGGATCTCCCGGTTGAGGCGTTCGGTGGGGTTGTTGGACCAGATTTGGGTCCAGATCTCCTTCGGGAAGGTGGCGAAGGCCAGCAGGTCGGCCCGGGCGGCGTCGAGGTGGTCGTGGACGGCGGGGAGCTTGACCTCGCGGTGTCCCTCGCCGTTGACGCCGGTGGCGAGCAGGACCACGGAGTTGACCACGCGGCCTCCTTCGCGGACCTTCATGGTCAGCGCGTCCGCGGTGACGAACGTGAACGGTCCGGCATCGCCCAGGGAGCGGTGGCGGAAGTCCTCGACGATGGCGTCGAGCTCGCCCGACATCCAGGACACCTGCGACTTCGACAGCGAGTCGATCCCCAGGGTCTTGACCAGCTTGTCCATCCGTCGGGTGCTCACGCCGGCGAGGTAGCAGTCGGCCACCACCGTGATCAGCGCGGTTTCGGCCCGCTTGCGCCGCTCCAGCAGCCACTCGGGGAAGTAGGTGCCGGTGCGCAGCTTGGGGATCGCGACATCGATCGTGCCGACCCGAGTGTCCAGGTCCCGGTGCCGGTAGCCGTTGCGCTGCGCGCTGCGTCCCGGGGAGGGCCGGCCGTACTCCGCCCCGACAACGGCGTCGGCATCCGCGGACAGCAGCGTGTTGATGATCGACTGCAGCAGGCTGCGCATCAGATCCGGGGAGGCCTGCGCGAGGGCTTCACCCAGAAGGCCTGCAGGGTCGACAATGTGTGGTGCGGTCATCGTGATGCTCCGTTCGAGGGTGCCGTGAGACGTTCACTCGAAGGATCACGCGGTGGCCGCATCCACGTCCATCATCAGGACGATCTCCGCAACCGCGCTACACCACTATCGGGGACTCAACTGAAAGCGGCTGAATGGTGAGCGCCGATCCGTGAGGCGACACACGATCTTCACCTCTAGCCCCCGGTGCTGCAACCTGTCATGCTTGAAGCAGCACGAAGACCGCGACATCCGCGTCGGCGGGAGCCAATAGGACCTTGGTCGGGTTCTCGCAAGCAGGGCACGCACAGCGCTTTTCGTGCGCGAGCCGCCTTCGAGCAGGGAGGGCGGCTCGCCTGCGCGGGCGCAGGACCGGGGTGATGCGCGCGGGAGGGGCAGGGGCTACCGCGGCCAAGGGCTGCTGTCTCGTTCGGGGAGCGTCCTCCCTCGGGGGCGCGAGGTTGTCGCGTTGTCCTCTGGGGATGGCAGTGGGCGGTTCTTGGTCCACGAGGTCAGCGAGGCGGGACCTCGAGTGATCCGTCGGTGCCATACGACTGCCTTATAGAAGGGACGTGATGGTGCGTCGTGTGTTCTGGGCCTATGCGGTGCTCATCTCAGTCGGGTTGGTCTTCTGCGTGGTGATGGGGCTGATGCTGCGATGAGTGCGCCGGAGCCGCGGGGGTTCTTCCGTGACAACGCGCTGTCGTTGGTTTTCGGCGGACTGTTGCTGCTCACGTTGCTGGGGCAGTCGCTCTGGGGCGTCGTCGGCTACAACCAAGAGGCGAGGACCTTTGGTTTGCAGCAGATCTCGCTGTTCCGGTACGTGACGTCATCGAGCTTCGCGGTGGACGTGGCCGAGAACTGGCAGTCGGAGTTCCTGCAGTTCGTGCTGTACATCTTCCTCACGGTGTGGCTGGTGCAGCGGGGGTCGTCGGAGTCGAAGTCGCCGGGCGACGAGGGCCGTGAGAGCGACGAGCAGCAGATGGTGGAGCAGTTCGCAAGGCCGGACTCGCCGGCTTGGGCGAAGGTCGGAGGCTGGCGCACTCGATTAAATTCGCACTCGCTGGTGCTCGTGATGCTGCTGATCTTCCTCGGGTCTTGGTCGGCCCAGGCGATTGCGGGCCGGGTCGCGAACAACGAGGAGCGGCTGCGCGACCAGCTCGACCCCCTCAGCATGGGGGCGTACCTGGCGTCGCCGGACTTCTGGGGGCGCACGCTGCAGAACTGGCAAAGCGAGCTGCTCGCGATCGGCACCATGGCGGTGTTTGCGATCTATCTGCGCGAGCGGGGGTCACCGGAGAGCAAGGAGGTCGGAGCGCCGCACGCGGTGACCCAGTCCAGCGAGTAGCGGTCGGTCACCATCACTGCCGTCTGTACACGGACGACGCGACCGCCGCTCGACCCGATCCACAGCCGCGAGGGGCTGATGGACCAAACGTCCCCGGCTCACGGATGTGCTTCGGGCATCACGTGCCGGCAGTGAACCAACCCGGGAAGAGACGGCGCTGAAGCGGTGCACCACGAGGCGGGTTGCCGCCCATCGGCCTGAGGGATGGTTCGGTTCGGAGGCCGCCTCAAAGGGCACGCTTGGGGCACGCACGCCTCCACGATTCGGTGTCTTTGCAGGTCAGGCGTCATATTAGAGGGCGCCCCCGGCAGGACTCGAAACTGTTGGCTTCACCTATATCAGGAGGTGAGGCTGTCGGCGATGGAGACCACGAGGCCGCCGAGCATGAACGCGGTCAGGGTGGCGACGAGGGCACCGGTGCTAAACGTGGGGATGAGGCGTCGTGCTCCGTGGGCGGGTGCGGCGTCGTGGTACTCGTGGGTGAGGGCGTGGCCCTTGCCGCGGTTGAGCAGGTAGGCGTTGACGGGGTAGGCGGCGACGAAGGCGACGGCGAGGGAGATCGCCATGCCAATCCAGAAGACGGTGTTGACGAGGCCGGCGTTCATGGCGCCGGGGATGAGGGCCATGACGACGTTGTCGGTGACCTCCATCGTGGCGATGGAGACGGTGTCGGCGGCCAGGACGACGCGCAGGGCGGTGGTGGCGGCCAGCCCGGCCTTGAGCAGGGGGAGGGTGGAGAGGGTGTAGCCGAAGAAGAAGGCCAGGGCGATTGAGATGACGATGGTGCTCGCGTTCCCGAGCCCGGCGGCGGTGCCGATGATGAGGCCCGCGATCTCGCCGATGGCGCACCCGGTCAGGCAGTGCAGGGTGGCGCTGACGGCCATGCGGGCCACGCCGCCGGTGGCGTGACCGCCGTGGTGGTCGTGGCCGGTGTGGGTGGGCGCGTGCTCTGCGTGGCTGGTCATGGGTCCTCCCGGGGATGAGTGGTGGGGGCGTACCGGCGCGGGTGCGTCGGCAGGCGTGGGGTCGGGCGTGGTCAGGAGCGCACGAGGCGGCGGATGGCGTCGGAGGCTTCCTTGAGCTTGGCGGCGCCTTGGTCCTCGCCGGCGCGTGCGGCGTCCAGGACGCAGTGGGCGAGGTGGTCGTCCATGAGGCCGAGGGCGACGCCTTCGAGGGCCCGGTTGAGGGCGCTGATCTGGGTGAGGATGTCGATGCCGTACTGCTCCTGCTCGATCATCCGGGCGATGCCGCGCGCCTGGCCCTCGATGCGGCGCATCCGGTTGAGGTAGCCGTCCTTCTCGCTGATGTAGCCGTGGTGGTGCTCGGGGCTGCTGGGCTCAGGCATGGGGGTCCTCGGGGGTGTCGGTGGGCTGGGTGGTGGTGCCGGTGAAGGTGCGCAGGCGCAGGCTGTTGCCGACGACGAAGACGCTGGAGAAGGCCATGGCTGCGCCGGCGAGCATGGGGTTGAGCAGGCCGAGCGCGGCCAGGGGGAGGGCGGCGACGTTGTAGGCGAACGCCCAGAACAGGTTGGTCTTGATGGTGCGCAGGGTGGCGCGAGAGAGGCGGATGGCATCGCCTGCGGAACGCAGGTCGCCGCGCACAAGGGTGATGTCGGAGGCCTCGATGGCGACGTCGGTTCCGGTGCCCATGGCCAGACCGAGATCGGCCTGGGCGAGGGCGGGGGCGTCGTTGACACCATCACCGACCATGGCGACCGTTCTGCCCTCGGCTTGGAGGCGGGTGACGACCTGGGCCTTGTCTTGGGGGAGCACCTCGGCGATGACCTGCTCGATGCCGACCTGGGCGGCGATGTGCCGGGCGGCGGCCTCGTTGTCGCCGGTGAGCAGGACCGGGGTCAGGCCCATGGCCTGCAGCTCGCGCACGGCCAGATCGCTGGTGGGTTTGACGGTGTCCGCGACGACGAGCAGCGCCCGGGCTTGCCCGTCCCACCCGACGGCGACGACGGTCTTGCCCTCGGACTCGGCGCGCGCCTTAGCCTGCAGGAGCGCGGGGGAGAGGTGCTGGGACCAGTCGGCGAGCAGGGAGGGGCGTCCGACGACGACGGCGTGACCGTCGATGACGCCTTGGACGCCGCGGCCTTCGAGGTTGGTGAAGTCCTCGGGCGTCGGCAGCGGCCCGGTCTCGTCGGCGGCGGCGCGCGCGACGGCCTGGGCGATGGTGTGCTCGGAGGCGGCCTCGAGCGCTCCGGCCAGCCGGAGCGATTCGCACCGGTCCTGGCCCGGTTCGGTGAGGACCTCGGTCAGGGTCATCCGGCCGGTGGTGACGGTGCCGGTCTTGTCCAGCACGACGGTGTCGATCGTGCGGGTCGACTCCAGCACCTCGGGGCCCTTGATGAGGATGCCGAGCTGGGCTCCGCGACCGGTGCCCACCAGCAGGGCCGTGGGGGTGGCCAGGCCGAGGGCGCAGGGGCAGGCGATGACCAGGACCGCGACGGCGGCCGTGAACGCGGCGGAGGTGGGAAAGCCTGCTCCGAGCCAGGCGCCGAGGGTCGCGACGGCGAGGGCGATGACGATGGGCACGAACACGCCCGAGATGCGGTCGGCCAGGCGTTGCACGGCGGCCTTGCCGGTCTGGGCCTGCTCGACCAGCCGGGCCATCTGGGCCAGCTGGGTGTCGGCGCCGACCCGGGTGGCGCGCACGACGAGGCGGCCGCCGGCGTTGACGCTCGCGCCGGCGACGGCGTCCCCGGCGGCGACCTCGACCGGGACCGACTCGCCGGTGAGCATGGAGGCGTCGACGGCGGAGGTCCCGGCGACGACGACGCCGTCGGTGGCGATCTTCTCGCCCGGCCGCACGACGAACTCCTGGCCTGCTGTGAGCTGCTCGACCGGGATCTTGGTCTCGACGCCGTCGCGCAGGAGGGAGACCTCCTTGGCGCCCATCTCCAGCAGGGCGCGCAGGGCGGCGCCGGCCTGGCGCTTGGAGCGCTTCTCGAAGTAGCGCCCGGCGAGGATGAACAGGGTCACGCCGGCGCCGACCTCGAGGTAGATGTTGGCGGCGCCGTCCGAGGGGGCGATGGTCAGCTCGAACGGGTGGGTCATGCCCGGTGTGCCGGCGGTGCCGAGGAAGAGGGCGTAGAGGGACCACAGGAACGCGGCGAGGGTCCCCATGGAGATCAGGGTGTCCATGGTGGCGCTGCCGTGGTGCAGGTTGGCCCATGCTGCGCGGTGGAAGGGCCACGCGGCCCAGAGGATGATCGGGGCCGCGAGGGTGAGGCTGGCCCACTGCCAGTACGTGAACTGCAGCGCGGGGACCATCGACATCGCGATGACAGGGACCGACAGGGCTGCGGCGCCGATCAGCCTGTGGCTCAGCCCGGTCAGCTCGGGGTCTGGTGCGTCCTCGCTCGGCGCGCCTGGGGTGGCGGCCGGCGCCGGCAGGGCCGCGGTGTAGCCGGTCTTCTCGATCTCGGCGACCAGTGCGGCGGGGTCGTAGCCCGCGGGGGTGGTGACCGTGGCCTTCTCGGTGGCGTAGTTGACGCTGGCCTGGACGCCGTCGAGCTTGTTCAGCTTGCGCTCAATGCGGTTGGCGCAGGAGGCGCACGTCATGCCGCCGATCTGCAGCTCGATGGACTGGCCCGTCCTGGGTGTGGTGGTGCTCATCGCTCGGACCCTCCGTGCTGGTGCGATGTGGTGGAGGCGGGTGAGTGGGGGGTCTGGCCCTGGTACTCCCAGCGAGTCACCACGGCCTGCGGCACAAGCGCGCCGGCGGCGGTGAAGGAGGCGACGAAGACCAGGGCCAGGGCGGCCCCGAAGAGCGCCAGCCGGGTGGCGGCGCTCATCGGACGGGCTCGGCGGTGTACCCGGCTTCCTCCACGGCGGCCAGCACCTGCGCCTCGTCGACCTGGTCTCCGCCGACCACGAGCCGCCCGGACGCGGCGTCGACCTCGAGGACCTGGACACCCGGGAGCTCGCTGACCTCTTCGCGGACCGACATCTCGCAGTGCCCGCAGGTCATGCCGGTGACGCGGAACTCGGTGGTGCTCATGGTGTCAACCTCTCGTCGTGATACCCCTACCGGGTACCTGTACGGCTTAACGTATGCCCCAGGGGGGTATTCCGCAAGAGGCTGGTGTCCCACAGGTTCGGCACAGGTGGGAGCGGCACACTGCGGTGTCCCTGTGGAGAAAGGCCGCACCTGCATGCCCACGTCCTCGCTCGACGAGCGGCTCTTCGCCGCGGTCCAGTCATTCGCCCGCTCGACGCCCTGGCTGCACGGGCCGGCCATGCTCTTCGCGACCTACGGTGTCGTGCTGTTCGCCGGCCTGGCCCTGTGGGCGCTGCTGCGGGCCCGAGGCTCCAGCGACCGTCACCTCGCCGCCGCCGGGTGGATTGCGCTCGGCACGCTCGTGGCCGTGACCGTCAACCAGCCGGTCGCCGCCCTGTTCGGCGAGGCGCGCCCCTATGCGACGCACCCCGGCGCGCTGCTGCTCATCCAGCGCACCACCGACGTGTCCTTCCCGTCGGACCACGCCACGATGGCCGGCGCCGTCGCCGTCGGCCTCCTCATCGCAGCGCCCCGGATCGGCCGGTGGGCCGTCGTGGCCGCGGTCGTGATGGCGTTCACGCGCGTCTACGTCGGCGCCCACTACCCGCAGGACGTGCTCGCCGGGCTGCTGCTCGGCGGGCTCGTGGCAGGGGCCGGGTGGCTGCTGCTGCGCCGGCCGCTGATCGCGCTCACGGGATGGCTGCGCGGTCGTCCGGTCGTACGGGAGGTGTTCCGTCTCGTCGCCTCCGGCTGACCCCGGTCAGGCGCGGGGTAGCCGGAGCGCGAAGGTGGCTCCGGTGCCGACGCCGTGGCTGCGGGCGGTGAGGGTGCCGCCGTGGGCCTCGGCGATGGCGCGGCTGATCGTCAGGCCGATGCCCGAGCCGCCTCCGTCAGCGGCGGTGCGGGAGGAGTCGGCGCGGTAGAAGCGCTCGAAGACGTGGGGCAGGTGCTCGGCGGTGATGCCCTCGCCGTCGTCCACGACGTGCAGGACCGCGTGGGCTCCGTCCTGTGCGGTGCGCACGGTGACGGTGCCCCCGGCCGGCGTGTGCCGCAGGGCGTTGCGCAGGAGGTTGGTCAGGACCTGACCCAAGCGCTCGGGGTCGGCGTCGACCATGACCGCCGCAGCCGAAGGGTCGGTCCGCAGGGTGACCCCACGAGCCTCGAAGGCCGCTGCCTCGGTGGCCAGGACGTCGTCGACGAGCGCGTCGAGGTCGACCCGGGCGGGGTGCAGCTCGAGGCGGCCTTCCTGGGCGCGGCTGACCGCGCCGAGGTCGTCGGCGAGGCGGCGCAGGCGGTGGGTGCTCGAGCGCAGCACCGCGAAGGTCGCGGCGTCCGGGGCGACGACGCCGTCCTCGAGCGCCTCGAGGTGGGCTTCGACGGTGGCCAGCGGGGTGCGCAGCTCGTGGCCGAGGTCGCTGAGCATCCGGCGGCGGGTGCCCTCGACCTGTTCTAGGCGCGCGCCGAGCTCGTTGATGGTGCTCGACATCCGGTCCAGCTCGACCCCGAGGCCGGAGGCGGGGACGCGCACGTCGTAGCGCCCGGCGGCGACGTCGGCGGCGGCGTCGACGACGCGGCGGGTGGAGCGCTGGACCCGGCGGGTGAACCACACACTGACGGCCAGCGCGGCGCTGACGGAGACCAGCAGGGCGACGCCCATCGCGACCAGGAGCGCGTCGCGGAAGGCCATCTCGAGGTGGTAGGTCTGCGAGCTGCTCGGGTCGGTGCCGGCCTCGAGGAGGTGCTGGTGGAAGAGTCCCGGGCCGACGAGGGAGGCGACGAGGTAGGCGGTGACGGCGCCCGCGACGAGCAGCAGTGCCTGGGTGAGGAGCAGCCGCGCGCCGAAGCCGCGCGTCGCTCGAGGGCGCGTGCGGCTCATGCGCCGGGGCCCATCCGGTAGCCGACCCCGCGCACGGTCCGCACGAAGACCGGGTCGGTGGCGTCGTCGCCGAGCTTGCGTCGCAGGTGCCCCACGTGGACGTCGACGAGGTGCTCGTCGCCGACCCACTCCGGTCCCCAGACGGCGTCGATGAGCTGGCGCCGGGAGAAGGCCATCCGCGGTTTGCCGGCGAGGGCGGCCAGGACGTCGAACTCGGTGCGCGTCAGGTGCACCGGTTCATGGTCAAGCCACACCTCGCGGCCGACGGGGTCGACGGCGAGCCGGCCGACGGTCACGGCGTGGTCGGTTGGCTCGGGGTGGGTGGGGCGTCGGGGACGCCGGAACATCACCTGGATGCGGGCGACGAGCTCGCGGGGGGAGAACGGCTTGGTCAGGTAGTCGTCGGCCCCGACGGACAGGCCGATGAGGGTGTCCACCTCGTCGTCGCGCGCGGTGACCATCACGACGTAGGCGTCGGAGAAGGTCCGCAACTGCCGGCAGACCTCGATGCCGTCCAGGCCGGGCAGGCCGAGATCGAGCACGACGACGTCGGGGTCGACCTCGCGGGCCGCCTCGAGACCGGCCGGGCCGTCGTGGACGACGTGCGCCTCTATCCCTGCTCGCTCCAGGTAGCTGCCGATTAGGCGCGCCATGTGGACCTCGTCCTCGACCACCAGCGCGCGCACCCCCGGCGTGGTCGGAGAGGTCGAAACGCTCTGCATGGTGCTGATCGTGTCACGCGGCCACCGTCCGTGCGCCCGGGCGCCGGTACCCCCGCGGGCATCTTCATCGAACCTTCACGCCACCTCGACACGACCGTCGGGCTCGGCGCGGACCCTCGGTGACGAGACGAAGGAGATGGTCCCGATGATGAACGGGTTCGTGGGCACCGGCTGGGTGATGTGGCTGGTGATGGGTGGCGTGGTCGCCGCGGTGTGGGTCCTGGTGGTCCTCGCCGTCGTGGCGCTGGTGCGCCCCGGCGCGCGGGCCGCGGTCGACGAGACCGCCTCGCACGATGCGGTGGCGCGTCGATGAGCACCACCCGCCGCACGCTCCTCACCGGTGGGCTGGGCCTGCTGGGCCTGGGCGCGCTGAGCGCCTGCGGTGGTGGCGCCCGGTCTGTTGGGCCGCACTCGGCCGCCGTGGCCTCGACCGAGGCCGCCCGTCACGCCCGGGGGCTGGTCACCACCTCGCTGCGTGCCGCCCCGAGCAGCGTCGACCTCGGCGGGGTGGTCGTCGACACCTGGGCCTTCGGGGACACGGTGCCCGGGCCGACACTGCGGGTCGGCGCAGGCCAGGTCCTGCGCGTCGACGTGCGCAACGACCTGATCGCCGACACCTCGGTGCACTGGCACGGCATCCGGCTGCGCAACGACATGGACGGCGTGCCGATGATGACGCAGGACGCGATCCGCCCCGGTGGGGCCTTCCGGTACGAGTTCACCGCACCAGACCCCGGAACCTACTTCTTCCACCCCCACGTCGGGGTCCAGCTCGACCGCGGCCTCTACGGCGTGCTCGTCGTCGAGGACCTGCACGAGCCCGGCCGCTACGACGACGAGTGGGTCCTCGTCCTCGACGACTGGGTCGACGGCACCGGGCGCACCCCGGACGACGTGCTGGCCGGGCTGACCGCCGGGTCGGGCACCGCCGACGCCTCCGAGGGGCACGGCACGGGCGGCATGATGGGTGGCTCGATGAGCGGCATGGGGGGCATGGGCTTTGGCGGGATGGGCGGGATGTCCGGCGGCGGTGACGTTGTCTACCCCCACTACCTCGTCAACGGACGCGTCCCGGCCGACCCCGACGTGCTGCGGGCCCGACCCGGCGACCGCATCCGCCTGCGCGTCGTCAACGCCGCCTCGGACACCGTCTTCCGGGTCTCCCTCGCCGGGCACCGCCTGACGGTCACCCACAGCGACGGCTGGCCCGTGGAGCCGGTCGAGGGCGACGCGCTCCTCATCGCGATGGGGGAGCGCTACGACTTGCTCGTCACCCTCGGCGACGGCGCCTTCCCGCTCACGGCGATCCCCGAGGGTAAGGAAGGGCAGGCCTTGGCCCTCGTGCGGACCGCGAGCGGAACGCCCTCGGCCTCCGCAGCGGCGACCACCACGTCCGGCACGGTCCTGTCGCTTGCGAGCCTCCGTCCGCTGGCGGGGACCACGATCGTCGCCCGCGAGAGTGACCGCACGCACGATCTGGTGCTCTCCGGGTCGATGAACCCCTACCGCTGGACCATCAACGGCCGCAGCTTCCCCGACGCCGACCCCCTCGAGGTGCGCTCGGGCGAGCGGGTCTCGCTGGCCGTCAGCAACATGTCGATGATGGTCCACCCCTTCCACCTGCACGGGCACACCTTTTCCGTGCGCGGCAGCGGGGTCCGCAAGGACACGGTCCTGCTGCGACCGATGCAGCGACTGCTTCTGGACCTCGACGCCGACAACCCCGGCCAGTGGGCCGCCCACTGCCACAACGCCTACCACGCCGAGACCGGCATGATGACCACGCTCGGCTATGTCACCTGACCTGGCTGTCGAGCTTCTTCATCGAACCTTCATGGAGCCTTCGGGGAACGACCGCACGCCCGCGAGACGGTGGGGATGTTCTTGTTCTCCACCACCGAAGGACACCCGTGCCCTCCACCACCCGTGCCACCCGTCGTCTCGCGCTCGGCGCCGTCGGCCTCACCGCCGCGACCTTGCTCGCCGCCTGCGGCTCCGACACCGACCACTCCGACATGCCGGGCATGTCCGGGATGTCCAGCTCCAGCGCGTCCGCCACGGCCGGCGGTTCGGCGGCCCGGGGCGCGCCCGGCGACGTGATGTTCGCGCAGATGATGATCCCGCACCACCAGCAGGCTGTCGAGATGGCCGACCTCGCCCTCGACGCCAAGGCCGAATCATCCGAGCAGGTGCGCGCCCTCGCCACCGACATCAAGGCCGCCCAGGACCCCGAGATCCAGACCATGCAGGGCTGGCTCACGTCCTGGGGCGCCCCCGCCAGCGCCGGCATGGACCACGGCATGCCCGGCATGATGGGCGAGACCGAGATGGCCTCGCTCAAGGACGCCACCGGCGCCGACTTCGACCGTCAGTGGCTGACGATGATGATCGCTCACCACGAAGGCGCCATCACCATGGCCCAGGACGTCCTCAGCAGCACCAAGGACGCCGAGGTACGCACCCTCGCCGACGCCATCATCAAGGCCCAGCAGCAGGAGATCGCCACCATGCAGGAGCTGCTCGGCTGACCCAGCCCGTGCGAACGGGGCCCCACCGCGATGGTGGGGCCCCGTTCGCGCAGTCACGGTGATGGGACGTCGATCGGGCCGTCGCGGAGTCAGCTGTCGTCGCGGGGACTCGAGGTCTTTTGACTCGAACCTGTGGCAGTGCACGCCCCTCCATGAGTCGGTGGATCGACCAGCGGCGGCCGTTCACGTAGTCATGGTGCTGCCGAAGTGGATGTCGGAGAACGCGGCGGTGGTGAGTTCGTCCATGCGACTTTGGGTGGCTCGGACGTAGCGCTCGGCTGCTTGGGTCGAACTGTCCCCAAGGAACAGTTTGACCTCTGCGACATGAGCTCCTCGCTGAGCCATGCGGGTCGCTCCTGTTGCGCGCAGGTCATGGAAGTTGATCGGCCTACCGACCGCGTGGCGCACGGCGGCCCACCCGCCTCTGCCCTTGCGAAAAGTGGTCTCGGAGAGCCATCCACCGTCATCTGCGGGGAAGAGCAGTCCGTTTCGCCCGACGGCCCAGGTGTCCATGTGATGCGTCAACACCTCGAGCACGGGTACGGGAATCCGCTGGTCTCGCCTGCCCGCTTGGCTCTTGGGGCCCTTCTCGTAGCGACGTCCATTGGGCCCGGTACCGATGGCTCGCGTTACTCGGATGACCGGGACCTTGGCCTTCAGCTCGATGTCCGAGCGGCGCAGCGCGATGATCTCTCCGAAGCGGAGGCCACAGCCGAGAGCGAGTGCGACCATGGCTCGCCACTCGGGGCGGATGGTGGCAAGGATGAGGCGCAGGTCGTCGTCGTCGATCACCTCGGTCCGGGACTCTGACCGGCTGCCAATGGAGCCGGCTCCGTCGATCTTGAAGGGGTTGATGGCCCCTGGAAGGACACCGTCGGCTGCGGTTGCGCTTCGCATGATGGCTGAGCCCAACGCGTAGCACTCCCGAGTGGTCTTGGGTTTGTCGTGGGGGAGGCTCTGCTCGTACCAGCGAAGGACGACCGTCGGTGTGATCTCGTCGAGAGAGAGTGGACCCAGGGAGGGCAAGAGGTACTTCCTGAGCCAGAGACCGTACGACCGGCGCGTGGACTCCTGCAGGGGGCCGTTCCGGGTTCTGCGCGTTCGCAGCCAGGTGGCTGAGTACTCGGCGAAGGTGACGATCGCCTCACGTTCGGTTTTCCGCCTCTCCAGCTCCGCTCGTTCAGCCAAGGTGGTCCATTGCGCTCCCTCGGCGATCAAGCGGCGTTCTTCGTCGCGTAACCAGTCCCGTGCTGCCTCTCGTCCGTACGTGGTTGGCTCGAACGTGTGGGGCGCGGCGATGAGCTGTCCGCCCCGACCCGAAGGGTGGTTGGTAGGCACGCTGTAGCGCGCCTGCCATCGCCCCGAGCGCATTCGGGACACTTGCCCGAACCGGTGACGCGCCCGCCTTGCATCGTTCATGCATCGGATCGTAGGGCCATTTCTGTCCCCTTTCGACCCTCGAACGGACAGTTGGAGCAGCCTCTGGGCGAGGCATATCTGCAGGTCAGAGGGCGCGCCTGACCGTGTGTGTCCACTTCGGTCCAACTAGACCAATCGTTCGTTCGAGTCCAACCGGGGGAGCACCATCGAAGGGCCCCTGACCAGCGGAGACGCCGGTCGGGGGCCTTTCGCGTGGCAGCCGCAGCGGAGGTGCAGCGCTCGGATCCCCGGCGGCGGTTGCAGCAGGTCGACGTGATGACAGAGGCGTCCCCCGTGCCGTCGTGCGGACGCGTGTCACTGACTCGTGCTGCCTGCCCGGGTGCGGCGCTGTGCCGCCGTCGAGGTGGCAGTGGTCACGGATGCGCTCGTCGTCCACCCCGGGTACGGCGGTGACCTCCTGACGGTCACGTCGAGTCCGAGGGCCAGGTGGGTGGTGTGCGGGGCTGAGTTCTGCCGACGCCACGACCCGGGACGGGTCCCTGATCAGGGAGGGTGTCGCGGACCGATGAGTCCGCTCCTCGGCAGAGGTCATAGTCGTCGTACGAGTCATCGAGGTTCGCGCTACTTCTGCGCGCACCGACACGGGACGAGACGAGCTGGGAGGGCGGATGACTGAGCGGACCACCGTGACGCCAGTGCTGACGGCCGACTTCGCGGTCGAGGCCGGCAGCGGCGGGCGGATGCCCGTGTACGTGCACGTGATCGACCACGAGGACACTCGCATCCTCGTCGACACCGGCATCAGAGATCAGCACCCGGCCCTGATGGACATGGACCCCCGGCTGCGCGCGTGGACCGAAGAGGTCGACCTGTCCAGCATCGACATCGTGGTCAACACCCATCTGCACGCCGACCACTGCGGCGGGAACCACCTGTTCGCGTCCTGCCCGATCTACGTCCAGAGGCGAGAGCTCGACGATGCGCTCTCACTCGAGGACTACACGCTGCGCGAGTGGGTGGAGGCACCGGGCGTCGACTACACCGCGGTCGACGGCGAGACCGAGATCGTGGCCGGCATCAGGCTCCTTCCCGCACCGGGGCACACCGATGGGTCGCAGATCGTCGTCGTCGACAGCGGCGAACGACGCGTCGTCATCGCCGGCGACACCGCAGTGTGGTTCGGTGAGCTCGACGAACCCGCGACCGAGGGTCAGAAGCTCATCACGACGTTGCGTCCCGACGAGGTGTGGCTCTCGCACGAGCACCTGCCGTGGAAGCCGCCGACCTAGGCGGCGCTCCACCGGACGAACTCGCTACGCCGCGTCGAGGGTCGGCGAGTGATCACGCCGTCGGAGGTTCCCGCCGAGCCATCAGCGTGAGGAGTCTGACCCGGCTAGCCGATCGGCTAACGCGACCACGAGGGCGTGCGGCTGGTGGCGACGTGACTCGCTGCCACCAGGGGATCGAGCCGGGAGGTCCGGCAGGATCGGTCCATGGCTTCTCCGATCCTCGTGGGCGAGCGTGTGCGGCTCCGCCCGGTCGAAGAGGCCGACGCTGCGCGCCGCAGGAGGCACGGCTGGCATCGCGCCATCCAACGGAACTACGGCGACGAGCGCCCGGACGGGCCGATGTCGACCGCCGAGGCGATGGACTGGCTTGCCGGGATCCGGGCGCAGGACAGCTCGACGTTCTGGGCCGTCGAGGTCGAGGATGACCTGGCCGGCGTCGCCTTCCTGCACCACGTCGACGAGGTCGACAGGAGGGCTCGCTACGCGGTGGGCATGTTCCACCCTGCGTTCATGGGCCGAGGGCTCGGTCTCGAAGCGACCCGCCTCGTGCTGGACCATGCGTTCAACGGGATCGGCCTGCATCGTGTCGACCTGCGCGTCCTCGCCTTCAACACCGCTGCGATGGCGTCCTACCAGCGCGCCGGATTCGTCATCGAGGGTCGTGAGCGGGACAGCTGTCGTCTCGAGGGGACCTGGCATGACGACGTGGTCATGGCGATCCTCGAGGACGAGTTCCGAACTCAGCACTCGCGTTAACCGCTCACACTGCGTGCAGGACATGCGGTGAAGAGACGCAGGGTGCGAGGTCTCATTCTGCGGAGGACGCAGGGGTGCGCCTCGGCTCGGTGGTGGCAGCGCTGTGGTAGTCGAGGCCGTGGTGCCTCTGGCGCGCGCCGCGATGTGGTCCCGGTGACGCCTCAGGCCCTTGGGACGCCTGCGGTCCAGCGAGCGAGGGCACGTCTTTTGATCAGCGTCCCGGGGGACGACTCGGTCGTGACATGGACGCGCACGCTCGGGAGGGTCTCGTGAGTGTCACCGAGGGCGTACGGTCAAAGTTCCGCCGAGCCGCGATGCCACATCCGACATCGCTCTGCCGGTTACGGGGTATCCCGACGAGAGGACCAGTCATGGCTGTCGACCGAGGACTGTTGGCGACGTTGAAGGCCAAGCCGGGCAAGGGGGATGAGCTGGGAGAGTTCTTGAGGAAGGGCCGAGAGCTGGCAGCTCAGGAGGACGGCACCGTCACCTGGTACGCGTTTCGACTCGACGACACGACGTACGGGATCTTCGACACCTTCGAGAGCGAAGACGCCCGTCAGGCCCACGTGAACGGCCAGATCCCGGCGGCACTCCAGGATGTCGCCTCGGACCTGCTGGCCGAGGATGCCGTGATCTCACCGATCGACGTGCTCGCGGTCAAGTAGCGATCCGCCCGCTCGGCCGTCGTCGCCCCCTGGCGGCGGAATGACGCGGACGGCGCCGCACCCATGGGGTGTCCATGCCAAGGACGGCGTCAGTTCCTCGGTGTGCGCAGTGGCGCCTTGATCAGCTTGCCGACGGCGTTCTTGGGGAGTGAGGGGCGGACGTGGATGCTGTGCGGGATCTTGTACCGCGCGAGGGAGCCGCGGCAGTGCTCGCGCAGTTCCGTCGGGTCGAGGGTGCTGCCCGGGCGGGGGGCGACGTAGGCGACGGGCACCTCGCCGAGCACCGCATCCGGTTGTCCGACGACGGCTGCTTCGAGGACGTCGGGGTGTGCGTACAGGACGTGCTCGATCTCCTGCGGGTAGATGTTCTCGCCGCCGCGGATGATCATGTCCTTGAGTCGGTCGACCAGGACGAGGTAGCCGTCCTCGTCGAGGTAGCCGACGTCGCCGGTGTGGAGCCAGCCGTCCTTGACGACGAGCGCGGTCTCCTCGGGCCGGCCGAGGTAGCCGCGCATGACGTTGGGTCCCTGGATGACGACCTCTCCGCGCTGTCCTGGCGGCAGTCGTCGGCCGTCGGGCCCCTCGATCTCCACGACCTGCCCCGGCAGGGCGGGCCCGACGGTCCCGGCCTTCCGCGGGCCGTCGACGGGGTTGACGGTGGACGCGACGGTCCCTTCGGAGAGCCCGTACCCCTCGACGACCGGGACGCCGAAGCGTCGCTCGAAGCGCTCGATGAGCTCGGCCGGCATCGGGGCGGCCCCGCAGACGACGAAGCGCAGCGACGAGGTGTCCACCGGCCGGGTGGTGCGGCCCTCGAGCAGGGCGTACATGGTGGGGACGGCGGAGAAGAAGGTGGGCCGCGTCTGCTCGACGGCGTCCCAGAAGGTCTCCGGGTCGAACCGGGGCCCGATGCTCACCGACCCTCCGGCGAGCAGCACCGAGAGGGTCCCGACGACCAGGCCGTTGCAGTGAAACAGCGGCAGCACCAGGAGGCTCCGGTCCTGCGCGGTGAGGTGCATGTGCTCGGAGATCGAGCGGACCATGGCGTCGACGTTGTGGTGGTCCAGGAGGCATCCCTTGGGCCGTCCTGTGGTGCCCGAGGTGTAGATGACGAACGCGAAGTCGCTCATGAGGGTGACCTCGTCCGCCGGCTCGAGCTCGTCGGTCGCGTCGACGTACCCCGTGGCGTGGATGCGCTCGGCGTCGACCCACGCGAGACCGCCTTCTCGGGCGAGGTCGCGGCTGCGCGTGTCGCCGACGAGGGCGCGGGCCGAACAGTCCTCCAGCTGGTAGGCGACCTCCGGGTCGGTCAGGGCCGGGTTGACGGGCGTGAGGGTGGCACCGATGCGCCACGCCGCGAACATCGTGGTGACGATCTCGCAGCAGTTGGGGAGCATGACGGCCACGACGTCGCCGCTGCCCACGCCCGCGTGCAGCAGGGTCCGCGCGAGCCGGTCGACGTCCGCGGCGAACGCGGCGTTGCTGAGGGTGCGGGCGGCGTCCGACACGCACACTCCGTCGGGATCCTGCGCCGCGCGCCTGACCGGCAGCGCCGCGATCGTCGCAAGGTCCTCCACCGCCGCTGAGGGCTCCACTGATCTCACGGGCCGAACCTAGGACAGTCCGTCGCAGGGCGGTTCGTGCTCCCGGCACGATTCGTCGGGCCCGGTTCGTGCAGAGGTACCAGCGCCTCCTATGGCGCAGTGCCTAGCATGCGTCGTGGGACGGCCAACGACGGCGGAGCGGATCAAGGCGGATGACAGACGAAGCGCACGGCACCACCTCGACCCCCGCGTTTCGTCGAGCCGTCGAGGAGCATGTGGAGGCCGTCGGGTCCGCGCTCAACGACGACCTCGCTGACGTTGTCGACCGCATGCGTGATCTCCTCGCCCAGCGGATCACCGAGCTCGACGGGGACCCCGCCTTGGTGGAGCTGCTGCGGGCCAGCGTCGAGGGCAACGTCGACAACATCCTCCACGCCCTGCAGCACGGCATCCGCGGAGAGCGCCTCGAGCCGCCGAGCGCGGCCTTTGAGTACGCGCGCCGGCTCGCCCAGCGCGGCGTGCCGGTCAACGCGCTCGTGCGGGCCTACCGCCTGGGCCACCAGTACCTGATGCGTCGGGCGTTCGCTGCCTCCGCGGTGCTCGAGGCACCGGATGCCGTGCGCGCGGCGGCGTACGACGTCATCGTCTCGGATTGCTTCGACTACATCGACTGGATCACCCAGCGGGTGGTGACCGTCTACGAGGAGGAGCGCGACTCGTGGCTGGCCAACCGGGCCAACAGCCGCCAGGCCCGGGTGCGCGAGCTGCTCCTGAATCCGGTGGAGGACGTGTCCTCCGCGGAGCTCGCGATCGGGTACCGGCTCGGCGGCCATCACGTGGCCGCCGTCGCCTGGGTCGACGGGGAAGGGGCCCGGGAGGACCAGCTGAGCCGTTTCGTGCGGACGATCAAGCAGCTGGCCGGCGTGCTGGGGACCGGGCAGGCTCCCTTGGTCATCGGCCAGGACCGGGCGACGGCCTGGGGGTGGATCCCGGTCGGTGAGGACTACCGGTGGCGTCCGGACCTGGCCCGGTGGGTGCCCGGTGACGTCGACGGCCCTCCGGTGCCGGTGCTGGCGCTGGGGTCGGCGCACGAGGGGCTGGAGGGGTTTCGTCGATCGCATGCCGAGGCGCTGCGGGTGCGGACCGTCGGCCAGCTCAACCCGCGCAGCGCCATGACGGTGCTCTCGCACGACGCGCCGGGCTTGGCGTCCACGGCGCTGCTGGCGCAGCAGCCCGAGGTGTTGCGCGACTGGGTCGGCACCACCCTGGGCACCCTGGCCACCGACGACGAGCAGAACGCCCGACGCCGCGAGACGCTGCTGTCGTTCCTGCAGCACAACCGCAGCTACACCGCGACCGCGGAGGCGATGCTGCTGCACAAGAACAGCATCAAGTACCGGATCGAGACCACCGAGCGTGTGCTTGGCCGCGACCTCGACGAGCGGCCGCTCGAGGTCGAGCTCGCCCTGACCGCCTGCTACTGGATGGGCGCCGCGGTGCTGCACTGACGGGCGCCCTCGTTCTCCCAGCACGAACGACCGGTCGAACTTCGTTCCGCTGCACCGTGGGAGCCGAAGTCCCGGATTCGTACGGTCCTCGCATGCCGGCAGTGCCGCCGGCGCCATCGGGCCCGCAGGGCCCACGGACCCAGGAGCGCACATGGGATTCACGACAGGCAAGTTCCCGCCGGTCGACCCGGAGACCTTCCTCGACAAGCCCCTGTTCGAGCGGACCAAGGCCCTGGCCCTGCACTGGGTCGACTACGGCTTCGGCAGCCCCAAGATGATCCCGACGACCTACGTCGTCAAGCTGTTGGTGCTCTACATCGGGGTGGGCCTATCGCTCATCACGCTCACCTCCGGCGTCGGGATGCCGTGGGAGGTCACCTCGTGGTGGGCCGAGCCGATCGTCTACCAGAAGCTGGTGATCTGGACGATGCTGCTGGAGTCCATCGGCGTCGCCGGCTCCTGGGGGCCCATCGCCGGCAAGTTCAAGCCCATGACCGGCGGCATCCTCTTCTGGGCGCGGCCCGGCACCATCCGGATGCCCCCGTGGCCCGGCAAGGTGCCCGGCACCCGAGGTGACTCGCGTACCCCTCTCGACGTGGCGCTCTACCTCGCCCTGCTGCTCTCCCTCGCCGTCGGCGTGGTCCTGCCCGGCCGCCCCCACCCCGGGTTGTCCGAGGTGCTGCCCGGCAACGACACCGGCCTGGTGGCGCCGGTCGCTGCCCTCGTCCCGATCGTCCTCGTCGTCCTCGTCGGCCTGCGCGACAAGACGATCTTCATCGCCGCGCGGGCCGAGCAGTACGGTCCGGCGCTCGTGGCCTTCGCGCTCCTGCCCGTCCTGCCGGGCAACGGCTTCGTCGACATGATCCTGCTGCTCAAGCTCCTCATCGTCTCGGTATGGATCGGGGCCGGCGTGTCCAAGTTCGGGGTCCACTTCGCCAACGTCGTGCCGCCGATGGTTTCCAACAGCCCCTGCGTCCCCACCCGCTTCCTGCGCCGTCTGAACTACCGCGACTTCCCGCGTGACATCCGGCCCTCCCCGGTGGCCAAGACGCTCGCCCACGTGGGTGGCACCACGGTGGAGATCGTGACGCCGCTGGTGCTGCTCTTCTCGACCAACCCGACGGTCACGCTCCTTGGGGTCGCCCTCATGGTGGTCTTCCACCTGTTCATCACCTCCACGTTCCCGCTGGCGGTGCCCCTGGAGTGGAACCTGCTGTTCGCCTACGGTGCGGTCGTGCTCTTCCTCGGGTTCCCCGCCGGTGACGGGTTCGCCCTGGCCGATGCCGGGTCGGTGTGGCTGGTCCTCTCCGCACTCGTCGCGCTCTTCTTCTTCCCGGTCCTGGGCAACCTGCGCCCCGACCTGGTGGCGTTCACCCCGGCCATGCGCCAGTACGCCGGGAACTGGGCCAGTGCCCTCTGGGCCTTCCAGCCTGGTTGCGAGGACAAGCTCAACCAGGTAATCCGTCCGACGAAGAACCAGGTGCAGCAGCTCGAGGCGATGGGCTACCCGGCCGCGGTCGCGGAGATCACGATGCAGCAGACGATCGCCTGGCGCT
This sequence comes from Phycicoccus mangrovi, assembly GCF_018729305.1. NCBI lineage: Bacteria > Bacillati > Actinomycetota > Actinomycetes > Micrococcales > Intrasporangiaceae > Phycicoccus > Phycicoccus mangrovi. The sequence continues at coordinate 11,871 of NZ_JAHHWP010000020.1, read as the reverse complement.
CCATGCACAGCCAGGGTCGAGGACTCTTCTCCCTGCTGGTGCGGCACGTCGACGGCCTGGACCGGGCGACCGTGAGGGAAGGGGAGTTCACGTGCAACTCGCTCATCGGGTTCAATTTCGGTGACGGTCACCTCCACGACGCGTCTCTCGTGCGCGCCGTGCAGCGCCGGTGCGGCTTCGCCCCCGGGGAGCTCATCGTGGTCTGGGTCGAGTCCCAGCCCATCCACAAGAAGACGCAGCAGTACCAAGTCATCGACGCCGCCCTGGGCGTCATCGAGAGGGGGTCGTGGGACGTCCGCGACGCGGTCCGGGAGCAGCCCTGGCTGCCCAACGGGCCCATCCCGCTCACCGTGTCCTGGCGTCGCGCCCTCGACGAGGCCGCCCCGGCGACGCCCGCCGCGGTGACGCCCACCGCGGCCCCCCTGCCCGACAGTGACCGGGTGGCGCCGTGACCACAGCCGTCGTGGTCGGCAGCGGGCCCAACGGGCTCGCTGCCGGCCTGGCCCTGGCGCGCCACGGCGTCGACGTCACCGTCCTGGAGGCCTGCGACGAGATCGGCGGTGGCACCACGACGGGCGACCCGATGGGGCTGGGGCTGCGCGTCGACCACTGCGCCGGCTTCCATCCCATGGCCGTCGGCTCCCCGGCCCTGGACGGGCTCGAGCAGTACGGCCTGCGCTGGGCCGTCCCCGAGATCGACTGCGCGCACCCGTTGCCGCAGGGGCCGGCTGCGCTGCTGCACCGCTCGGTCGAGGAGACGGCGTCCGGGTTGGACGCCCGCGACGGCAGGTTGTGGCGCGCCCTGCTCGCCGGTCCCTCCGGGCGGTTCGACGACCTCGCACCCGACATCCTCGGCCCGGTCGTGCACCTGCCCCGGCGCCCCCTTCTCATGGCGCGGTTCGGCGCGCCGACCCCTCTGCCCGCGATCGCCCTCGCCCGGCTGTTCCGCTCGGAGCCGGCGAGGGCCCTGCTGCTCGGTGTCATGGCGCACGCCATGCGCCCACTGGGCGAGGCGTTCTCGTCGGCCATCGGCCTGGGCATCCTCACCGCGGGGCACCGTCGGGGATGGCCCGTCGCCGTCGGTGGCACGCACGCCATCACCCGCGCCCTGGCGGCAGCGCTGCTCGACCTCGGCGGGAAGATCGAGACCGGCACCCACGTCACGAGCCTCTCCCAGCTCCCTCGCGCTGACGCGGTCCTCCTCGACCTCGCCCCGGCGGCCGTTGCGCGGCTCTACGGGGACCGGCTCCCGCGAGCCACGCGACGGGCCTACGAGCGCTTCGCCCACGGACCGGGCGCGTTCAAGGTCGACTTCGCGGTCGAGGGTGACGTCCCGTGGCGCGACGCCCGGGTCGCGCGTGCGGGCACTGTCCACGTTGTCGGGCCGGCCCGCGAGATCATCGAGGCCGAGCGCCTCGTCGCCGCTGGTCGGATGCCGGAGCGCCCCTACGTCCTCGTGGGTCAGCAGTACGCGGCCGACCCGAGCCGGTCCGCCAGGGGCCTGAACCCGCTCTACGCCTACGCCCACGTCCCGGCCGGCTATGACGGGGACGCCACCGAGGTCATCACCCGGCAGATCGAACGCTTCGCCCCGGGCTTCCGCGAACGGGTGGTCGCCACCCACGTCACCGACCCGCGCGGGTTCAGCCGTGCCAACGCGAACTTCGTCGCCGGGGACATCCTCACCGGCGCCAACTCTCCACGACAGCTCATCCTCGGCCCCCGACCCGGCCGCGACCCCTACCGGACCGGCATCCCCGGCGTGTACCTCTGCTCGGCCGCCACCCCACCGGGACCTGGCGCCCATGGCATGGCCGGGCTGCACGCCGCCCGGCGAGCCCTGGCCGACATCGGCTGAGCCGCACGGCGCACGTCGACCTTCGGGCGCCGGCCGACACCACCGACCACCGCTTCTGCGGTCGTTGCCGCGATGGCGGCCTGCCCCCACCGATCGCGCGGCGCGGTCGCCAAGCTCCCTGGTCGCCGCCCCAACCCATCACCTCCTTCGACTCAAGCCCTCACCACGGAAAGAGAGAACCGTCATGCAGATAAGCCTCGAGAGCAAGGTGGCCGTCGTCACTGGCGCCCGCGCGGGCATCGGCGCGGCCATCGCAAGACAGCTCGCACAGTCGGGCGCCAAGGTCGTCGTCTCCGACATCGACGCCGCCGCGGCCCGGAAGGTGGCCGAGGAGCTGCCCGACGCCATCGCCCACACCGCCGACGTCACGAACGAGGAGGAGGTCAAGGAGTTGATCGCGGCCACGGTGGAGCACTACGGCGGTCTTGACATCGTGGTCCCCAACGCGGGGATTGCCACGACGGTCCCGATCGTCGGCACCTCCTTCGAGGAGTGGCGCAAGGTCCTCGACGTCAACCTGGACGGTGTCTTCCTGACCGTGCGCCACGCCCTGCCCGCCCTCCTGCAGGGAGGCGGTGGCAGCATCGTCAACATCTCCTCGATCACCTCCCTTCGAGGAAGCGCGCTCATCGCCAGCTACGCAGCCGCCAAGGCCGCGGTCGGCAACCTCACCGCGACCCTCGCCGCCGAATTGCGTCCCCACGGGATCCGCGCGAACGCGGTGCTGCCCGGGTTCATCGACACCGAGCTCGTCACCACGCACCAAGGGGCCTTCGAGGAGGCCCTGGGTCTCGAGCAGGGAGGCTTCGACGACCTCATCGCCACCAAGCAGACCCGCTACGGCACGGTGGAGGAGGTCGCCAAGGCCGTCACCTTCCTCGCCAGTGACGCCGCGTCCTGGTGCAACGGCTCGACCCTCGTCCTGGACGGCGGCTTCACCGCGTCACTCTTGTGACGGCGGGTATGGCGTCAGGCCCTGACGAGCGCCGTCGAGCAACCACCGCGTGCAGGCCTGCCATCCGGTGAAGTCGCCGGCCACGATTGCGTCGGCGCTCACGTGGGGGAGCGGCTGCCGTCGAGGGCGACTCCTCGACGGCAGTCCCTTCCCCGTCGCCGCCGGCGACAAGAGTTCCGCTGGAGTCGCTTGAACGCGGCACCCCTGTGGCCAACTGACGGCGAAGTGACGCAGCTGCTCACTATGGCTCGAGGTCCAGGTGCTTGCTCACCGCAGTGACCGAGGGTGCGTAGTGCCGCCGATTCATTATTCGTAGGTCCTTCATGCGCTTGAGGCCGAGCAGTGGCGACAGGTCGCCGTCGGCGATCTTGGTCGAGCCGTATAGGTGGAGTCGTTCCAGCCCGGTGAGGGCCGCGATCGGGGCGAGGCTGGGCAGAGTGCCGCCTTCGCTGATATCGAGTTGACGCAGACCGTGCAGAAAGCCCACGGAGTCCAGTGACGGGATGCGGCGGCAGGCCTCCAGGTCGAGTCGATTCAGGACCGGTGAGCGCAGGCGCTCCAGTGCGGTGATGTCCTCCAGCGGCGCGCCGTAGATCCCGAGCCACCTAAGCCACGGCATCGCCTCGACGCCAGCGAGCGAGCGCACGCCCGGGCGTTGCTTCATGCGGAGAGTCCGTAGGGACGTGAGGTGACTGATCGGCCGTAGGTCGGCCTCCCGGTAGGCAGAGAGAAAGAGCTCCTCGATGTGGTCCGTGCGCTCGATGGTGTCCTTGACCTGGTCCCACGCACATGACAGCACCCGCAGTCGAGGGAGGAGCGTGAGGTCGACATGGGCGCCCGAATTGGACTGGACGCGCAGCTCTTCAAGAGTTGCTCCGAGGTCATGGATGGGGCTCAGATCCGTGATGCCACGGTCCAGAAGAGTGAACCGTCGAAGCGGGAGCTCCCTGACGAAGTCGATGTCCGAGCCGACGAAACCACGGGCGTAGTTGGCGATCAGCCCATCGGCCCCGGAGGAGAGGTACGCCTCGTGAATCCGCGGCGACCACGCCGAGCGCAGGTCGAAGTCGGTGCGCCCTCGATCGTCACGCACGAGGGCATAGTCGTGTGTCACCGGCCCATCATCGATCGTCCAGCCGCCTCCCACCCGCTGATGGGAAAAGGACTGTCGCTGCGCGGCGCTGTGACGCACCGGATCTCTCATTTGCAGAGGGTGCCATGGGCCGCAGCATTGATCGGACCACTCCTTGAGTATCGCCGCGAGGACTCATTTGCGTGGTCTAGCCAGCCACTGACTTCGGAGTGCCACGATGGATTCGTGCAACGCATTTCCGATCCTCTGTCACCGGATGCCGCAACCCTCGTCGACATCGTCACCGAGGGTCATCGGCTGAACGGCGGTCGATGGCCCGTCTGGCAGTACGTCCGGCGCCAGATGGACCAAGCCGGCTATGACGCCGCGCGCGCGCTCGAGGACCTACCTCGATGGACCCATCACTATGGGCCGACATGGAGCGACTCTTCACATGGGATCGAGCCCGGCCCCGGGGATCGCATCGCGGTGACCGTTGGCGGGCTCGGTCACGCGTCCGGCCATTGGGCTCAGGGGTTCTGTCGTGCCTTCCTCGCGACCATGCACCTGGCCGACATCAGGCAGCGACAGTCCCAGCCGGATCCGGACCATGCTGAGAACCTCGTTCTTCAGGGCGCTCCCCTCGTGAGGAGCGTCAACATGCGAGCGTCTACTTCTCTGTCAGATGACCAGCTCTTGGAGCTTCTGAAGCGGGAACCCCTCAGTGCCGGTGGTATTTCCATGAACCCGGACAGCGTGACGTGGTCGTGGGACGTGACGTGACTCCGCGCTCATGCCTTCCGTGAGGCCACGGACATCCCTGACCTCTTGGCCGCGCTTGACGAAGCACTCGGAACCGGATCGACTGTCCACATAGATAGCAGTCCGGTGCCCCAGGCTGCCCTCGCCGACGCTTTCGATCATCTAGATCTAGCGTGGAGGAGCATTCACAAAGAGAAGCTGCTGCAAGTCAATCGACTGGGAGTTGTTGCCAGCATGATCGACAGCGTAGACACTCGGGAGACGTTCGACGCCCGATGCACTGCCTTGACGGACGTCCTCTCCACCATGAGGGTGCCCGCGCGTTCGGAGGCGCCAAACGCGGGGACGCTTCACCGCCTGCGACTAGGTCTCATTGACTCCCTGAAGGATGATCAGCACCCTGCGGTCAGAGCGATCGGGACCCTTCAGCATGTTGTCGCCGTCCGGAATGCCGCGGGCCATCCGAGCAGTGCACACAAGCAGGAACCGGCCTTCATAGCGTTGCAACTGGACCATGTTCGCGGAGACTGGGGGAAGTCTTGGAATATCGTCGCTCGGCGCACGATCGAGGCCTTGCGAGATATCCGCAACGGCGTATTGCAGCAGGAAGTACAGCTGCTCTGACCTCTCCGGCCCCTGATCAGGCCGAGCGACGCCTTCTCTGCGCCCACCCAAGGAGCGGTGGCGTCCGGTGCAAGAGCGCGCCTCAGCTATTGAACCTGGGTGCCCGAGGGTCAGGTATATCGGTAGTTACTTGCAACCCAGTACGTGCCACCTCGCCAGCTGCTCCCGGGCAAGTACAAGCGGGCCCGCCATCTCGGCGTTCTCCTCGCGGCGGAAGGACGCACAGACCTGGTGAGGATTCGACTCATTGACGGCGATCCGGGCGCCGCCAGATGATGGGCGATGTGAGGCGTGGAGCGACAGCGCTGTGCGGGGGCAGTTTGGTCATGGCCACCGCGATCCTCGGCGGGTGCACTGGGATGCCGAGCGGCGACTTGGATCCGGTCAGCGCCACGACAGTGCCCACTAGCGAGTACGACGCTGTCGCGGTCGAGGCCACTCCTCACCCGGGGCTCGAGAGCTTGCCGTGGACCTTGGAGGGGATGTCCACCGACGGCAGGACTTTGTACCTCACGGTCGGAATCGCAGGGGGGTGCCGAGTGATCGGCACGCAATTGGCTGTCGAGCAGGCCACCACCTACGTTCGCATCACCTCCGCGATCGCGGAAGACAACGAAGGCAACTGCGCGGCGATGCTTCAGACGAGAGATGTTCAGATCCAACTCACCAAGCCGCTCGGATCGCGGCGCTTGATACACGCACCGATGGGAACTATCGATTCGTAGCTCATCTCGACCCCTTGGGCTGGGGGTGGCCCGTCAGGCGGTGGATAGACGCATCGTCGCCGACCACTCCCGCCCGGTGTCCGGGACGACCTACGCTCCGGCCATGGACCCTCTTGATGACGTGCCTGCGGAGTCCCGTTTCGAGGTGATCGCCGCGGTGAGCGAGGCGCTCGAGGTGGACCTTCCGGCGGTAGAGCACATCGTGCGCGCCTCGGAACCGATGTGGAACGCGCTGGAAGATGCGGGCGGCTTGGTCGACTCGTGGGGTGGCGGCGAGTTCTGCTACCTCTTCCCGAAGATGTGCGCCGCGCTCAAGGCGCCCGCCACCTGACCTATCGGCTGTGCAATCAAGCTCAGCGCCGTGACCAGGGCGGCCCGGCTGGCGGCGGAGAGACGCACGCGTCAAGCCCTCTCAGCCGTCTCGCATTGCGTGTGTGTCTTCAGCGATCCGCTGACGGCGCCGGCCACGTGATGATGCGCAGGCGAGCTTTGAGCCATCGTGCGATCGACTCCGAGCGTGGCATTGGCGACTCGGTTACCAGTCCAGCCCCGTCGTGGCACCTGCGTCCGCCGAAGGGTTAGTTAGCTCATGTTGCCAAGTTGGTGGCAGGTGGCGGGTCAGCTGCTTCGGATCTGCATGATCGGGCGCCAATGCCATCAGCGCCCCAAAGAAGGTGGCGTAGCTGAGCCCTGACTCCGCCAGACGAGCCATCGACCGCCGCGCCGCCCGGTCGCCCGGAGGGCTGCCGTAGCTGTTGTAGCCGGAGTCAGCCATGTGCCTCAATGTCTCTTCTTGCTCCGAGCTGAAAGTCGAAGGGGTTCGTTCACCAGTCGTCAGGTCCACTGCCCCAAGGATCATCGCCCAACCAATAAGCGGATACGCGGGATGCTCCGTTGCGCACAAACTGAACGTGTGCGCCCGACGCATGGCCGACGCCAGCTCGCGGGGGTAGGCCATGGGCACGAGGTATACGCCGTTGCCACCTAAGCGTCCACGATTGGTGATCACCTCGTGGGCTCTTGCGAAGGCAGCGAGCTGGCCGTCGCCGTGCTTGTAGGAGGTCGCGTGGGAGGGCACTCGCAGGTAACCGGGAAGGCCGGTCTCTCGGCATTGGCGTTCGGTCCAGGCGACGGCCTCGTCGGTCCGGCGCAGGTTTTCCGGTGACGCAATGTACGGCGTCCATGCGACCGCTCTGTAGGTCAGGTCGTTCATGAAACGGAGCGTAGATCGCGCCACTGACACCCGGTAGGTTCCGGAAGCGGCTGGCCCGGAGGGACCGCTGCACCGATGGGTGACAACCGAACTGTGGCGATAAGACGCATTCTGACGGCGGCGAAGTGACGCACACCCCGCTCTGATCGAGATTTGCCGCACTGCTGCGCAGCACCCGCATTTTTCGTCCTCGTTCGCGGCTGTCTTACCCCCTTGTCCACGGCGACGCGAACCAGTCAGGTGTCGTCACCATTTGGCGAGGAATCGCGCGCTCGAGCCTGTCTTGCGCCCTTGGCGCTTGGCTTCTTCGCGGCAACCTTCTTGCTGGCCCTCTTCCGGGTGGTGGAAGTTCTTGGGTTGCCAGATTTCACAACCCGCGTGCTCTCCGCAGCCAGATGCTCCGGACTGGGTGACTGCAAACTCGGAGCCGCAATGTTCCCGAGCGTCTCGGCGCCAGACCAAATTTGCTCCATCACGCTGCGTATGTGATCAGCCGCGTCCTCCGGTAGTGGCATCAAGACAGTTGTGTTGCTGCGGCCCACCGCATTGAGGGACATGCCCAATGTGTAGACATGGGTGTCTCCGATGATGTACCGATCGTGCAATTCGCCAGGGGCCGTCTGCTTCAACTCGGGCACCGCCTGCCAACCGGTCGCGCTCAGGAGAGTCTGCATCGCGACGACTGACCCATGGTTCGCTCTGCTACCAATCAGAAATCGGTTGGCGTTCGTGTGCTGCAGGAATGAAAGGAGCTGTTCCGGCTTGAGATACGGGTCAACGACAAGCACCTGTCCCATCTCTGCGACGTGACCTAAAAGTGAGGCGTATGCCAGCGGGTCTCCTTCGGCGAGCACGAGCACGTCGGCGGCCTCCTGACCAGCGACCTCCTCGGCCCTAAGCAGGGCGCGGCTCAACGGCGTCGTGCTGAGGCCTCCGCGGTCATCAGACGCCAACCATGACAACCGAATGAGGGAAGCGAGGAAGGCTTCCGGGGGGCCATCTGGCTCGTAACGAGCAGGGGTGCCCGGGGTGCCGAACATTGCAGAGCCCAGGAGTTGGTTCCCCATCGAGAGCAACGATGGGCGCAGAGCCTCGGCGAAGCTTTCAAGCATGCGCGTGTTCTCGATAAGTCCCTTGGCCCAAATGGACGGCTCACCCGCTACAGCTGGGCTAATGAGCTTGCCCCTCTTGCCGGGCAAAGGGTCAGGGCGGAGTCGCCACTCGTCGACCTCGTCGATCGTCGGCCGATAGCCCCCACTGTTGGCTGCTTGGACGTACTGGAGAGCCGCCCTGTGTTCGTCGCGAAGGATCACAGCCCTATTCCATCAGGAACCGGGCTCTACGAGGCACGACGCCGTCGGCGCAACTGGCACGGCGCCCCGCTCGCGGCGCTATGACGCGATCCGCGGAAGCCCCTCGGCCAGCAGAGTCGCAGGCCGTTCCGTGAACGAAGGCCGGTGGTCAGTCATAGGGTTGCAGCGCCTACCGATACCGTTCCCAAGGACTCCTCAATGATGATCGAGCAACCCCTGCTCCTCGTGCCGCCGGACATCGAACTGGGGTTGCTCGAGGGCACTCTCAAGCTGTTCGGAAGCGTGGTCAGGGAGGCCGACACAGGCCGCGTCTACAAACACTTGACCGTGTTGGTGCCAAGTCCGGACAAGGCTGAGGAGGCAGTCCGGAGCATAAAGCTCCACCCTAAGGTCGTGATTTCGGTGGTGGCCGTAGCCGCAGTCGTTGGCAGCGGTGTCACGTATCTGGTGAAGAAGCGCAAGGGCTCTAGGCTGGTACCGGTAGACGCCCTTCCAGAGTGCATCACGAATTTCGACGCGTCGCTCCGCGCTTACATTGAGGCTGGCCGCGAAGGCGCGCTGAACGCGCAGATAGTCGAGCGACTTCTGGAAGACCTGGACGCGATCAAGGCCTTCTCGGACGAGGGCCACGAGGTCAAGATCTCCCTGGGCGACCTGGTGCCCCTGTTCGACATGGTTATTGCCCACACCCCGCGACTCGCAGAGGCATACAACGTCGAGGTCGATGACCTAGATGACCAGCGTGATTCCGAGGACGGCGTGGTCGTCTCTCTTCGCCGTCACCTCGAAGCCCAGAAGAGCATCTTGGCCGACGCGGCGTAGGTGGCGACGAGCGGCACGCCGTCGCTCGCGCGTGTCCGCTCGCGGCGAAGAGACGCAGGGCGCGAGGTCCCACTCTGCGGAGGACGAAGGGGTACGCCTCGGCTCGGTGGTGGCAGCGCTCTGGTAGTCGATGCCGTGGTGCCTCTGGCGCGCGTCGCGATGCGGTCCCGGTGACGCCCCAGGCCCTGGGACGCCTGCGGTCCAGCGAGCGAGGACACGTCGTTTGATCAGCGTCCCGGGACACGACTCGGTCGTGACATGGACGCGCACGCTCACGAGGGACTCGTGAGTGCTACGGAGCGCGTACGGTCAAAGTTCCGCCGAGCCGCGATGCCACATCCGACATCGCTCTGCCGGTTACGGGGTATCCCGATGAGAGGAACCAGTCATGGCTGTCGACCGAGGACTGTTGGCGACGTTGAAGGCCAAGCCCGGCAAGGGGGATGAGCTGGGACAGTTCTTGAGGAAGGGCCGAGAGCTGGCAGCTCAGGAGGACGGCACCGTGACCTGGTACGCGTTCCGACTCGACGACACGACGTACGGGATCTTCGACACCTTCGAGAGCGAAGACGCTCGCCAGGCCCACGTGAACGGCCAGATCCCGGCGGCACTCCAGGATGTCGCCTCAGATCTGCTGGCCGAGGATGCCGTGATCTCACCGATCGACGTGCTCGCGGTCAAGTAGCCATCCGCCCGCTCGGCCGTCGTCGCCCCGTGGCGGCGGAAAGACGCGGGTGGGCTTCTTTTGCTGCGTGGGACGAGCCCACGAGGACCGGGGGTGTGAGGCTATGGCGGGGTGTGTTTACGAGGCCTTCTCGAGGGAGAAGAAGATGAAGCCGATGAAGCGGGTGGGGTCGGACTCGCTGTCGGGCAGCAGCTCCGGTGGCGTGTCGGGGGCCACGGGCGGTTCGGCGATCGCCGCGATCCTGAAGCCTGCGGCGGTGAACGACTCCGACATCGCGCTCAGCGAGCGGTACCAGATCGTGAGGGTCGCGCCGACGCCGTCGAAGTCGTACTCCTCCGCGTTGGGCACGGTCGCGAAGTAGTTCACGTCGGGGTACATCACCGGCGGGATGACGGGGTGGTTGATGACCACGACGAGGCGACCGCCGGGCTTCAGCACCCTCGCGAGCTCGGTCAGCGGCCGAGACCAGTCCTGGAGGTAGTGCAGCACCAGGACGGCCACGGCGTCGTCGAAGGCCTCGTCTAGGTACGGGAGCGACCGGGTCAGGTCGGCCACCTGCAGGTCGGCCTCTTCGCCGAGGCGTCGCCGGGCGAGCCCGATCATGGCCGGGCTGGCGTCGAACCCGGCCACCCTCGCGCCCCGCTCCGTCAGGTCGGCGACCAGCGGGCCGGCACCGCAGCCGGCGTCGAGGATCCGTCGGCCTGCGACGTCACCCAGCAGGTCCAGCACGGCGGGGCGTGCGTACCACCGGTTGAACAGGCCGTGCTCGTTCGCCCGCGCGTAGGCCTCGGCGAAGGCGTCGTAGTGGTCGGGCTGCTGTTCCGCGGTCTGGGGTCCGGACGTCATGCCAAGCCACTGTGCCAAACCGCTGGCTGCCGAAGCGCATGCGACGCGGGCTGGAAACGATGGCCGCCGCGGTGCGACCCAGGGCAAAGACAGCTGCCGCTGGCGGCGAAGAGACTCACTCGTCGCGCGGCCGCCCTGCAGCTTCGGCTCGAGACGTCCGATCCCCGCCAAGGACTACCTAGGACGACGCTGGAGCTGGGGGGTCTTAGCGCCCAGTGGAAGCTGCTCAAGCCTGGGATCAGTTGGTCCGACTCGTACGACCAGGTACTGAACCAGCATGCTCCCTCGTTGGCGATTCGCGGACCCGCCCCCGCGAATCGCTAGGCTCTATCGGTGGACACGTTTGAGGACCTACTGAACTTTGCGCAAGCGCATGGGCCCCCGCACGCGGCGTCGTCTGGTTCGTTGCGAAGGTGGCTTATCGCCTTCGCAACCGTGACGGAGCCAGAGGGGCAAGTTCACATTGAGTACATAACCATGCACAGTGGGGGCGGCGCCGTAAGTAGGAAGCCAGGCAACATCGTTCTCAACTGGCGCCGCCTGTTTGATGTGGCTCCCGACGCGGGACTAGCGGCCAGCGCCTACCTAACAAGCATGCCGTTCGTTCGCGGCTTGATCGGTTTGTATGTGTGGAACAAGGTATGGCGGGGTAGTGAGGAAGAGCTTTCAGACATCGAGGCGGAGCCTGACCCGCTTTTCCGGACACCTGAGCTGAGGCGATGATCGTCTCGGAGAGGAGTCTGGGATGCCTGCTGCCAAGCCACCGGAGTTCCGTCGTCGAGCGGTGGAGCTGACCCGGGTGCCGGGCGCGTCGGTCGCGACGATCGCCAAGGACTTGGGGATCAGCGAGTCGTGCCTGCGCCGCTGGATGGCCAAGGACGACGTCGACGCCGGCCGCCGCGAGGGCCTGACCTCGAGCGAGCACGAGGAGCTGGTCCGGCTGCGAAGAGAGAACCGCCGCCAGGCGATGGAGATCGAGATCCTCAAACGGGCCTC
>NZ_JAHHWP010000019.1:0-128464 GCF_018729305.1 Phycicoccus mangrovi | reverse complement strand
TTCAGACGAGCGTTAGCGTGGGCCACGAGAACCTCCGGGCGGTGTAGGACCTAGACAATCCACACCTCACCCGGAGGTTCTCCTCGTCGTCAACGCCTACGCGTCACCAACGTCCCGGCCGAGTACAGCTAGTCCCGGCGCCGCGGGCGGGCGCGCACGTGCATCCGCTCCCCCTGCGGCCCCATGATGCTCAGCAGCTCGACCGGTCGGTCGTCGGCGCAGCCGAACCAGTGCGGGGTGCGGGTGTCGAACTCGGCGACCTCGCCGACGCCGAGGACGACGTCGTGCTCGGCGAGCACGAGGCGCAGCCGGCCGTCGAGGACGTAGATCCAGTCGTAGCCCTCGTGGCTGCGTGGGTCGGGCTCGCGCCCGTCCGGGCGCAGCACCATCTTGAACGCTCGTGGGCCGCCGACCCGCTCGGTGAGCGGGACGACCTGCGCGTACGGGTGCTCCACCGGCTGCAGGTGCACGCGTGGGTCGCCGGTGCGGGGCGCGTCGACGAGCTCGTCGAGGGTCACGCGGTAGACGCGCGCCAGCCCGACGAGCAGCTCCAGCGTCGCCCGCCGGGAGCCGGACTCGAGCCGGGACAGGGTGCTGACCGAGATGCCGGTGCCGGCCGAGACCTCGGCGAGGGTCATGCGCCGGCGGGTGCGGACCTCGCGCAGGCGCTGCCCCACGGCGGTCGGGTCGAGGTTTGCCACTCCGGCAACGTACCTTGCCGAGCCGCTCGGCGCAGACGCATCGTCGGTCCATGACCACCACCTCCGCTCCCCTGCCCGTCGACGTCCTCGTGGTCGGCGGTGGGGCCGCCGGCCTCTCGGCCGCCACCGTCCTCGCCCGCTCCCGCCGGTCCGTCGTCGTCCTCGACGCCGGTGAGCCGCGCAACGCCCCGGCCGGCGGGGTGCACGCGTTCCTCGGCCACGACGGCGTGCCGCCGCTGGAGCTGCTCGCCCGTGGCCGTGCGGAGCTCGACTCGTACGGGGGCCGCGTCGTCGCCACCGCGGCCGGCTCGGCCCACCGCGAGGACGACCGGGTCGTCGTGACGGCGTCCGACGGCTCCGCGTGGACGGCGCGTCACCTGGTGCTCGCGGGCGGCGCCGTCGACGTCCTGCCCGACGTGCCTGGGCTGCACCGGCACTGGGGCACGGCCGTCGTCCACTGCCCCTACTGCCACGGCTGGGAGGTGCGCGACCGCCGGGTCGTCGTCCTCGCGACGACGCCGATGGCCGTGCACCAGGCAGGCCTCTTCGGGCAGCTCACGAGCGACCTCACCGTCCTCGTGCAGGCGCCGTCCGTGCTCGACGCCGCGGCGCGCGAACGCCTCGTGCGGCTCGGGGTCGCGGTGGTCGACGGGCCGGCGACCGGGGTCGTCGAGTGCGACGGCGCGCTCGTCGGCCTCGAGACCCCGGGCGGGGTCGTGCGCGCCGACGCCGTCGCCGTCCAGACCCGGCTCGAGGCCCGCGACACGCTGCTCGCCGACCTCGGCCTGGAGCTCGTCGACCTCGAGATGCAGGGGGTCGTCCTCGCGCGCCACGTCGCCGCCGACCCGGCCGGACGCACCGCCGTCCCCCGCGTCTGGGTCGCGGGCAACGTCACCGACCCGATGGGTCAGGTCGTCATGGCGGCCGCGGCCGGCACGCGGACCGGGGCGATGGTCAACGCCGAGCTGGTCACCGAGGACCAGGAGCGCCGCCTCGCGGACGGATGACCGCCCGCACCGTCAGCGGTGTGCGTCGGCCGCGCGCTGGACGTCGGCGACGAGGCGCTCGAAGCCGGCGTCCTCGCCGAAGGCCGCGGCGTCGCGGCCGACCTGCCCGTCGAGCCCTTCGCGGAGGATCTCGGCGTGGCCGGCGTGCTGCGCGGTCTCGGCGACGACGCGGACGACGAGGTGGCCGAACGTCGTCCGCCGGGTCGCCTCCGGCCACCACGGCGGCTCGGCGGGGGTGTCGAGCGGCACCTCGGCGAGCGCCGCGTCGGACAGCGTCCACGCCTCTCGATAGAGGTCCAGCACCCACGACCGGCTCTCGTCGGCGCGCGCCCACAGGTCGCCGTTGTCCCAGACCGAGCCGTCCTCGTCCCACGGGAGGGTCGGCGCCGGACGCCCCAGGGACTGCAGGAAGTACCCGACCTCGACCCCGGTGAGGTGCTTGACCAGGCCGAGGAGGTTGGTGCCCGTCGGTGTCAGGGGCCGCCGGACGTCGTACTCCGACAGGCCGTCGAGCGTGCGCAGCATCGCGTCCCGGGCGTCCTGCAGGTAGTGGTGCAGGTCGCTCGGCAGCCCCGGCGGGATGCTCACTCCCACGGGGTCGAGAGCACCACCGTGGTCCGGGTCGAGACGTGCGCGGCGCCACGGATCCGGGCGATGAGCTCCTCGAGCTCCGCCGGTGTCGCGACGCGCACCTTGAGGATGTAGTTCTCGTCGCCGGCGACCGAGTGGCACTCCTCGATCTGCTCGATGCCCTGGAGGCGCTCCGGGATGTCGTCGGGCTGGCTCGGGTCGAGCGGGGTCACGGACATGAAGGCCGTCAGCTGCCGTCCGACGGCGCGGTGGTCGATGCGGGCCGTGTAGCCCTTGATGACCCCGCGCTGCTCGAGCCGGCGGACCCGCTGGTGCACCGCGGAGGTGGACATGCCGAGGGCCTTGCCGAGGTCGGTGTAGCTGGTCCGGCCGTCCTCGGTGAGCAGGTCGACGATGCGCCGGTCGAGGTCTTCCACGGCGTCAGCGTAGTGCGCCCTCCCCCGTCACCACCCGGACTCGCCGACCGCCCGTAGGCTCTCGGCATGGCGCTCGACGACGGACGACTCCCGAAGCTGCTGCTGCTCGACTCCGCCTCGCTGTACTTCCGGGCGTTCTACGGCGTCCCGGACCAGCGCAAGGACCCGTCCGAGACGCCGACGAACGCGCTGCGCGGGTTCCTCGACATGATCGCCACCCTCGTGACCCAGCACCGGCCGACGCACCTCGTCGCCTGCTGGGACGACGACTGGCGCCCCCAGTGGCGCGTCGACCTCGTGCCCACCTACAAGACGCACCGGCTCACCGAGGGCTCCGACGCCGTCGAGGAGAGCCCGGACGACCTCACCCCGCAGGTGCCGCTCATCCGCGAGGCGCTGGCCGCGGTCGGCATCGCCCGGATCGGCGTGCCCGACCACGAGGCCGACGACGTCATCGGCACCCTGACGACCCGGCACCACGGGGTCATGCCCGTCGACGTCGTGACCGGCGACCGAGACCTCCTCCAGCTCGTCGACGACGCGCAGGCCGTGCGCGTCCTCTACACCGGCAAGGGCGGTGTGCGGGAGCCGGACATCGCCACGGAGTCGATGCTCCGCGAGAAGTACGGCGTGCCGACCGGCGAGGCCTACCTCGAGATGTCGGTGCTGCGCGGCGACACGAGCGACGGGCTGCCGGGGGTCAAGGGCATCGGCGACAAGACCGCCGCCCAGCTCATCGAGCAGTACGGCTCCCTCGCGGCCCTGCGCGCGGCCGTCGACTCCGGCGACCCGGCGATCAAGGGCGCGCGGCGGGCCAACCTCGAGGCCGCCTCGGCCTACCTCGACGTCGCCCCGACCGTCGTCCGCGTCGTGCGCGACGCCCCGGTGCCCGAGGTCGACCTCGCGCTGCCCACGCAGGTCGCCGACCGGCTCGCGCTCGACGAGCTCGCGGCGCGCCACGGCATCGAGAACCCGGTCGGCCGGCTGCTCACCGCCCTCGGGCTGGCCTGACGCCCTCCGCGGACCGCTCCCCCGCCGGCCGCGTCCACCGCATCCGGAACGCCGTCGGCACGAAGGCCGTCGCCGGGTCGTCCTGACGACGGAACTCGCTGGGAGAGAGGCCGACCACCTCGGTGAAGGTGCGGCTGAAGGTGCCGAGGCTGGAGAACCCGACCGCCATGCAGACGTCCGTCACGGGGGTGTCGGTGGTGCGCAGCAGGGTCATCGCCCGCTCGATGCGCCGCCGCTGCAGGTAGCGGTGCGGCGTCTCGCCGAAGACGGTCCGGAACTCGCGGATGAAGTGGGCGCGGCTCATGTGCGCCACCCGGGCCAGCGCCTCGACGTCGAGCGGCTCGGTGCTGTGCCGGTCGACGAGGTCGCGCGCCCGGAGCAGCCGCCGGTTGCGGTCCTCCTCGGCGGCGCTCACCGGGCCACCGTACGACGGGTCGTCGAGCACGGGGCACTTTCGGAGAAGCGGGCCGACGAGCCCCCGCCCTAGCGTCGTCCCCGACACCCGAACCGGAAGGACCACCATGCTGACCCGCAACAACATCTCCTCGATCTTCGTGCTCGACCAGGACGAGGCGCTGCGCTTCTACACCGAGGTGCTGGGCCTGGAGGTCGAGCAGGACATGGACTTCGGCCCGATGCGCTGGCTGACCGTCCGCGTGCCCGGCGACCGCAAGTCCATCCTCCTCGAGAAGCCCGGCGCCCCCGCGCACGACGAGGCGACGGCCGAGCAGGTGCGCGCGCTCGTCACCAAGGGGGCCGGCGGCGGCTGGCTCGCCTTCACGACCGACGACGTCGAGGAGATGTTCGCGCGCGTGCAGGCCTCCGGCGCCGACATCACCCAGGAGATCGTCGACCAGCCCTACGGCCGCGACTTCGCCCTGCGCGACCCGTTCGGCAACCACATCCGGATCGGCGAGGTGCTCGGCGGCTGACGCGCCGCGCCGGCCGGCTCAGTCGAGCCGGTCGGCGGCGACGACGCCGCGCATCACCGCGTCGACGGCCTGCCGCGCCGTGCGCCGCAATGTCGTGTCGGTGGCGGCGTCGCCGACCTGGTCGAGGAGGTCGACGAGCTGCTTGCACCGGCGCACGAAGTCACCGGCGGCCATGTCCTGGCCGCGCAGCACGTCGTCGAGGCGGCCGCCGGAGGCCCAGCGGTGCACCATCCACGCCATGCCGCCGTCGGGCATCGACGTCGTCGGCAGGTCGTGCTCGGTCTCGAGCTCCTCGATGCCGGCCCACAGCCGCTCCATCTCGCGGACGGCGTCGGCGACCTCGTCGGTCGGCATCCGCGGCGAGACGTCGGCCTCCTCGTGCCGCGGCTCGTGGACGAGGGCGGACACGGCCGCCGCCAGGCCCGGCGCGTCGAGCCGCTTCCACACGTCGTGGCGCAGGCACTCGGCGGCGAGCAGGTCCTTCTCGGTGTAGAGACGCCGCAGCCGCTCGCCGCGCTCGGTGACGACCGAGCCGTGCTCGGCGAGGTAGCCGAGGGACTCGAGGGCGTCGCAGATGCGGTCGAAGGTGCGCGCGACCGTGTTGGTGCGCCCCTCGACCCGCCGCTGGAGCCCCGTGGTCTCGCGCTTGAGCCGCCACCACCGCTCGGCCCACCGCGCGTGCTCCTCGCGGCGCGGGCACTGGTGGCAGGGATGCTCGCGCAGCTGACGGCGGAGGTGGTCGGTGAGGTCGGTGTCGGCGGTCGCGTCGGTGCGCCCGCGGCGCGAGGGCGCGTCCTCGAGGCCGTGCGGCGTCGCCACGCGCAGCGCGGTCGCGAGGTCGCGGCGCGACTTCGGCGACTTGGGGTTGAAGTGCTTCGGCACCGCGACCCGCGCCATCGCCTCGACCGGCTCCGGGACGTCGACGAGCGTCAGGCGGCGGAACTGCTTGTCCTCCGTGACGACCCCCGGCCCGGTCGGGGCACCCTTGGCCGTCCGCGCGGGCTGGACGACGACGGCCCACCCGGCCCGCCGTCCGGCGGGGATGCGGATGACGTCGCCGACGCGCAGCGCCTCCATCGACACCGCCGCCTCGGCACGCCGCGACGCGGCCCGCGCCTTGCGGCCGTCCTTCTCGGCGTCGGCGAGCTCGCGGCGGATGCGGGCGTACTCGCGGAAGTCGCCGAAGTCGCAGTGCATCGCCTCGGCGTAGCCGTCGAGGCCGTCCTCGTTCTTGCGCAGCTGGGTCGCGAGCCCGACGACGGCGCGGTCGGCCTGGAACTGCGCGAACGAGGTCTCCAGCAGCTCGCGGGTCGTCTCGCGGCCGACCTGCCGGACGAGGTTGACCGCCATGTTGTACGTCGGGCGGAAGCTCGAGCGCAGCGGGTAGGTGCGGGTCGAGGCCAGGCCGCCGACGGCCATCGGGTCCATCCCGCGCGTCCACTGGACGACCGCGTGCCCCTCGACGTCGATGCCGCGTCGCCCGGCGCGCCCGGTCAGCTGCGTGTACTCCGCGGGTGTGATGTCGACGTGCGCCTCGCCGTTGTACTTGACGAGCTTCTCGAGGACGACCGTGCGGGCCGGCATGTTGATGCCGAGCGCCAGTGTCTCCGTGGCGAACGCGGCCCGGATGCGCCCGTCGGTGAACAGCTCCTCGACGATCTCGCGGAAGAGCGGCAGCATCCCGGCGTGGTGCGCCGCGAAGCCGCGGCTCAGCCCCTCGAGGAAGTCCCAGAAGCCGAGCACCCCGAGGTCCTCGTCGGCGAGCGACTCGACCCGCTCCTCGACGTGCCGACGGATCCGCTCGCCCTCGCGCTCCGGCACCAGCCGGACGCCGGCGGACAGCAGCTGCCCGACGGCCGCCTCGCAGCCGACCCGGCTGAAGATGAAGGTGATCGCGGGGAGCAGGCCCTCGCGCTCCAGGTCGAGCACGACCTCGGCCCGTGTGGCGCCCCCGGCCGGCCGGCTGCCCCGGGCGAAGCCCCGACCCCCCGCTCCCCCGCCGGGACCGCGCGGGGCGGCGTGGTCACGACGCCCCCGGCCGCCGCGGTGGCCGCCGGAGGGCCCGCCGAGCCGGCGCGCGTCCTCGGCGTACCGGCCGCGCTGCTCGGCGTTCCGGATCGCGTGGAGCAGGTCCGGGTTGACCCGGTTGCCGGCGAAGAGGTCGAACATCGTCGTGCCGACGAGCATGTGCTGGAAGAGCGGCACCGGCCGGTGCTCGGAGACGACGACCTCGTGGTTGCCGCGCACCTCGGCCAGCCACGCGCCGAACTCCTCGGCGTTGCTCACCGTCGCCGACAGGGAGACGACCTGCACCGACTCGGGCAGGTGGATAATGACCTCCTCCCAGACGGCGCCGCGGAACCGGTCGGCGAGGTAGTGCACCTCGTCCATGACGACGAAGCCGAGTCCGGTGAGCGTCGAGGAGCCGGCGTACATCATGTTGCGCAGGACCTCGGTCGTCATGACGACGACCGGCGCCTCGCCGTTGACGGAGCTGTCGCCGGTCAGCAGGCCGACGTTCTCGGCGCCGTGGACGCGCACGAGGTCGTGGTACTTCTGGTTCGAGAGGGCCTTGATCGGCGTCGTGTAGAACGCCTTCCGCCCGGTGGCCAGGGCCAGGTGCACGGCGAACTCGCCGACGATCGTCTTGCCGGCGCCGGTCGGGGCCGCGACGAGGACGCCCTTGCCGGCCTCGACCGCCTCGCAGGCCTGGAGCTGGAAGTCGTCGAGCGGGAAGTCGAGGGCGGCGGTGAAGCGGCCGAGCTCGGTCCGCTCCCGGCGGGACCGCGCCTTGGCCGCGGCGTACCGCTCGGCGGGGCTGGGCATGGCCTCAGGCTACGTCAGGGGTATGTCGGTGCAGGGCGGGGCGGCTCAGACGAGGACCGACACCGCCCCCGGCACCGCCTCGACCTCGAGCGGCAGCGGCCCGAACCGCTCGCCATCGGCGTACCCGACGATGCCGGTGGCCTCGAGCACGACCCGCCGGGCACGCAGCACCTCGACGGCCGGGTGGCCGACGTGCCCGCCGCTGAAGACCTTGGGGAACACGCGCAGGAACTCGGGCACCGGCAGGCGGTGCAGCACGAGGACGTCGAGCAGCCCGTCGTCGAAGCGGGCGTCGGGCGTCACCCGCATCCCGCCGCCGTAGGAGGGGCCGTTGCCGACGGCGACGAGCATCGCCTCGGTCTCGTGCCGCTCGCCGTCGAGGGTCAGCGCGTACGGGATGGGCCGGAAGACGGGCAGCTCGCGGACGATCGCCAGGTTGTAGCGCAGCCGGCCCTTCGGCCAGCGCCACTGGTTCGCGCGCTCGTTGACGACCGCGTCGAACCCGGCCGCGAGCACCCCGAGGAACCAGCGCTCCTCCCCCGCCGCCGTCACGTGCCGCGCGGCGTCGACGGCGCGGGTGCGCCCGGCGAGGATGCGCTCGACCGCCGCGGCGGCGTCGCGCACCGGCAGACCGAGCTCGCGGGCGATGTCGTTGCCGGTTCCCGCGGCGACGACGCCGAGCGGGATGTCGGTGCCGGCGACGAGGTTGGCCCCGAGGTGGACCATCCCGTCACCGCCGGCGACGACGAGCGCGTCGACCGAGCGCTGCGCCACCGCCGCGCGACCGTGGGCCAGGGCGCCCGCCGCGTCGGCGGCCGAGAGGTCGACGACCTCGGCCCCGGCGGCCCGCAGCAGGGTGAGGGCCTCGACCCCGACGCGCGCGCCGGTGTTCCTGCCCGACGTGGGGTTGACGACGACGCCGACGCGCACGGCGCTCAGAGCGAGGAGGCCTCGGTGTCGTCGACGTCGAGCCAGTCCGGCCGGTTGGCGGCCTTGCGCTTGTCGAGGACACGGCAGACGAACCAGGCGCCGAAGTACAGGAGGGTGAGGGGCGCGGCGAAGACGAACATCGTGAACGGGTCGGCGGTCGGGGTGGCCACGGCGGCGAAGACGAAGATGAGGACGACCGAGACGCGCCAGCCCTTGATCAGCCGGGTCGCGGGCATCGCGCCGACGAGGTTGAGCCCGACGAGGATGACGGGGAAGAGGAAGCCGATGCCGAAGACCAGGATGAAGCGGGTGACGAACGAGAAGTACATCGACACCTGCTGGATGTTCGACGTCCCCGCCGGCGAGAGGCCGTAAAGGATCGCGAGGCTCTGCGGCAGGATCACGTAGGCGAGGCCGCAGCCCAGGAGGAACAGCGGGACCGTCGAGCCGACGAACGCGAGGCTGAGCCGCTTCTCCTTGCGGGTCAGCCCCGGGACGACGAAGCGCCAGGCCTGCCACAGCCACACGGGGCTGGAAGCGACCACGCCCACGAAGATCGACAGGCTGATGAGGTTGGAGAGCGCGGAGGTCGCCTCGCCGAAGTTCAGGCTGATGTCGTTCTGGGGGTTGGCGCGCGCGTACTCGTAGAACGGATCGGCGAGGAACTCGAAGACGTCGTCGTAGAAGATGCCGGCCACGATGGCGCCGACGAGCACCGCAGCCGCCGCGACGAACAGGCGTCGGCGGAACTCACGGAAGTGCTCGGCCAGCGTCATCCGGCCCTCGGGGTCGTGAGGGCGTCGGCGCAGTCGGGCCATGGAGGGTGCGGGCCTCCGGCGTCAGGCGGTCGGGCCGGACTGGTTGTCCGTCCGCGGGGTGCGCTCGTGCACCGCGTTGCCGTTCGGGTCCGGGGTGACGACGTCGTCGGTGGAGCGGGCGGTGGTCAGCGACTCGCCGCGGACCGTCTCGCTCGAGGCGGGTGTCTTGTTGGCCTCGTTCTCGCGCTTCATCTCGTCCACCTCGGACTTGAAGACGCGGGCCGAGCGACCCAGGCTGCGGGCGGCGTCGGGGAGCCGCTTCCAGCCGAAGATCACGATGATCAGCACAGCGATGATGATGATTTCGGTGGGTCCGAGCCTGCCCATGTGGGTCCATCTCCTTCAGAGATCGCGGTCGTTCGTCAGTGTACGCGGGCCCAGGGAGGCATCCGCTCGGCGTTACGGGTTCTCCGCGCGTCGGCCTGGCGGGCCCGCTCGCGCCGATGCTCCTCGCGAAGGCTGTGAGGGTCCTGCAGGACCGCTGTGACCGGCGGCTCCGGGTCGCGCTGCCGCGAGGCCGCCTGCTCGAGCTCCTCGACGAGCCGGCCGGCCCGCCCGAGCTCGGCCGTCAGCGCCCGCAGGCTGCGCCACGTCGCGCGGGCCCGCAGCCCGACGAGCACGGCGCCCCCGACGACGAGGAGCACCCAGAGCAGCACCCAGCCCCACCAGGGCAGCACGGGTCAGCCCTCCCGCTCGGCGTCGGCCGCCGGGTAGCCCGCCAGCGCCGCGGCCGCGCCCTCGCGCACCTCGGCGACGACGTCGGCCGGCTCGGTGACGTAGCCGCGCCCGCCGAGGCGCCGCAGCAGCCGGTGCAGCCACGCGGTGTCGGCCGTCGCGATGCGCACGACCTGCCCGCCGCCCTCCGCGGCCGCCACCTCCTCGAGCGACTCGACCGGGTAGTAGTCCGACACCCAGGTCGCGCCGGGCAGCAGGCGCAGCGTGACGACGAGGTCGTCCGGCGCCGGCCGGAACGTGCCCTCGGAGAGGTCGCGCTCGGCGGCCTGCGGCGGCGGGGTGCCGTCGACGTCGAGGACGGTCAGCTCCTCGACGCGGTCGAGCCGGAACAGGCGGGTGTCCTCGGCGCGGTGGCACCAGCCCTCGAGGTACCAGCGGCCGTCGATGCCGACGACGCGCATCGGGTCGACGTCGCGCTCGGTGGCCTCGTCGCGGGCCGGAACGAGGTAGCGCAGGTGCACCCGGCGGCGGGTCGCGAGGGCGGTGCGGGCGCGGGCCAGCAGGTCGGCGGAGGTGCCGTCGGCGACCTCCGCGAGCACGCGGCTCGCGGGGTCGGCGGCCTCGCCGGCGGCGGCCTCGAGCTTGGCGAGGGCCCGGTCGACGGCGTCGCGCTCGTCGAGACCCGGGACCTCGCGCAGGGCGCGCAGCCCGACGATGAGGGTGACGGCCTCGTCGACGCCCAGGCGCAGCGGGCGGGCGATCGAGTCGGCGTTGCCGACGAACACGCGTCCGCCCTCCCAGTCGGCCTCGATGAGCTCGTCGGGCATCTGGCCGTAGCCGCACAGGAAGAGCAGCTGCAGGTCCGCCTCGAGCTGCTCGGTCGAGACGCCGAGGTCGGCGGCCGCCTCCTCGAGGTCGATGCCCTGCCGGTTGACCAGCCACGGCACCATCGTCAGCAGGCGCGCGAGCCGCGCGGTGGCGGTCTCCTGCGGTGCGGGCGGCATCAGGACCCCCCTCCGCCGTGCGCGGCGAGGGTGCCGCGCAGGCGCTCGAGCACGGCGTCGACGAGCTCCGGCGGCTGCTCGACGACGACGTCGGCGCCGTAGCCGGCGAGCTCCTCGGCGAAGGCCCAGACGTCGCCGTAGTCGAGGTCGACGAGCGACCAGTCGTCGTCGACCTCCCCGACCGTCCGGGCGCGCAGCCGCAGCGCGTGCCCCGCGCCGACCCGGACCCGCAGGACGGCGGGGCTGGGCTGGGTCGCGGACCCGGCCATGCTGTCGACCATGACCCGCGGCTCGTGGTCGGCCGGGACCTCGAAGGAGCCGGGGCGGCCGGTGCGTCGGACCGTGCCGCTGATGCGCGAGAGGCGGAAGACCCGGGGCGCCTCGCGGTCCAGGTCCCAGGCGTTGAGGTACCAGCGCCCGTGCCACGACACGAGCGACCACGGCTGCACGCGACGCTCGGCGCCCTCGGCCGCCTCGGGGCGGCGGTAGGTGAACGCCAGCGGCACCCGGCGCACGACGGCGTCCTTGACCGCGTCGAAGGCCGGCTCGGCGGTGCGCAGCCGCGGCTCGATGCCGATGAGCGACTCGGTGTCGCGCTCGACCCCCGCGGCCCGCAGCTTGCGCAGGGCCTGCGCGGCCGGGCCGGCGAGCGACGCCTGGGCCCAGGTGCGGCTCGCGAGGCCGAGGACGGCGAGCTCGTCGGGCTCGAAGGCGATGTCCGGCAGCGCGTAGTCGCGCTGGTGGATGCGGTAGCCCGGCTCGTCGTCGTGGAAGGCGTCGATGTCCTCGGTGACGAGCGGGATGCCGAGCTCGCGCAGCTCGTCCTTGTCGCGCTCGAACATCCTCTCGAAGGCCTCGGTGGACGCCGACTGGCCGTACTGCGGCACGAGCCGGCGGATCTGGGCCTTCGCGAGCGGGCGGCGCGCGTACAGCAGCACGAGGACGAGGTTGAGCAGGCGCTCGGTCTTGACCTGGGCCGCGCTCGGCGCACCTCCCCCGCTCTGGCTGCTCACCCGGGAGACGCTACCCGACGGCTACGCTGCCCCGCGTGATGCAGTGGCGTGCCGGGACCGTGCTCGAGGAGGTCCGCAGCTGGCCGGGCGCCGTCGAGCTGACCGTCGAGCTCGAGGGCACCGGTGATCGCGTGCGGGCGCTGGCGTACACCGCCGTCACGGGGGTGCCGGGGGTGGCCGAGCACGTGCTGCTCAACGCGTCGGCGCTGCTGCGCGGCCTCGGCACCGGTGGGCTGGCCTTCGTCGTCGCCCGGGGCGACGTGCTGCCCGCCGATCCCCCGCCCGGGCCGGGACACATCGTCAAGGCGCGCTACACGCCGTTGCAGCAGATGCTCCTCGCCGTCGACGAGCAGGAGTCGCCGCACCACGACGTGCTCGCCGGGGCCGACGACCTCGACGGGATGCCGGTCGTCGTCGCGGACCTGCACAGCGCGCTGCCCGCGGTGCTCGCGGGCATCCGTGCGGTGCGGCCGGACGCGACGGTCGCCTACGTGATGACCGACGGCGGCGCCCTCCCGGCGGCCTTCTCGCGGTCCGTGGCCGGCCTGCGCCGCGCCGGCTGGCTCGCGTCGTGCCTCACCGTCGGCCAGGCCTACGGGGGCGACCACGAGGCCGTCACCGTGCACACGGGGTTGCTCGCGGCGCGGCACGTCGTCGGCGCCGACGTCGCGGTCGTGGCGCAGGGCCCGGGCAACGTGGGCACCGGCACCCGCTGGGGGTACTCGGGGGTGGCGGCCGCGGAGGCGCTGCACGCCGCCGACGTCCTCGGCGGACGGCCCGTGGCGGCGCTGCGGGTCTCGGGTGCCGACCGACGCGACCGGCACCTCGGCATCAGCCACCACAGCCTCACCGCGTACGGGCGGGCCCTCTACGCCCCGGCCGACGTCCCGGTCACGACCCTGCCGGACCCGGCGCTCGACGCCCGGGTGCGCGAGCAGCTCGCGGGGCTCGTCGGGACGGCGCGCGCCCGGCTGACGCCGGTGGAGGTGCCCGCGGACGGGCTGGGCGAGGCCCTCGCGACGAGCCCGGTGGGGCTGTCGACGATGGGCCGCGGCCTCGCGGAGGACCCGGCGCCGTTCCTCGTGGCGGCGGCGGCCGGGTCCCACGCGGGGTCGGTCAGCGCACGTCCATGAGGTCGACGACGAAGATCAGCGACTCGCCCGGCTTGATGACGCCGCCCGCGCCGCGCTCGCCGTAGGCCTTGTGCGACGGGATGGTCAGCTTGCGACGGCCGCCGACCTTCATCCCGGCGATGCCCTCGTCCCAGCCGGCGATGACCATGCCGACGCCGAGGCGGAACTCGAGCGGCGCACCGCGGTTCCAGGAGGCGTCGAACTCCTCGCCGGTGGAGTGCGCGACCCCGACGTAGTGGGCCGACACGGTGCTGCCGGGGGTGGCCTCGGCGCCGTCGCCGACGGTGATGTCCTCGACGACCAGCTCGGTCGGGGCCTCGTCGCCGGGGAAGTCGATCTCGGGCTTGGTCAGCTCGCTCACAGGGGGGATGCCTCTCGGGGTGTCGGTGGGGGTGGGGTGGGTCAGTACGCGGCGAGGATGTCGACCGCGAAGACGAGGGTGTCGGTGCCCTTGATCTTGTCGCCGCTGCCCTGCTCGCCGTAGCCGTCCTTCGGAGGGATGACGAGGAGCACGCGGCTGCCGACCTTCTGGCCCTCGAGGCCGGTGTCCCAGCCCTTGATGACCTGGCCCTCTCCGAGCTTGAACTCGAACCAGGGCTGCTCGGGCCGGTTGGCGCTGGAGTCGAAGACCTCGCCGTTGCGGTAGAGCGCGCCGGTGTAGGCGACGCGGACGGTCTGGCCCTTCTTCACCTCGGCGCCGGTGCCCTCGACGAGCGGCTGGACGACGGTGTCGGTCGGGGCCTTGACGCCCTTGGCCGGGGTGATGGTCGCCGGCTTGCCGGCGTTCATCGTCACCGTCGGGAGGTCCTTCTTCGGCGGGACGGCGGTGCCCTGCGCCTCGTCGAGGACCTTGGTGGCGCCGACGAGGTCGAGCACGAAGATCACCGGGTCGTCCTTGGTGATGCCCAGCTGCTGGTTGCCGGTCTCGCCGTAGGCGTCGGCCGGCGTCGACGCGATGACCATCCGCGTGCCGATCTTCTTGCCGGGGATCTGGCTCTTGAAGGACGCGAAGAGGTTCTGGTCGTCGAGGTCGAGGCCGACCGTGCCGGTCTTCCACGTGCTCGTGACGACCTTGCCGTCCTTGCCGTTGACGAGGATGGCCTGGAGGGTCACGAGGTCGTCCTTGGTGACGGCCGCGCCGTCGCCCTCGGTGAGGACCTGCGACTGGGTGCGCGAGACCGAGACGGGCGCCTTGACGGTGACCTTCGGCTCCTTCTTCGCCTCGCCGGTGACCTGGACGCCGCTGATCGAGCTCGACGGGGTCGTGGCCTCCTCCTCACCGCAGCCGGTGAGCAGGAGCGCGCCGGCGAGGGCGCTGACGGACAGGACGGACGTGAGGCGACGGGGCACGAGTCTGGGACACCTTCGGGACGGGGACGCCGCGCGGAGTGGGACGCGACCGGTCTCCTCACGATAACCGCGTCGGATGGGAACTCCCGCATCGCTCCCTGAGAGCCCGGTGGACGCGGGTCAGGCGGTGAGGCCCTCGATGAGCCGGTCGACGCGCGCGTCCTCGGCGAGGAACGGGTCCTTACACAGGACCGTGCGCTGGGCCTGGTCGTTGAGCTTGAGGTGGACCCAGTCGACGGTGAAGTCGCGCCGCTGCGCCTGCGCGGCCCGGATGAAGTCGCCGCGCAGCTTGGCCCGCGTCGTCTGCGGCGGGCGCACCTTGGCCTCGAAGACCTCCGGGTCGGAGACGACGCGCTCGACGCGCCCGCGCCGCTGGAGCAGGTAGAAGAGCCCGCGCGAGCGGTCGATGTCGTGGTAGGCGAGGTCGATCTGCGCCAGGCGCGGGTGGTCGAGGTCCAGGCCGTGCCGCGAGGCGTACTCGTCGATGAGCCGGTACTTGACGACCCAGTCGATCTCGCGGCCCACGAGCCCGAGGTCGCCGGTCTCGACGGCGGTCAGCGTCCGGTCCCACAGCTCGAGGACCCGCTCGTGGAGCGGGTCGGCGGCGCCCTCGCGCTGCACGAACTCGGCCGCCTTCGCGTGGTACTCGCGCTGGAGGTCCAGCGCCGACAGCTCGCGCCCGTTGGCCAGGCGCACCGTGCGGCGGCCGGTCATGTCGTGGGAGATCTCGCGGATCGCCCGGATCGGGTTCTCGAGCGTGAGGTCGCGCATGACGACGCCGCTCTCGATCATCCGCAGGACGAGGTCGGCGGAGCCGATCTTCAGCATGGTCGTCGGCTCGGCCATGTTGGAGTCGCCGACGATGACGTGCAGCCGCCGGTAGTGCTCGGCGTCGGCGTGCGGCTCGTCGCGGGTGTTGATGATCGGCCGGCTGCGGGTGGTCGCCGACGAGACGCCCTCCCAGATGTGGTCGGCCCGCTGGCTGAGGGCGAACGACGCGCCCTTGCTTGTCGTGACGAGCTTGCCTGCGCCGCAGGTCAGCTGGCGGCTGATGAGGAACGGCAGCAGCGTCTCGGAGAGCGCCTGGAACTCGCCGGAGCGCGTGACGAGGTAGTTCTCGTGGCAGCCGTAGGAGTTGCCGGCGGAGTCGGTGTTGTTCTTGAAGACGTAGATGTCGCCGGCGACGCCGTCCTCGCGCAGGCGCTGCTGGGCGTCGGCGACCAGGCCCTCGACGATCCGCTCCCCCGCCCGGTCGTGGGTGACGACCTGCCGGATGGAGTCGCACTCGGCGGTCGCGTACTCGGGGTGCGAGCCGACGTCGAGGTAGAGGCGCGAGCCGTTGGTGAGGAAGACGTTGCTCGAGCGGCCCCAGGCGACGACCTTGCGGAAGAGGTAGCGCGCCACCTCGTCCGGCGTCAGCGTGCGCTGGCCGCCGGTGGAGCAGGTGATGCCGTACTCGTTCTCGATCCCGAAGATCCGCCGGTTGCCGCGCGTGCTCACGCGTCCTCGCCGCCCTCGGAGGCCGCCTCGGGACGTTGCGTCTGCGGGTTGGTGGCCGCGCTGCGGGCGGAGTCGCCGTCGTCGCCGGCGGGCACGTCGGCGGTGGGGTCGTCGGAGCTGAGCAGCCGGGCGAGCAGGTCGCCCTGCACCCGGCGGAAGCGACGCCGCGGCCGGTGGCGGTCCAAGACCGCGACCTCGAGCTGCTCGGGGGCCAGCGTGCGCGGCTCTCCGCCGGCCGGGTCGGCGCCGAGCAGGCGGACGGCGAGGGCGAGGGCGTCGGCGAGGTGCATCCCCGGCCGCCAGGCCTCGCGCAGGCCGGTCTCGATCTGCTCCGCTCCCCCGCCCATCGCGACGAAGCCGTGCTCGTCGGCGACCGAGCCGTCGTAGGTGAGCCGGTAGACCTGGTCGCCCTCGGGCGTGGCCCCGACCTCGGCGACGACGATCTCGACCTCGTAGGGCTTGGACTCCTGCGTGAACACCGTGCCGAGCGTCTGGGCGTAGGCGTTGGCCAGCCCGCGCGCGGTGACGTCGGAGCGGTCGTAGGAGTACCCGCGCAGGTCGGCGTAGCGCACGCCCGCGACGCGCAGGTTCTCGAACTCGTTGTACTTGCCGACCGCGGCGAAGGCGATGCGGTCGTAGATCTCGGAGACCTTGTGCAGCGCCCGGCTGGGGTTCTCGGCGACGAACGCGATGCCGCCGTCGAACTGGAGGACGACGACCGAGCGGCCGCGGGCGATGCCCTTGCGCGCGAAGTCGGCCCGGTCCTTCATCAGCTGCTCGGGCGAGACGTAGAACGGCATCCCGGCGGTCATCGGGCCTCCTCCGAGCGCTCGGTGATGATGGCGTCGACGACCGGAGCGAGGTCCGGCTGCGGCACGAAGCGCGCCCCCTCGGCGTCGACGAGCCCGACGGTCGGCCAGATGCGCCGGCCGACGTCCGGGCCGCCGGTGGCGGAGTCGTCGTCGGCGGCGTCGTAGAGGGTCTCGACGGCCACGCGGACCGCCTGCTCGGCCGTGAGGTCGCGCCGGTAGAGCTTCTTGAGGGCGCCGCGCGCGAAGAGCGAGCCGGAGCCGACGCTGTGGTGGTCCTGCTCCTCGTAGCAGCCGCCGGTCACGTCGTAGGAGAAGATCCGGCCGCGCCCCTCCTCGAGGTCGTACCCGGCGAACATCGGCACGACCGCGAGGCCCTGCATCGCCATCCCGAGGTTGCCGCGGATCATCGAGGCGAGCCGGTTCGCCTTGCCCTCGAGGGACATCAGCGTGCCCTCGATCTTCTCGTAGTGCTCGAGCTCGACCTGGAAGAGGCGGACGAGCTCGATGGCCAGGCCCGCGGTCCCCGCGATGCCGACGAGGCTGAACTCGTCGGTGGCGAAGACCTTCTCCATGTCCCGGTTGGCGATGACGTTGCCCATCGTCGCCCGGCGGTCACCGGCCATGACGACGCCGCCGGCGTAGGTGACCGACACGATGGTCGTCCCGTGCGGCGCCTCGAGGGCCGCCCCCGGGGGCAGCGGCCGGCGCGAGGGCAGGAGGGCCGGGGCGTGGGCGGAGAGGAAGTCGGTGAAGCTGGAGGACCCCGGGACGAGGTACGCGGAGGGCAGGCGCCCGGAGTCGGCTCCGGCGCTCACTGGCCGCCCTTCTGGACGAAGCCGCGGACGAACTCCTCCGCGTTGGACTCGAGGACGCCGTCGATCTCGTCGAGGATGTCGTCGATCTCGCTCACCTGGGCGGCGGGGGCGGCGGCTGCGGGCCCCGGGGTGTCGACGTCGTCGGGCCCGTCGTCGCGACGCTGCGGCTTGATCTGCTCCTGACCGGGCATGGTCACCCTCCTCGGGTCGTGGTCGTGTCCCCGAGCCTAGTCGCAGACCCGGGTTCGCCGACGTCAGGGCGCGTCGGCGTCCGCGCCTCGGTCACCCCGCTCGTCGGCGGTGGCGAGCGCGCGCAGGAGCGAGGCGGCGTCCGGGGCGTTGCGGACGATGTCGCCGACGCCGGCCTCGGTGCCCCGCAGCGGCTCGAGCATCGGCACGCGCTGGAGCATCCGCTGGCCGGCGACGTCGAAGATCACGGAGTCCCAGGACGCCGCGACGACCGACTCCGGGAAACGCCGCAGGCAGGTGCCGCGGAACCACGCGCGCGTGTCGGCCGGGGGCTCGGTGACGGCGCGGACGACCTCGGCCTCGTCGACGAGGACCTCGAGCCGCCCGCCGGCGACGAGCCGGTGCGCGAGGCCGCGCTCGGCCCGCACGTCGGACCACTGGAGGTCGACGGCCTTGAGGCGCGGGTCGCCCCAGCCGATGCCGTCGCGCTCCCGGTAGCCCTCGAGCACGGCGAGCTTGGCGACCCAGTCGACCTCGCGGCGCGCCTCCATCGGGTCGCGGCCCAGCTTGTCGAGGACCGTGCCCCACCAGTGCATGACCTCGGCGGTGTCGGCGTCCGGCTCGCCCGCGGAGCGCTCCTCCACGAAGGCGGCGGCGCGGTCGTGGTACTCCCACAGCAGCTCGAGCGCGGTCATCCTCCGGCCGTCGAGCAGCTCGAGCCGCTGGCGCAGCGTGGGGTCGTGCGAGATCTCGTGGAGGGTCGCGACCGGGCGGCGCACGCCGAGGTCGGGCACGAGCGCGTCGGCCTCGATCATCGCGAGGACGAGGGAGGTCGTCCCCATCTTCAGGAGGTTCGCGACGTCGGCGTGGTTGGCGTCGCCGATGATGACGTGGAGGCGGCGGTAGCGGTCGGCGACGGCGTGCGGCTCGTCGCGGGTGTTGATGATCGGCCGCTTGAGCGTGGTCTCGAGTCCCACCTCGACCTCGAAGAAGTCGCTGCGCTGGGCGATCTGGTAGCCCGGGGTGCGCGAGTCGATGCCGATGCCGACCCGGCCGCTGCCGCACATCACCTGGCGGGCGACGAAGAACGGCGTGAGGTGGGTGACGACCGACGCGAACGGCGTGGCGCGCGACATGAGGTAGTTCTCGTGGGTGCCGTACGAGGCGCCCTTGCCGTCGGTGTTGTTCTTGTACAGGTTGACCCCGGGCGGGACGGTGGCCAGGCGCTCGACCGCCTCGCGCATCACGAGCTCGCCGGCCCGGTCCCACGCGACCGCGGCCCGTGGGGTCGTCACCTCGGGCGAGCTGTACTCCGGGTGGGCGTGGTCGACGTAGAGCCGGGCCCCGTTGGTGAGGACGACGTTGGCGAGGGTCGGGTCCTCGACGTCGGTCAGCTGACTCGGGTGCGCCGTGCCCCGCCCCATGTCGAAGCCACGGGCGTCGCGCAGGGGCGCCTCGTCGGCGTAGTCCCAGCTGGCCCGGGCCGGTCGGATCCCGCGCGAGGTCGCGTACGCCGTGACGACGTCGCCCGAGGCGACCATCGGGTTGGCCTGCGGGTCCCCCGGGACGACGATCCCGTACTCGGTCTCGATCCCCATCACCCGGCGCACGGTCATGTCCCGACCATACTGAGCGCGTGCACGACTACCGCGGGTTGCCCCCGCTGACCACGCTCGTCTCGCTGGTGGCCGACCTCGGCCGGTCGCAGATCGCGACCGCCGACCTCGCCGCCATCCAGAAGGCGCGGGCCACGCCCCGCCCGCGCGGCGCCCTCGCCGACCGCATCCTGGGCGCGGTCGACCCGGCGGTCGGCATCACCTACGGGACGGCCCCCGCGCGCGACGAGCACGAGATCCCGCTGCGCATCTACCGCCCCCGTGCGCTGCCCGACGCGCGCGACGACGTCCCGGTCGTCATGTGGTTCCACGGCGGCGGCTGGGTCTGGGGCAACGTCGTCGACTACGACTCCCTCTGCACGCTCGTCGCGGCGGAGGTCGGGGCCGTCGTCGTCTCGGTCGACTACCGGATGGCCCCGGAGCACCGGGCGCCGCGGGCGGCCCTCGACTGCGTCGACGCGACGACGTGGGTCGCGGCCAACGGTGACGTGCTGCGCGCCGACACCTCCCGGATGGCCGTCGCCGGCGACTCGGCCGGCGGCAACCTCGCGGCGGTCGTCGCGCAGGTGCTGCGCGACCACGGGATGGCGAACCTGCGCCACCAGGCGCTGATCTACCCCGCGACGGACCTGACGATGGCCTCCCCCTCGCTCGTCACCAACGCCAACGCACCGGTCCTCGACCGCGGCGCCGTCGACGCCTTCCGCGACCACTACCTGGCGCCCGGGGCCGAGGCGAAGGACCCCCTCGTCTCGCCGCTCTGGGGCGACCTCGCCGGCCTGCCGCCCGCGCTCGTGCAGACCGCCGACCGCGACCCCATCCGCGACGACGGCTCGCGCTACGCCGCGGCGCTCGAGGAGGCCGGGGTGCCGGTGCGCCTCACCAACTACCTCGGAGTGCCGCACGGCTTCGCGTCGTTCCCCGGGGCGACGCGGGTCGGGCGGATGCAGCGCGCCGAGCTCGTCACCGAGCTGTCCCGTGCGCTCTCGCGGCCGATAGCCTGACGCCATGCGCGAGATCGTCGTCTTCTCCGGTTCGGCGCACCGCGACCTCGCGCACCGCATCTGCGACGGGCTCGGGGTGCCGCTCTCGGAGTCGGTGACGGCGCGGTTCAGCAACGACTGCCTGCAGGCGCAGCTGCTCGCCAACTGCCGCCAGCGCGACGTCTACATCGTCCAGCCGCTCGTGCCGCCGACGCAGGACTCCCTCATGGAGCTCCTCCTCATGGTCGACGCCGCGCGCGGCGCCTCGGCCGCGATGGTCACCGCGGTCATCCCGCACTTCGCGTACGCCCGCTCGGACAAGAAGGACGCCTCGCGCATCTCGCTCGGCGGCCGGCTCGTCGCCGACCTCATCGCGACCGCGGGCGTCGACCGGGTCATCACGATGAACCTCCACGCCCCGCAGGTCCACGGCTTCTTCTCGGTCCCGGTCGACCACCTGACCGCGCTCGGCGAGCTGGCCAACCACTTCGTCGACCAGGACCTCGACGACACCGTCGTCGTCTCCCCCGACCTCGGCAACGCCAAGGACGCGACCCAGTTCGCCCGGCTCCTCGGGCTGCCGGTCGCGGCGGGGTCCAAGAAGCGTCTCGGCGACGACCGCGTCGTCATCGACTCGATCGTCGGCGACGTCGTCGGCAAGCGCGCCATCGTCCTCGACGACGAGATCGCGACCGGCGGCAGCATCGTCGAGCTGATGGACCGCCTCGCCGAGCGCGGGGTCACGGAGGCCTCGGTCGCGTGCACCCACGGGCTGTTCGCCGGCCGGGCGGTCGAGCGACTCTCGACCCACCCGATGATCCGCGAGGTCGTGACGACCGACACCGTGCCCGCGCCGAAGGACTGGCCGGAGCTGCGCGTCCGGTCGGTCGCCGGCTTGTTCGCGGAGGCCATCAAGCGCATCCACGAGGGCGAGTCGGTCTCGAGCCTCTTCGACGGCGTCGACCCGATGCACGCCCCGCCGCGCCAGCGCTCGCTCTTCGACAAGGTGCGCGGATGAGCCGGCTCGTCCCGGCGCTGCTCGACGTCGTGCTCGTCGTCGTCTTCGCCGCCGTCGGCCGGCGCTCGCACGCCGAGGGGCTCGACCTCGCCGGCATCGCGCGCACGGCGCTGCCGTTCCTCGTCGGCACGGCGGCCGGCTGGCTGCTCGCGAGCATCGTCCTGGACTCCGGCCCGCGCAGCGTCGCGTTCGGCGCGGTGGTCGTCGTCGCGACCGTTGCGGTCGGGATGGCGCTGCGGGCCGTGGCCGCGCAGGGGGTCGCGGTCTCTTTCGTCGTCGTGGCGACGACCGTGCTCAGTGTGTTCCTCGTCGGGTGGCGCCTCGTCGCCCGGCTGCTGCCCTCCTGAGCAGGACCTGAGTCCCGGTGGCCGCCCTCGGCAGCCCTTCGTAGCGTCGGGCGGGTCCGTGCCCACCCCCACGCACCCCCACGAGGAGCCCCCGATGTGCGACCAGCACGACGTCACCGTCCCCGCCCGACCCCGTCCGCTCGGCCGGCGGGCCCTCCTGCGTGGAGCCGGCGGGCTGCTCGTCGCGGGCGGCACCGTGGCCGCCACCGCCGAGGGCGCGTTCGCGGCGACGTCGCAGAACGGCTGGCCCGCCGGCACCTCGAGCCAGGTGCCGCTGACCTCCCTCGCCGTCGGGGCCGCGACCTTCCCGGCGGGTGTCCGGACCGGTGACGTGTACACCGTGCTGCGCTACGTCGCGCAGCAGGTGAACTCGACCGTCGAGGCCCTCTACTCCCCCGGGTGCTGGGGGCACAGCTACCGCGAGATCTCCGGCAGCACGACCCTGTCCAACCACTCCAGCGGCACGGCGATCGACGTCAACGCCCCGGACCATCCCCTCGGCGCGTCCGGCACGTTCACCTCGGCGCAGGTCTCGGCGATCCGCACGATCCTCACCCGGTGCAACGGCGTCGTCCGGTGGGGCGGCGACTACTCGGGCCGCAAGGACGAGATGCACTTCGAGATCAACGTGCCGCCGGGCGACTCGCGCCTCTCGTCGCTCGCGGCGTCCCTCGGCGGCGGGGGCGGCACCCCGGACCCCGAGCCGATCAGCTGGACGACGGTGCGCAGCGGCAGCAGCGGGTTCCGCGTCACGACCGCGCAGTACCTGCTGCGGGCGCGCGGGCAGTCGCTGTCGGTCGACGGCGTCTTCGGCTCCGGGACCGACTCGGCCGTCCGCGCCTTCCAGTCCTCGCGCGGCCTGACCGCCGACGGCATCGTCGGGACCAACACGTGGACGGCGCTCGTCGTCACGGTGCAGTCCGGCTCGTCCGGGGACGCCGTGCGTGCGGTGCAGACGTGCCTGTCCGCCAAGGGCTTCGCGGCGTCGGTCGACGGGGTGTTCGGCTCGGGCACGGACTCGGCCGTGCGGTCCTTCCAGTCCTCGCGCAGCCTCGTCGTCGACGGCGTCGTCGGCTCCGACACCTGGCAGGCGCTGGAGGCCTGACCGGCCTCCCGGTCAGAGGTACTGGCCGGTGTTGGCGACGGTGCTGATGGACTTGCCGGGCTCGGTGCCCTCCTTGGTCTTGATGAGCGTGCGGATGTAGACGATCCGCTCGCCCTTCTTGCCCGAGATGCGCGCCCAGTCGTCCGGGTTCGTCGTGTTCGGCAGGTCCTCGTTCTCGCGGAACTCGTCGGTGCACGACTGGAGCAGGTGGTCGACGCGCAGGCCGCGCTGGCCGGTGTCGAGGAGGTCCTTGATGGCCATCTTCTTCGCGCGGTCGACGATGTTCTGGATCATCGCGCCGGAGTTGAAGTCCTTGAAGTAGAGGACCTCCTTGTCGCCGCCGGCGTACGTCACCTCGAGGAAGCGGTTCTCCTCCTCCTCGGAGTACATGCGCAGGACGACCGCGTCGATCATCGCCTGCACCGTCAGCTCGTCGGACCCGCCGTTCTGGGCGACGTCGTCGGCGTGCAGCGGCAGCCCGACGGTGAGGTACTTCGCAAAGATGTCACGCGCTGCCTCGGCGTCCGGGCGCTCGATCTTGATCTTCACGTCGAGGCGGCCGGGGCGCAGGATCGCGGGGTCGATCATGTCCTCGCGGTTCGAGGCGCCGATGACGATGACGTGCTCGAGGCCCTCGACACCGTCGATCTCGGCGAGCAGCTGCGGGACGATCGTCGTCTCGACGTCGGAGGAGACGCCCGAGCCGCGGGTGCGGAAGAGCGACTCCATCTCGTCGAAGAACACGACGACCGGGAAGCCCTCGTTGGACTTCTCGCGCGCCCGCTGGAAGATGAGGCGGATGTGCCGCTCGGTCTCGCCGACGTACTTGTTGAGCAGCTCGGGGCCCTTGATGTTGAGGAAGAAGGACTTACCCGGCTCTCGCCCCTCCTTCTCGGCGACCTTGCGGGCCAGGCTCGCCGCGACCGCCTTGGCGATCATCGTCTTGCCGCAGCCGGGCGGGCCGTAGAGCAGGACGCCCTTCGGCGGCTTGAGCTGGTGCTCGGTGTAGAGGTCGGCGTGCAGGTAGGGCAGCTCCACGGCGTCGCGGATCGCCTCGATCTGCCGGCCGAGCCCGCCGATGTCGCGGTAGCCGATGTCCGGGACCTCCTCGAGGACGAGGTCGGCGACCTCGGCCTTGGGGATGCGCTCGTAGACGAACCCGGAGCGCGACTCGAGCAGGAGCGCGTCACCGGCCCGGACCGTGACGTCGTCGAGGGAGGCCGCCATCCGGCAGACCCGCTCCTCGTCGGCCTGCGCCACGACCAGGACGCGCCCGTCCTCGAGCACCTCCTTGCACAGGACGACCTCGCCGACGGTCTCGAAGCCGTGCGCCGCGACGACGTTCATCGCCTCGTTGAGCATCACCTCGCGACCGGGCCGCAGGTCCTCGGCGTCGATCGACGGGCTGACCGCGACGTGCATCTTGCGGCCGCTCGTGAGGATGTCGGCGGTGCCGTCGTCGAAGAGCTCGAGGACGGTGCCGTACGCGGCCGGCGGCTGCGCGAGCCGGTCGACCTCCGACTTCAGCGTGACGATCTGCTCACGCGCGTCCCGGAGGGTGCGCACGAGCCGCTCGTTCTGCGCCGAGAGGGTGGCGGCCTGCGAGCGGACCTTGGCCAGGTCGCGCTCGAGCGAGCGCAGCTGGGCCGGGCTGGCCTCGCCCGAGCGGCGCATCGCCGCGAGCTCGGCCTCGAGGGACGCGCGCTCGGCCTCCAGGCGCTCGGTCGTGTCCTCGGGTCCACGGGGCTCGTCGGTGCTCATACCCGAGCCTAACTCTCCCGGATCAGGGTGAGTCGGAGGTTCCGGCCACCGAACGCCGCACCTTGCGAACCTTCTTGTCCGAGGGGACCCGCTCGCCGACGTTCTCGGGGGTCCAGTCGGCCTCGGTCGCGTCCTCGCTCGTGACGTAGCCCTTCCCGGGGCGGCGCTTGCGCAGCGGCGGGGTGGTTCCCGGCGCGAGCCGGCGGGTCGTCACGAGGAAGCCGGTGTGCCCGTGCATCCGGTGCTGGGGACGGACGGCGAGGCCCTCGAGGTGCCAGCCGCGCACGAGGGACTCCCACGCCTGGGGCTCGGTGTACGTGCCGTGGTCGCGCATCGCCTCGGCGACCTTGGAGAGCTGGGTCGCGGTGGCGACGTAGCAGATGAGGACGCCGCCGGGCGCCAGCGCCTCGGAGACGGCGTCGAGGCACTCCCAGGGCGCGAGCATGTCGAGGACGACGCGGTCGACCGTGCCGGGCTCGACGGCGTCGGGCAGCGACTCGACGAGGTCGCCGACGGTCACCGTCCACGCGGGGTGGTCGCCGCCGAAGAACTCGCGGGCGTTGCCCCGGGCGATGTCCGCGAAGTCCTCGCGCCGCTCGAAGGACAGCAGCCGCCCGTGCTCCCCCACCGCGCGCAGCAGCGACATCGAGAGCGCGCCGGAGCCGACGCCGGCCTCGACGACCGTCGCGCCGGGGAAGACGTCGGCCATCATGACGATCTGGCCGGCGTCCTTGGGGTAGACCACGGCGGCGCCGCGGGGCATCGACATGACCCAGTCGGCGAGCAGCGGCCGCAGCGCGAGGTACTGGACGCCGGCGGTGTTGGTCACCGTCGAGCCGTCGGGCGCCCCGATGAGGTCGTCGTGGCTCAGGTGGCCGCGGTGGGTGTGGAACTGCTTCCCGGGCGCGAGGGTGATCGTGTGCAGCCGGCCCCGGGGGTCGGTCAGCTGGACGCGGTCGCCCTCGGCGAAGGGGCCGCGTCGGTGCTCGGCTCCGGTGGCACTCATGGCGGGGAGTCTAGGTGCGGCGTCGGGTGCGTCCGGCAGCGGCGTCGATGCCGGCGGGCACGAGCAGGCCCCACGGGGTCCCGCCCCGGGTGAGGACGACGACCTCGACCCCCGACTCGGCCATCGCCCGCAGCGGGCGGCCGAGCTCGTCGCCCGGCTCGGCCTCGAGGAGGTTGCCGTCGGGCAGGCGCTCGACGAGGGCACCGACCGGCGTCGTCGGGGTCGCGTCGAGGGGCACGCGCCGCAGGAGGAGGGTCGGGCGGCCGGCCTCGTCGGCGACGAGGACGTACGCCGGGTGCTCGCGCGCGACGGCCAGCGGGGTCTCGGGCGGCAGGACGGTGACGGCGGACGCGGCGTCCCCCACCCGGACGGTGTCGAAGAGACGCTCGACCTTCGCGCGGTGCAGCCCGGCCGTCGCGCCGCTCCACAGCACCCACGCCATGACGAGGCCGATGAGCAGGTCGAAGAGCTCGGGCGTGCCGCCGCGCAGCAGGGGCAGGACGAGGAACCAGACGACGATGCCGGCGGCGACAAGGCGTCCCACCCACCCGGCGACGAGCAGCCCGAGGTCGCGGCGGCCGGTCACCGCCCAGACGAGCGACTGGAGGGCGGCGCCACCGTCGAGCGGCAGGCCGGGCAGGAGGTTGAACACGGCGAGGAGGGCGTTGAGGAGGCCGAAGGACCACGCGAACTGGCCGACGTCGCCGTCCTGCGACCACCCGATGCCCAGGCCGACCGCGGCGAGGACGGCGTTGACGAAGGGCCCGGCGAGGGCGACGACGGCGGTGCGCCCCGGCGTGGCCCCGGTCGCGTCGTACGAGGTGTGCCCGCCCCAGACCGTGGCGACCACCTGGTGCACGTGGAAGCCGAGGCGCCGCGCCGAGAGGGCGTGCCCGACCTCGTGCCCGAGGACGGCGACGAGGATCGACAGGACGAGCCAGGCGGCGTAGGCGACGCCGTACGTCGGGCCGTTGACCGAGCCGGCCCGGTAGCCCTGGAAGGCCACGAGGACGGCGAGGATGAGCCAGGTGCGGTCGAGGTAGACGGGGACGGTCGCGACCCGGCCCAGCCGCACGGAACCCGCCGGCGCCGGCGGCGAGGTGGACATGCCGCCGACCCTACGCGAGCCGGACGGCATACTGATCCCCTCCCCGACGACGTCCCGAGAGGACCCCGAGCAGCCCCGTGAGCGCCCAGCACCGACCCGATGCCACCGACGTCCTGACCAGTGCACTCCGTGAGCGGGTCCTCGTCCTCGACGGCGCGATGGGCACGATGATCCAGGCCCGGCAGCTGTCCGAGTCCGATTACCGCGGAGCCCGGTTCGCCGACCACCCGAGTGACCTGCGGGGCAACAACGACCTGCTGTCGCTCACGCAGCCGGACGTCATCCGCGAGATCCACGAGGCCTACCTCGACGCCGGCGCCGACCTCGTCGAGACCAACACCTTCAACGCGCAGCGCATCTCGCTCGCCGACTACGGGATGTCCGAGCTGGCGTACGAGATGAACGTCGCGGCCGCGTCCCTCGCCCGGGCCGCGTGCGACGCCGTCGAGGAGCGCAGCGGCCGTCCGCGTTGGGTCCTCGGCACGCTCGGGCCGACCAACCGCACCGCCTCCATCTCGCCCGACGTCAACGACCCCGGGGCCCGCAACACGAGCTTCGACGAGCTCGCGGAGGCCTACCTCGAGCAGGCCCGCGGTCTCGTCGACGGCGGGGCCGACGTGCTGCTCGTCGAGACGATTTTCGACACGCTCAACGCCAAGGCGGCGATCTTCGCCCTCGAGACGCTCTTCGAAGAGCACGACCGCCGCTGGCCCGTGATGATCTCCGGGACGATCACCGACGCCTCCGGCCGCACCCTCTCGGGCCAGGTCACGGAGGCCTTCTGGTACTCGGTGCGCCACGCCCGCCCGCTCGCCATCGGCCTCAACTGCGCGCTCGGCGCGAGCGACCTGCGCCCCTACGTCGCCGAGCTGTCGCGGATCGCCGACTGCTTCGTCTCCGCGCACCCGAACGCCGGCCTGCCCAACGCCTTCGGCGAGTACGACGAGGGGCCCGAGGCCATGGCCGAGGTCGTCGGCGAGTTCGCGTCCGCCGGCCTCGTCAACATCGTCGGCGGCTGCTGCGGCACGACGCCCGGGCACATCGCCGCCATCGCCGCGGCCGCTGCGGACGGCACGCCCCGCGAGCCCGCCGCGGTCGCACCGGCGCTGCGGCTCTCGGGTCTGGAGCCCCTCGTCGTCGCCGACGACAGCCTGTTCGTCAACGTCGGCGAGCGCACGAACATCACCGGGTCGGCCCGCTTCCGCCGGCTGATCCGCGAGGAGGACTACCCCACCGCGCTCTCGGTGGCCCGCCAGCAGGTCGAGTCCGGCGCGCAGGTCATCGACGTCAACATGGACGAGGGGATGATCGACGGCGTCGCGGCGATGGACCGCTTCCTCAAGCTCATCGCCTCCGAGCCGGACATCTGCCGGGTCCCGGTCATGGTCGACTCGAGCAAGTGGGACGTCATCGAGGCGGGCCTCAAGGTCACGCAGGGCAAGGCGATCATCAACTCGATCTCGATGAAGGAGGGCGTCGAGCCCTTCCTCGCCCACGCCCGGTTCGCGCGCAAGCACGGCGCGGCCGTCGTCGTCATGGCCTTCGACGAGGAGGGCCAGGCCGACAGCCTCGAGCGCCGGAAGGAGATCTGCGGGCGCGCCTACCGGCTGCTCACCGAGGAGGTCGGCTTCCCGGCCGAGGACATCATCTTCGACCCCAACGTCTTCGCGGTCGCCACCGGCATCGAGGAGCACGCCGCGTACGGCACCGACTTCATCGAGGCCACCCGCTGGATCTCCGAGAACCTGCCCCACGCGCTGGTCTCCGGCGGTGTCTCGAACGTCTCGTTCAGCTTCCGCGGCAACAACGCCGTCCGCGAGGCGATCCACGCCGTGTTCCTCTACCACGCGATCCACGCGGGGATGGACATGGGCATCGTCAACGCGGGCGCCCTCGTGCCCTACGACACGCTCGACCCGCGCCTGCGCGACGCCATCGAGGACGTCGTGCTCAACCGGCGCGAGGACCCGCAGGAGGCGACCGAGCGGCTGCTCGAGCTCGCCGAGGAGTTCCGCTCCGACGGGCAGGCCGCCGAGGCCGCCGCCGAGGAGTGGCGCGAGCTGCCGTTGCGCGAGCGGATCACCCACGCGCTCGTCAAGGGCATCGACGACCACGTCGTCGACGACACCGAGGCGCTGCGAGTCGAGATCGCCGAGGCCGGCGGCCGCCCGCTCGAGGTCATCGAGGGCCCGCTCATGGACGGGATGAACGTCGTCGGCGACCTCTTCGGCGACGGCAAGATGTTCCTCCCCCAGGTCGTCAAGTCCGCCCGCGTCATGAAGAAGGCCGTCGCGCACCTCGTGCCGTACATCGAGGCCGAGAAGGACGAGGCCGCCCGGCAGAAGAGCAAGGGCAAGGTCGTCATGGCGACGGTCAAGGGCGACGTGCACGACATCGGCAAGAACATCGTCGGCGTCGTCCTCCAGTGCAACAACTACGACGTCGTCGACCTCGGCGTCATGGTCCCGCTGCAGAAGATCATCGACACCGCGCGCGAGGAGAAGGCCGACGTCATCGGCCTGTCCGGGCTCATCACGCCCAGCCTCGACGAGATGGTCCAGGTGGCCACCGAGATGGAGCGCCAGGGACTCGACCTGCCGCTGCTGCTCGGTGGGGCGACGACCTCGAAGGCGCACACGGCCGTCAAGGTCGACGAGCGCTACTCCGGCCCGGTCGTCTGGGTCAAGGACGCGAGCCGGTCGGTGCCCGTCGTCAGCCAGCTGCTCTCGGACGCCCAGCGCGGTCCGCTCGTCGACGGTGTGGCCCAGGAGTACGCCGAGCTGCGTCGCCGTCACGCCGCGAAGTCCGGCGAGCGACCGCTCACCGACCTCGCCACCGCCCGCGCCAACGCCCCTGCGCTGGACTGGTCCTCGTACCGCCCGATGCGCCCGCACCTGCTCGCGCAGCAGGAGGGCGACCGCTGGTCGGCGCCGAAGGACAGCCGCTGGCGGCGCGCCGCGCACCAGTTCACCCGCGTCTGGGAGGACTACCCCGTCGCGGACCTGCGCGAGTACATCGACTGGACCCCGTTCTTCCTCGCCTGGGAGGTGCGCGGCCGCTACCCCGACGTCCTCAACAACCCGACGACGTCCGAGGTCGCGCGCAAGCTCTTCGACGACGCGCAGCGGATGCTCGACCGCATCGAACGGGAGCGCTGGCTGCACCCGCGCGGCGTCGTCGGCATCTTCCCGGCGAGCTCCGTCGGCGACGACCTCGAGCTGTACGCCGACGAGGAGCGCACGAGCGTGCTGACGACCCTCCACGGGCTGCGCCAGCAGGGGCGCCACCGCGAGGGCGTCGCCAACAAGTGCCTCTCCGACTTCGTCGCGCCGAAGGCGACGGGCCTGCGCGACCACGTCGGCGCGTTCTCGGTGACGGCCGGCATCGGCCTCGAGGACCGGCTCCAGGCGTTCAAGGACGACCTCGACGACTACTCGGCGATCATGCTCGAGGCCCTGGCCGACCGGCTCGCCGAGGCCTTCGCGGAGCGGCTGCACCAGCGGGTCCGCACGGACCTCTGGGGGTACGCGGCCGACGAACGCCTCGACAACGCCTCGCTCATCGCGGAGAGGTACCGCGGCATCCGGCCCGCGCCGGGCTACCCCGCGTGCCCCGACCACACCGAGAAGACGACCCTCATGGCGCTCCTCGGCGGCGAGGAGCGCACCGGGGTGCGGCTCACCGAGTCGATGGCGATGTGGCCGGGCGCGTCGGTGTCGGGCTGGTACTTCGCCCACCCCGAGAGCCAGTACTTCGTCGTCGGCCGGCTCGGGCGCGACCAGGTCGAGGACTACGCGGCCCGCAAGGGCTGGGACCTGCGCACCGCCGAGCGCTGGCTCGGCCCGAACCTCGGCTACACCCCGGAGGACTGAGCCACGACCGCCGCCGGGGTGGCGGCTCGGCGGTGTCGGGGCCGGCGCCTACCGTGGGCCCCATGACCCCCGCCCTCTCGCCGAGCCGCGCCGCGGACTTCAAGCAGTGCCCGCTGCTGTTCCGCTTCCGCACGATCGACAAGCTGCAGGGCCCGCCCTCCCCCGCCGCCGCGCGGGGCACCCTCGTCCACGCCGTGCTCGAGCACCTCTTCGAGCTGCCGGCCGACGAGCGCACCCCCGCGGCCGCCACCGCCCTGCTCGAGCCCCGCTGGCGCGCCCTCGTCGAGGAGCGCCCCGAGCTCGCCGCGATGATCGAGGACGACGAGCAGCTGACCGAGGACGCCTGGTTCGCCGGCGCGCGCACCCTCGTCGAGCAGTGGTTCGACCTCGAGGACCCGACCCGGCTCGAGCCGGCCGCCCGCGAGCTGTACGTCGAGACCGAGATCGAGGGCCTGACGCTGCGCGGCTACGTCGACCGGCTCGACGTCGCCCCCGACGGTGCGATGCGGGTCGTCGACTACAAGACCGGCCGCTCCCCCGGCGAGCTCTTCGAGGCCAAGGCCCTCTTCCAGATGAA
This sequence comes from Phycicoccus mangrovi, assembly GCF_018729305.1. Taxonomy (NCBI): domain Bacteria; kingdom Bacillati; phylum Actinomycetota; class Actinomycetes; order Micrococcales; family Intrasporangiaceae; genus Phycicoccus; species Phycicoccus mangrovi. The sequence continues at coordinate 97,348 of NZ_JAHHWP010000019.1, read as the reverse complement.
GTTCTACGCCCTCGTCCTGTGGCGCATCCACGGGGAGATCCCGAAGATGCTCCAGCTGGTCTACCTCGGCAACGGCGAGGTCGTCCGCTACGTCCCGGACGAGCGCGACCTGCGCGCCATCGAGCGCAACGTCCGCGCGATCTGGGACGCCGTCGTGCGCGCCGCGCAGACCGGCGACTGGCGCCCGCGCACCTCGCGGCTGTGCGACTGGTGCGACTTCCGCGAGTACTGCCCCGAGTTCGGCGGCACCCCGCCGCCGCTGCCCGAGGGCGCGGGGCTCATCGCGCTCGACCCGGCCCGCTCGGGCGAGGCGTCACCCGACGACGAGTGACGCGACGGCCTCGGCGAGCCCCTGCGGCGTCATCCCGTCGAGGCCGCTCACCTGCACCGCGCCGGCCGTCTCGGGCACGGGCACGACGTGCGGGACCGCCAGGGTCGGCACCCCGGCCGCCACGGCCGAGCGGACGCCCGTCGGGCTGTCCTCGATGGCCACGCAGCGGGCCGGGTCGACGCCGAGCATCCGCGCCGCCGCCTCGTACGGCTCCGGGTGCGGCTTGCCGTGCGAGACCTCGTCGCCCGTGACGACCGCCGCGAACGCACCGTCCGGCAGGGCCTCGACGACCGCGTCGGCGAGCACCCGCCACGACATCGTCACCAGCGCGCTCGGCACGCCGGCGTCCCCCAGGGCGGCGAGCAGCTCGCGCGCCCCCGGCCGCCACGGCACGTGCTCGCGGACCTGCGCGACGACCCGGACGAGCAGCTCGTCGACGATCCGCTCGGGCTCCCAGTCGATCGGCGAGTTGGCCCGGATGAACTCGGCGGAGACCATGAGGTCGTTGCCGACGAGCTGGTGGGCGAACTCGTCGTTCCACGTCCCGCCGTGCTCCTCGACGATCGCGTGCTCGGCGGCGATCCAGTACGGCTCGGTGTCGACGAGGGTGCCGTCCATGTCCCAGAGGACCGCTGCGGGGAGGCTCATGAACGAGGAGCCTATCGAGCCGTAGGGTGGAGTCCTGACCCGCCTGAGGAGGACCCCCCGTGATCGAGCTCGAGGACATCGGCGATCTGCACGACCCCGTGATGATCGCCGCGTTCGAGGGCTGGAACGACGCCGGGGAGGCCGCCAGCTCCGTGCTGGAGCACCTCGCGGACGTCTGGGGCGCCGAGGTCGTCGCGGCCCTCGACCCCGAGGACTACTACGACTTCCAGGTCAACCGGCCGCGGGTCGTCGTCGAGGGCGGCAAGCGCCGCATCAGCTGGCGCACCACCCGCATCCTCGTGGCGCGCGACACCTCGCTCGGTCGCGACGTCATCATCGTGCAGGGTGTCGAGCCGTCGTTCCGCTGGCGGGCGTTCGCCGTGGAGCTGATGGAGCTGGCCGAGGCCGCCGACGTCTCGATGGTCGTCACGCTCGGCGCCCTCATGGCGGACGTCGCCCACACCCGTCCGATCCCGGTCACGGCGACCTCCGACAACGAGGACACCCGGCACCGGCACGGCCTCGAGGTGAGCGGCTACGAGGGCCCGACGGGCATCGTCGGCGTCGTCTCGGACGCCGCGACCCAGGTCGGCATCCCGTCGGTGTCGTGCTGGGCCGCCGTGCCGCACTACGCCGGCCACTCCCCCAGCCCCAAGGCGACGCTCGCGCTCGTCGGACGACTCGAGGAGCTCTTCGACGCCCCGATCGAGCACGACGAGCTCGAGGACGACGCCCGCGCGTGGGAGCGCGGCATCAACGAGCTCGCCGAGTCCGACAGCGAGGTCGCCGAGTACGTCGAGAGCCTCGAGGAGGCGCAGGACACCGCTGAGCTCCCCGAGGCGAGCGGCGACGCCATCGCCAAGGAGTTCGAGCGCTACCTGCGCCGCCGCGGCACGGACGAGTCCGGCACCTCCGGACCCGTCTGAGGGTCGGTCAGAGCCGGACGCCGAGCACGGCGTCGAGCGTCCGGGCCAGCAGCCCGGGCGCGGCTGGGTCCTCGCCGGAGGCACCGGCCAGGGTCTCGTCGCACCACGCGTCGACGGCCTCGAGCGCCCGCGGCGTGGAGAGGTCGTCGGCAACGGCGGCGCGCAACGCCGCGATGGTCGCCGTCGGGTCGGCGCCGCCGTTCGTCGAGAGGGCGCTGCGCCACCGGTCGAGGCGGGTCTGGGCCTGCGCGAGAAGGGAGTCGGTGTACTCCCAGTCGGTCCGGTAGTGCTGGGCCAGCAGGACGAGGCGGATGGCCATCGGGTCGACGCCGTCGGCGCGGAGCTTCGAGACGAGGACGAGGTTGCCCTTGGACTTGCTCATCTTCTCGCCCTGGTAGCCGACCATGCCCTGGTGGACGTAGAGGCGCGCGAAGACGTCGTCGCCGGTCAGCGCGTCGGCCTGGACGGCGCTCATCTCGTGGTGCGGGAAGACGAGGTCGCTGCCGCCCCCCTGGATGTCGATGGGGTGGCCGAGGTGCTCGAGCGAGATGGCCGTGCACTCGATGTGCCAGCCGGGACGGCCGCTGCCGAGGACCTCGTCGTCCCACGACGGCTCGCCGGCGCGGGCGCCGCGCCACAGGAGCGGGTCGAGGGCGTCGCGCTTGCCCTCGCGGTCGGGGTCGCCGCCGCGCTCGGCGAAGACGTCGAGCATCTGCTCCCGCGTCCACCGCGAGACGTCTCCGAAGTCCGGCGTCCGGGCGAGGTCGAGGTAGACGTCGTGGCCGTCACCCTCGCCCTCGGGCAGCGGGACCCGGTACGCCGCACCGGAGTCCAGCAACTGCCGTACCGCGAGCCGGATCTCGTCCATCGACTCGACGACACCGCGGTAGGCGTCCGGCGGGATGACCGACAGGGCGGTCATGTCCTCGCGGAACAGGTCGATCTCGGAGGTCGCGAGCTCGCGCCAGTCGCGGCCGTCACGCGCGGCCCGCTCCAGGAGCGGGTCGTCGACGTCGGTGACGTTCTGCACGTACTCGACCCGGTGCCCGGCGTCGCGCAGCGCGCGCTGGACGAGGTCGAACGTCACGTACGTGGCTGCGTGCCCGAGGTGGGTCGCGTCGTACGGCGTGATGCCGCAGACGTAGATGCGGGCGACCTCGCCGGCCGCGACGGGGACGACGGCGCCTCGGCTGGTGTCGTGGAGCCGGAGCGGCTCTCCGACTCCGGGGACCTCAGGGACGAACGGGGTGGGCCACGACTTCACCGGGCAAGCGTACGGGGCGCGGTCAGAGCGCCGGCCACGGGATGGCGGGCCAGCCCGGTGCGGGGAGAGGGTGGCGCCGCCGGCGCAGCAGCATCGCGACCCGGTGGGTGAGCGCGTCGACCTCCGCGGGGGTCAGCAGCGGCTCCAGCGCGTCGGGCAGGTCGGCGCCCAGCGCCGTGGCCAGGCGCTCCAGGCGGGCCAGGTCGGCGTCCGGCAGCGGCTCGCCGGCCCAGCCCCAGAGGACCGTCCGCAGCTTGGGCTCGACGCCGAGGCTGACCCCGTGGTCGCAGCCCCGCACGGCGGCGCCGTCGCGCAGGACGTGGCTGCCCTTGCGGTCGGAGTTGTTGAGCGCGGCGTCGAGGACGGCCACGGTGCGCAGGGCGGGCTCGCCACAGTGCGCGACGACGACGGGCTCCCCGAGCGGCGACTCGCCCTCGAGGACGACGAGCCAGCCGTCGGGCACCTCCCCCGGTGCGACGACGTCGACGAGCGGCGAGGTGTCGTCCTCCCCGACGGACCCGACCCAGAGCTGCACGGACCCGTGCCCCCGGGGCCCGTCGCGCAGGACGGTCGGGGGGACGACGTCGAAGCCGCCGGCCTCGCTGACCAGCCACGCCGCCCGCTCGCGGGCCACGAGCGTGCCGTCCGGGTAGTCCCAGAGCCGGCGCTCGGTGATCTCCGGCTTGTGGATGGCGAGCACCTCGTCGGCCGGGTCGCCGACGAAGCAGAGGAGCGCGCCGTTCGAGGAGCCCTGGATGCGGCCCACCGGCGTCAGCTCGCCGTGGGTCAGCAGCTCCTCGAGGTCAGCGCCGGTACCCGTTGGCACGAGGGCAGATGTGGCCGGTGGGGTCGAGGGGCTGGCCGCAGAAGGGGCACGCGGGGCGACCGGCGGAGAGGACCTTGCCGCAGCGCCGGGCGAAGGCCCGCGCCGCGACCGGGTCGAGGACGACGCGCAGGGTCTCGAGCCCGTCCTCGTCGGTCTCCTCCGGGTCCTGGTCGTGGCACTCGATGACGAGGACGCGACGCTCGGGGTCCCACGCGAGGGCGAGGGTGTCGACCCGGAACTCGTCCTCGATGGGGGCGTCGAGCGGGTCGGTGTCGCCCTCGCCCAGCGGCTCGGTGGCCGCGCCCTCGGCGTGCGCGTCGAGCAGGTCGTTGACCCGGTCGGCGAGTGCGTTGACCTGCACCTTCTCGAGCGAGACCGAGACGGTGCGACCCCCGCCCCGGGCCTGGAGGAAGAAGGTGCGGCCGCCCGGGGGGCCCACGGTGCCGGCGACGAAGCGCTCCGGCGGGTCGAACACGGTGGCAGGCATGGCACCCACCCTAGATCGAGAACCCCGCCGGCAGCTCCAGGCGGTGGCGGGCCATGAGGTCCTCGTCCCGGAGCAGGTCGAGGGTCGGCCCGTCCGCGACGATCGTGCCCTCCGAGAGGACCACCGACCGGGGGCAGAGCTCGACCGCGTAGGGCAGGTCGTGGGTGACCATGAGGATGGTCACGTCGAGGCCGTGGAGGATCTCGGCGAGCTCGCGCCGCGACGCGGGGTCGAGGTTCGACGACGGCTCGTCGAGGACGAGGATCTCGGGGCGCATCGCGAGGACGGTGGCGATGGCGACGCGTCGGCGCTGGCCGAAGCTCAGGTGGTGCGGGGCGCGGTCGGCGAGGTCACCGACCCCGACCGCCTCGAGCGCCTCGGTGACCCGGCCCTCGAGCTCGGCGCCACGCAGGCCGAGGTTGGCCGGTCCGAAGGCGACGTCGTCGCGGACCGTCGGCATGAAGAGCTGGTCGTCGGGGTCCTGGAAGACGATGCCCACGCGCCGGCGCACCTCGAGAAGGTTCTCCTCGACGACCGGCAGGCCCGAGACCGTCACCGAGCCGTGGCCCGGCAGCAGGACGCCGTTGAGGTGCAGGACGAGGGTCGTCTTGCCGGCGCCGTTGGGGCCGAGCAGCGCGACCCGCTCCCCCGGGTGGACGTGGAGGTCGACGCCGAAGAGCGCCTGGTGGCCGCCCGGGTAGGCGTACGCGACGGCCCGGAGGTCGAGGACGGGGGTGGTCATCCGGCCATCCTCGTCGAGACGGCGACGACGAGGGCCACCGCGGCCGGCGCGAGGCCGACGGCCCAGTCGCGGCCGGAGGCGGTCAGGGGCGCGGTGACGGGCATCGACCCGCTCCAGCCCCGGCTGACCATCGCGAGGTGCACGCGCTCGCCGCGTTCGTAGCTGCGGATGAACAGCGCGCCCGTGCCGGCGGCCAGCGCCGGCCACGAGCGCACCGAGCGGGCCGAGAACCCCCTCGAGAGGCGGGCGACCTTCATCCGGTGCAGCTGGTCGGCGACGACGTCGAGGTAGCGGACCATGAACGAGGCGATGAGCACGAGCGGGTCGGGCACCCGCAGGTGCTGCAGCGCCCGCACGAGGTCCCGGGGCGGGGTGGTGACGGCGAAGGTGACGGCGGCGAGAACGCCGGTCGTCCCCTTGAGGAGCAGCGCCACGGCGGCGGTGAGACCGGTCTGCGACACCGTGACCGGGCCGAGGGCGACCTGCGGGCCGACCGCGACGAACGGCAGGACGACCGCGAACACCGCGAAGGGGGTCTCGACGGCGAGGCGGGGCAGCACGTGGCGGGCCGGGACCCGCGCGGTGAGCAGGAGCGCGACGGCGAGGGCGAGGAGCGCGCCGAGGGCCAGGTGCTCCTCGGAGGGCACGGCGACGACGGCGAGCACGAACGCCACGAGGCCGACGAGCTTGACGTGGGCGGGCAGCCGGTGGAGGACCGAGCGGCCCTCGACGTGCAGGTGCCGGCCGGGGCCGGACCCCACGTCAGTCGTGGGTCCGGGTGCCGCGGCGACGCACGAGCAGCACGAGGCCGAACATCACCAGGCCGGTGACGACCGCACCGATGACGCCGGCGAGGCCGCCGGAGAGCCGGGCGTCGCCGACGCCCTTGACCCCGTAGTCGGCCAGGGGCGAGCCGGCCGCGGCCGAGTCGCGGGCGACTCCCTCGAAGCCGAGGGTGGCCGCGACGTGCTCGAGGCCGTCGGGGTGGCTGGAGGCGTAGAACGAGACGACGCCGGCGATGACGAGGCAGACGGCGAGCCCGACGACGACGAGACGACGGGTGCTGACGCGCGGGGTGTCGGTGGCGGTGCTCATGCGACGGGCTCCGGGGTGCGCAGCTCGAGCGCGGGCATCCGACCGCGCGCGACGTGGACGAGGTCGGGACGGGCGGCGACGATGCTCGTGACCGCGAGGAAGGTGATGGCGGCCTCACCGAGGCCGATGAGCACGTGCCAGCCCACCATCGTCGCGGCGAGCGTGCCGAGCGGGATGGGGGCCGCTCCCCCGACGGCGTAGAGGCCGGTGAAGGTGAGCGCCGCGACGGGCACGCTGACGAACGCCCCGGCGGAGGCCGCGACGGGGATGCTCGCGAGGCGCTTCGGCAGAAGGGCCAGCACGCCGCGGGCGACCGCGTAGCCGACCCAGACACCGACGACCCCCATGAGGACGACGTTCGTGCCGAGCGCCGTGACGCCGCCGTCGGCGAAGAGGAACGCCTGCACGGCGAGGACGACGGCGAGGCAGAGCGTCGCGGTGGCCGGCCCGACGAGCACCGCGGCGAGCGCCGCCCCGAGCAGGTGGCCCGAGGTGCCGGCGCCGACCGGGAAGTTGACCATCTGGGCGGCGAAGACGAAGACGGCGACGAGGCCGGCCAGGGGCGCGGTGCGCTCGTCGAGCTCGCGCCGCGAGGCGCGCACGAGGGAGGCCCCGACGACGCCCGCGGCCACGACGCCGGTGGCGACGGAGGTCGGTGCGTCGAGGAACCCGTCGGGGACGTGCATGGTGACCTCCGGCTGTCGACGGCTCTTGTTGCGAACAGTGTGCAACAACTCCTGCACACTATTCGCAGGAGTGACGGCCGATCAACACCGGGGCCGCGAACCCCTCCGACCGGTCAGCCCGCTCCCCCGCCCACCGTCGAGTCGCCGGCGGCGTGCTGGGTCGGCATCGCGACGAGCCCCGCGAGGTCGCCGCCGTGGGTGTTGCTCGCGAGCAGGACCATCCGGGTCGAGGTCACGTGGACGGCGCTCACCGAGCCGGGGTCGACCCGCACCCGCTGCAGTCCGCCGATGCCCGCACCGACGGCCTCGGCGAGGACCGCCTTGATGGGGTCGCCGTGGCTGACGGCCAGCCACACGGCGGCCTTCCCGTGCGCGGCCTCGACCTCGGCGTCGAGGGCGCGGACGGCGCCGACGACGCGCTCGGCCATCTGCCCGAGCGACTCCCCCGCGTGCTCCTCCGACGGCGGGAACGTCGCCGCGGCGGGGTCGTCCTGGATGGTGCGCCACAGCGGGTCCTTCGCGGCGTCCGCGAGCTTCCGCCCCGTCCAGGAGCCGTAGTGGCACTCGCCGAGACGCTCGTCCGTGCCGACCTCGAGCTCCGGCACGGCGACGGCGGCGGTCTCGCGACACCGCTGGAGCGGGCTGCTGACGGCCCGCACGACGGTGAGCGGCGCGAGCCGCTCGGCGACCCGGGCGGCCTGCCCGCGACCGGTGTCCGTGAGGCCCACGCCCTCGGTCCAGCCGGCGAGCACCCCCTCGGCGTTCGCCGTCGAGTGCCCGTGCCGCAGGAGGAGGACGATCGCCACGAGAGTGAACTGTAGGCGTCGCACCCCGTGCTCGGCCCGCGCGTCACCCACAATGGCCACCGTGATCGTCGACCGCGCCATCTACGAGGACGGGCACCGCCGCACCTGCGGTGACCTGTCCGACGAGCTCGAGGGCCTGCGTGCCTCGGGCGACCCCACCTCGTTCCTCTGGATCGGTCTCAAGGACCCGACGCAGGAGGAGTTCGACGACGTCAACGTCGAGCTCCAGCTGCACCCGCTCGCCGTCGAGGACGCGGTCAAGGGGCGCCAGCGCGCCAAGGTCGAGCTCTACGACGGCACCGTCTTCGTCGTCCTCAAGCCGCTGCGGTACATCGACCGCACCTCCGACATCGAGACCGGCGAGGTGATGGTCTTCGTCGGCGACCACTTCGTCGTCACCGTCCGCCGGGGCGAGCTGACCCCGCTGACCGGCATCCGGGCCCACCTCGAGGCCGACCCCGAACTGCTGCGCGGCGGGCCCCTCGCCGTCCTCCACGGCGTGCTCGACCGGGTCGTCGACGGCTACGTCGAGATCGACGCCGAGGTGCAGACCGACCTCGACGAGATCGAGACGGCCGTCTTCTCCGACGCCCGCACCGACACGGCGGTCATCTACCGCCTCAAGCGCGAGGTGCTGGAGTTCCGGCGCGCGGTCCTGCCCCTGGCCGAGCCCCTGAAGATGCTCCACCACTCGCCGCGCAGCCCTGTGCCCGAGGGCGAGCTGCGGCTGCAGCTGCGCGACGTCTCGGACCACCTGCAGTCGGTGCTCGACCACGTCGAGTCCTACGACGACCTGCTGTCGGGCATCCTCTCGGCGCACCTGGCCCAGGTGTCGGTGCAGCAGAACGACGACATGCGCCGCATCTCGGCCTGGGTCGCCATCGCCGCGCTCCCGACGATGATCGCGGGGATCTACGGGATGAACTTCGACAACATGCCCGAGCTGCGCTGGCACTACGGCTACTTCGTCGTGCTCGGCGTCATGGCGCTCGGGTGCGCGACGCTCTTCAGGCTCTTCAAGCGCGCCGGCTGGCTCTGACCCCGACCGTGCGCCCGTCGCAGGCCCCGCCCGGCCGTTTCAACGGACATCGCGATCGGCGTGAACTTTCGCGCCGTCACGGTGACGACGCGGAAGCTCACGGAGGACGCGGATACATCCGCGTCCCGCGCCAACATCCGCGTCACCCCAGTGACGACGCGGTTGCTCAGCCGCCCTCATCTGCCGCACATCGCCCTGGCGCACGCACGCCCTTCACGCGCCCCGGAGCGATGCCGAGTACGCCGGTTCCAGCGTGGGAGGCTCCGGGGACGGTGTTGTCTCGACGGTCGAGGACGACCGAGTCACCTGTCCCCTGCGGACCTGAGCTTCTACCGCGGCAGCGGAGCATCCGATGTCATGATCACTTCGGCCCGGTGACGATCACCGACGCAGACGGCCACTCGCGTGAGCTCGACATCTCGATCGACCAGCCCCAGCTCAGTTTCCGCGCGTGCACGCCGCGCCCAGGGCCGACCCTTCTCTGGAACCGCGCGAGGAACCGCGTCAACCCGGTGCCGACGCTGGGATCGGCAGGTGACGCGGATGCATCCCCCTCACGGGCCGACGTCCGCGCCACCTGGGTGGCGATGCGGTCCGTCGACTCCCGCACCCTCCTGCCATGGCTCGGACGTCGCCGCGAACCCTCGCATCGACAGTCGGTCGTCGTGGGGCGGGCGCGAGGGGCCGGTCAGGTCGCGGTGATGAGGCCCGCCGCGAGGGCGCCGGCGAGCACGAGACCGAGGGCCACGCGGTACCAGACGAAGGGGCGCAGCGAGTTGCTCGCCACGAACCGCAGCAGCCACGCGATCGAGGCGTAGGCGGTGACGAACGCGACGACGATGCCGACGAGCATCTGACCGGCGCCGAGGACCTTGAGGTCGTCCCACGCGTCGACGAGCTCGAAGAGGCCGGCGGCGGTGAGGGCCGGGATGGCCATGAAGAACGAGAGCTCGGTCGCCGTCACGCGGTTGATACCGCGGGCGAGCCCGGCGGAGATCGTCGCGCCCGAACGGGAGACGCCGGGGATGAGGCTGAAGCACTGGACGAGGCCGATGACGAGGCCGTCCCTGAGCGTCAGCTGCGTCTCGTCGCGCTGGGTGCCCGCGGCCTCGAGCGCGTCGTGGCGCGACTCGGCCCACCAGATGACCGCGCTCCACACCACGAGGGCGACGGCGACGACCCAGAGGCTGCGCAGGGGCCCGGAGATGACGTCCTTGAGGGCGAAGCCGACGAGGCCGACCGGGATGGACCCGACGATGACCACCCACGCGAGCCGGTAGTCGCGCACCTCGCGGGCTGCGGTGTCGCGCAGCCCGTTCACCCACGCCATGAACAGGCGGCCGATCTTGCGCGCGAAGTAGAGGAACGTCGCGGCGATGGCACCGATCTGGATGATGGCCGTGTACGCCGTCACCGCGTTGGCGTCGACGGGGAGCCCCAGCAGGTGCTCGGCGATCGTGAGGTGTCCGGTCGACGAGATCGGGAGGAACTCGGTGAGTCCCTCGACGACGCCGAGGACGACGGCCTGGAAGTAGGAGAGCTCGACGGGCACCCGACGAGACTAGGGGGCGCACCCCGTCATCGCCCAAACGCCGCGCTCAGCGGACGACGTCGGCCATCAACCGCAGGACGGCGAGCCGCTCCTCGGTGGTCCGCGCGTACGGCGCCACCGAGAGGGTCGTGACCCCCGCGTCCGCGTACCGACCGACGCGCTCCGCGATCCGCTCGGGCGGGCCGAGGAGGGCCGTCGCGTCGGCGAGCTCCATCGGCACGGCGTCGGCGGCGTCGCGGGGCCGGCCGGCGAGGTAGAGGTCCTGGATGGTGTCGGCGGCCTCGTCGAACCCCATCCGGCGGGCCAGCCGGTTGTAGAAGTTCTGCTCCCGGCTGCCCATCCCCCCGATGTACAGGGCCGTGTACGGGGCGACGGCGGCGCGGGCGGCCTCGAGGTCGTCGGTGACGACGACGGGGACCGAGGCGACGGTGTCGAAGCCGGCCATCGGGTCCTCGGGCGTGCCCCGGCCGGCCTTCTCGCGCCCCTCGCGCACGGACGCGAACTGGTCGGCCGAGTGCTCGGGCGAGAGGAAGACGGCGAGCCACCCGTCGGCGACCTCGCCGGCGAGGCGCAGGTTCCGCGGGCCGACGGCGGCGAGGTAGACGGGGAGGTCCTGCCGCGGAGGGTGGATCGTCAGGCGCAGGGCCTTGCCGGCGCCGTCGGGCAGCGGCAGCGTGAAGTGCTCGCCGTCGTGGCTGACGGCCTCGCGGCGCAGCGCCGACCGAACGATGGAGACGTACTCGCGGGTGCGGCCGAGCGGGTCGGCGAAGCGCACCCCGTGCCAGCCCTCGCTCACCTGCGGCCCGGACACCCCGAGCCCGAGGAGGAAGCGTCCCCCGGAGAGGGTGTCGAGGGTCGCCGCGGTCATCGCCGTCATCGCGGGGGTGCGGGCCGGGATCTGCATGACACCCGCGCCCAGCCCGATCCGCTCGGTCTGCGCGGCGAGCCACGCGAGGACCGTCGGACTGTCGGACCCGTAGGCCTCGGCCACCCACACGGACGCGTAGCCGAGCCGGTCGGCCTCCTGCACGAGGTCGAGGAGGTCCTCACCCATGCCCATCCCGGCGTACCCGCCGGCCAGTCCCAGACGCATGACCGCAGGCTAGCCCCACCCGCCCGGGCGTGGAGGGTCCGACGGTGCCGGCGCCCTGCGTCCGATCGGTCCTGTGGTGCGAAAGAGGTTGCGGTGAGGCCGGATCGGGCTGTGGAGACCGTGATGGCTGTCGGTGCCCGCCGGTAGGATGGGGGCACGAGGGGAGGGGGAGCCGATGACCACCACAGCCGCACCGCAGGACGTGCTCGATGCCGTGCGCAGCGCCCGTGAGGCGCTCGCCTCGGTCGGTCCGCTCGCCGCCTCGTCGGGGTCGAGCGCGGAGTGGGCGAAGGCGCTCGGCGCCCTGCGCTCACTCGTCGACGTCGCCACCGCGCGCCAGGACGAGGTGCTCGTGCGCCTCTCCGCCATCGAGCCGATGGTGCTCGACGACGGCGAGCTCGTCGAGACGCACCGGGCGCCCGGGCACGTCTCCCTCGACGCAGCCGCCGTGGTCAGCGGCATCCTCCACCTGTCGCCGCAGGCCGCCGAGTCGCGGGTCCGTGACGCCGTCCGCCGGGCCGCCGACGGACCCCAGGGCAGCCCAAGGTGCACGGGGCTGGGCGGGCTGCACACGGCGATGGCCTCCGGCGCGCTGGACGCCCACCGCGCCACGGTCGTGGCGCGCGAGCTCGAGGAGGCACCGGCCGACGTCGCCCGCACGGTCGTCGACGCCGTCGCACCGTGGTTCGAGCGGGAGGACGCGAGCCGGCTCCGGCGCAGGGTCCGTCGCCTTCTCGCCCGCCTCTCCCCGGACCTGCTCCGGCAGCGAGCGGTGCGCGCGCGTGCGGCCTCCTCGCTGCGGCGCTGGGCCGACGAGCCCGGGGTCGACACCTGGCTCGGCACCTTCCCGTCGGAGGAGGCGTGCGCGGCCTGGGCCGCCGTCGACGACCTCGCGCAGCGCTACGTGGCCGACGGCACCTGCGCCACGATCGACCGGGCCCGGGCCAAGGCGCTGACCGACCTCGTCGTCGCCCACGCCTCGGTCGAGGTCCGGGTCGTCATGGACTCCGCGGCCGTCGCGGACCTCCCGGCCGACGCGCTCGTCGAGGTCGTCGGCCCCGGTGGCCCCGACCCGGTGCTCGTCGAGGCCGGATGGCTGGCCACGGCCGCCTACCGCCCCGGCGCCCGCCTCGCCGCGTTCGTCCGGGACCGGGACCGGCGCTGCCGCTTCCCCGGCTGCCGTGTCTCGGCGCGGTTCTGCGACGTCGACCACGTCCGTCCCTGGCCGGCCGGCCCCACCGACGCCGCCAACCTCGTCTGCCTCTGCCGTCGACACCACCGCGTCAAGCAGCGTCCGGGGTGGCGGGTGAGGCTCGCGGCCGACGGCGAGCTCACGTGGCTCGACCCGGCCGGCCTCACCCGGACCACGCGACCGCCCGACCCGCCCGGGCTCGTCCTGCGACGGGCCGAGGACGAGAATCCGGTGCCGCCCTCCATGGCCGCACCACGTCTCGCCGTCCCCGACGGACCGCACTCGGCGCTCGAGCACCGGCTCGAGTCCGCCGCCCTGGCCGGGCGACCACGCGACGGCTGCCGGGTCGAGGTGCACCACGTGTCGGGATGGCCCTCGGTCGACCCGCCGCCGCACCGGCGCACGGTCGTCCGAGGCGGTCACGACCCCGGCGCAGCCCCGCCCTTCTGAGCGAGCACACGCACGGGCCCCGTCGCGCCGCGCCCTCGGCGGCGGCCGGCCAGGTCTCGCGCCGCCTCGTCCCACGTCGGGTGCTCGAACTCGAAGCCGGCGTCGAGCAGGCGGCCGGGCACGACCCGGCGGCTCTTGAGGAGCAGCTCGGTGTCGGTCCGCAGGGCCAGCGCCCCGAGCTCGGCCATCCACGCGGTGGCCGGCAGGCCCGGGCGCCCGCCCCACGCCCGGCGCAGGCCACGCATCAGGGCGCGCTGGGTCACCGGGCCGGGGGCGGCGAGGTTGACGGGGCCGTCCAGGTCGTCACGCTCGAGGAGCAGGAGCACCGCCCGGACGAAGTCGGCGTCGTGGATCCACGACACGTACTGCCCTCCCCCGGCCACCGGCCCACCGACCCCGAGGCGGGCCATCCACGACATGACGTCGAAGACCCCGCCCCGGTCCGGGCTCATGACCATCGCGGCGCGCAGGGCCACCCGGCGGGTGTGCGGCAGGTCGGCCTCCTGCTGCGCCGCCTCCCACGCCCGCGCGATGCGCACGCTGTACTCCCAGTAGTCCGGGACCCCCCGCTCGTGACCGCCGATGACCCCCGTCGCCTCGTCGTGCGCGCCGTCGCGGCGGTCGGCGTAGATCGTCGCGGTGCTCATCTGCAGCCAGACCCGCGGCGGCGCGGCGGCCGCCTCGAGGGCCCGGCCGACGGCGCGGGTCGAGTCGACGCGCGAGTCCATCATCTGCCGCAGGTTGCGCTCGGTGTATCGGCAGCTGACCGTGCGACCCGCGAGGTTGACGACCGCGTCGGCACCGTCGACCTCGCGCGCCCACTCCCCCACCGTCCGCCCGTCCCAGACGACGTGCCGCACCCCGCCCTCGAGCTGCTGCGGGCTGCGGCTGAGGACGACGACCTCGTGCCCGCACGCCGCGAGCGCCCTGCGCAGGATGCCTCCGACCTGACCGGTTCCCCCCGGGATGACCACCTTCACGAGGCCGAGCATAGGTCGGCCGTCGCTCCCCGGCGCGGCAGCGGCAGCGGAAACCCGCTGGCGGGCAGCGGCGGCCGACGGCATCGTGGTCCCGATGACGAGCAGCGACCTGTGGGACCGCGCGACGGCCGAGCGCTACGACGAGGCCTCGGCCGGGATGTTCGCCCCCGACGTCCTCGACCCCGCCGTCGACGCGTTGGCCGCCCTCGCCGGGGACGGTCCGGTCCTCGAGCTGGCCGTGGGGACCGGGCGGGTGGCCATCCCTCTCGCCGAGCGGGGTCTCGAGGTGCACGGCATCGAGCTCTCCGAGCCCATGGTGGACGTCCTGCACCGCAAGCGCCCCGACCTCCCGGTGACGGTCGGCGACATGGCAGGTGCGAGCGCCGGGACACCGGGCACGTTCTCGCTCGTCCTGCTCGTGTTCAACACCCTCGGCAACCTGCGCACCCAGGACGAGCAGGTCGAGGTGTTCCGTAACGCCGCTCGGCACCTGCGACCCGGAGGACGCTTCGTCGTGGAGATCGGGGTGCCCGCCCTGCGCCGGCTGCCTCCGGGCCAGACGGCGGTACCGTTCGACGTCTCGCCCGGCCACGTGGGGTTCGACACCTACGACCCGGCGACCCAGGAGGCCACCTCGCACCACTTCACGCGCGAGCCCGACGGCTCGTTCCGGTACGGCGACCACCACTTCCGCTACGTCTGGCCGTCCGAGTGCGACCTCATGGCCCGCCTCGCCGGGATGGAGCCGGAGCGGCGCAGCGCCGACTGGCGGGGTGCACCCTTCACCGCGGACAGCGAGAGCCACGTCTCGGTGTGGCGCAGGCCGGTCGACGCGCGCGGGTAGGGTCGCGGCCATGGAGACGCGTCGCCTCGGAGCCACCGGACTCACCGTCTCGCGGCTCGGCCTGGGGACGATGGCGTGGGGCACCCGGACGTCGGCGGAGGACGCCAAGGACCTGCTCACGGCCTTCCGGTCCGCCGGTGGCACCCTCGTCGACACCGCCCACGGCTATGCGGGCGGGGCGGCCGAGGAGCTGCTCGGCGAGCTCCTCCGGGGCCCGGACCGCGACGAGGTCGTCCTCATGACCAAGTCCGGCATCAGCCGATCAACGGGGCAGCGGGTCGTCGACTGCTCCCGCCGCACGATGCTCCACCAGCTCGAGCTGTCGCTGCGCCGCCTGGGCACCGACCACGTCGACGTCTGGCTCGCGCACACCTGGGACGACGAGACGCCGCTCGAGGAGACCGTCGGCGCCCTCGTGCACGCCTGGCAGAGCGGACGGGCCCGGTACGTCGGCGTCTCCAACCACGTCGGCTGGCAGGCCGCCCGCACGATGTCGCTCCTCCAGGACGCCGGCGTCCCGCTGGCCGTCGACTCGGTCGAGTACTCCCTCGTCGAGCGACGCCCCGAGCGCGAGCTCGTCGCGGCGTCGGCCTCGCTCGGGTTCGGCCTCCTCCCCTGGTCGCCGCTGGGCCGCGGCGTCCTCACCGGGCGCTACCGCGCCGGGGTCAGCGCCGACTCGCGGCTGGCCTCGGAGGAGTTCTCGCGGTTCGCCGGACGGCACGTCGGCGACCACACCCGCGGTGTCGTGGACGCCGTGCGCACCGCGGCGGACGGCCTCGGCGTCGCGCCGGCCGTCGTCGCGCTCGCGTGGGTCCGCGACCGACCGGGCGTCGTCGCGCCCGTCGTCGGTCCGCGCACCCCGGGCCAGCTCAGCGTGCTCCTGGCCTCCGAAGGCCTCGACCTCCCGGAGCAGATCGTCGACGCGCTCGACGAGGTCTCGGCCGAGCACGCCTGACCCGCGGCCGGTGCGGACGAGGGCTCAGTCGTCCTTCTCGTCGTCGTCGTCCTCGTCGTCGAACTCGTCGTCGTCGAGACCGGAGTAGATCCGGGCGCGGTCGCCGTCCTCGTCGTCGTGGTCGTCGAGGTCCTCGTCGTCGTCCCCGGCGTAGACGTCGAGCGGCGTCATCTCGCCGTAGGCGTCGTAGAGGGCGCCGTCGTACTCCTCGAAGGCGTCGGCGACGTCCTCGTAGGCGGCCACGACGGTCGGGTCGTCCTCACCGCGCCGGGTGCTCGCGGCCTCCAGGTGCCGCTCGAGAGCGGACACGAGGTGGGCGAGCGCGGCGCGCGGGTCCGAGGCCATGTCCCGAACCGTACCGGTCCTGGCGCAGAATGTGTCGGTGGCCGACTACGAGTACCTCGTCCTGAGCTTCGGGCGCGAGGTGAAGCGCAACGACATCCGCCGTGCCCTGACCGAGCACGCCGAGTACGGGCACTGGGAGCTGGCGACCACCCGCACCTACATGGGTGGGCTGACCCGCACCTGGCTGCGCCGCAAGATCATCCGCGCTCGCCGCACCTACGACATCGCCGTCTGACGACGCCGCCGGCGCGGCTCAGCAGGTCTCGAGCAGCCGGCCGAGGACCCGGGTGCCGAAGCGCAGCGAGTCCGTCGGCACCCGCTCGTCGATGCCGTGGAACATCGGGGCGAAGTCGAGGTCGGCCGGCAGCCGCAGCGGGGCGAACCCGTAGCCGGTGATGCCGAGCAGCGACAGCGCCTTGTTGTCCGTGCCGCCGGAGAGGCAGTACGGCAGCACCTCGGCGTCCGGGTCCTCGGTGCGCAGCGCGTCGACCATCCGCTCGACGAGCGGGGCGTCGAACGGCGCGTCGAGGGCGATGTCGCGGTGGAGCACCTCGACCTGCACGTGCTCCCCGGCCAGCTCGCGCAGGGTGTCCATGAGCAGGTCCTCGTGCCCGGGCAGGAAGCGGCAGTCGACGTTGGCCGAGGCGTGCTGCGGGATGACGTTGTGCTTGTACCCGGCGTCGAGCATCGTCACGTTGCTCGTGTCCTGCAGGGTGCCCCGCACGAAGCCCTGCGCGCCGCCGAGGTGCTCCAGCAGGTCCTCGAGGTCCTCGTCGGACCAGCCGGTGCCCGTCAGCTCCGAGAGCCCGTCGAGCAGCGTGCGCACCGACGGGATGTACTCGCGCGGCCACTTGTGCGCCGCGATCCGGGCGATGGCCTCGGCCAGGCGCACGATCGCGTTCTCGTCGTTGGGCACCGACCCGTGCCCGGCGCGCCCGGTGGCGGTGAGCCGCAGCCAGGCGATGCCCTTCTCGGCCGTCTGCAGCAGGTACGTGCGGCGCTCCTGGCCGTCACGGTCGGTGACCGTGACGCTGTAGCCGCCCACCTCGCTGATCGCCTCCGTGACGCCCTCGAAGACCTCGGGGTGCTGCTCGACCATGAAGTGCGAGCCCTGGACGCCACCGGCCTCCTCGTCGGCGAAGAAGACGACGACGAGGTCGCGCGGCGGCACGACGCCGCGGCGGGCGATGTCGCGGACCGAGGCCAGCATCATCGCGTCCATGTCCTTCATGTCGACGGCGCCGCGGCCCCAGACGCAGCCGTCGCGCTCCTCCCCCGCGAACGGGTCGACGGACCAGTCCGCGGCGTTCGCGGGCACGACGTCGAGGTGGCCGTGGACGCACAGGGCGCCGCGCTCGCGGTCGGCACCGGGGATGCGGACCGCCACGGTGACCCGCCCCGGCTCGGACTCGTAGGTCTGCGGGTCGAGGCCGACCTCGCGCAGCTGCTCGACGACGTAGGCGGCCGCCTCGGCCTCACCGGGACCGCTCCCGTCGCCGTAGTTGCTCGTGTCGATGCGGATCAGCTCCTGGCAGATCCGGACGACCTCGTCCTCGGGGCGCAGCGTGTCGGTCATGTCCCCCACCCTAGGAGCCTCGGCGCGGCAGGGGCGATTTCGGTTCCGGGCCGGTGACCGTGTAATGTTTCGCGCTGTCGGACGGCCTCCCCAGGGCCCGAAGAACACCACTCGTCCGGGTGGCGGAATTGGCAGACGCGCTAGCTTGAGGTGCTAGTGCCCGTATAGGGCATGGGGGTTCAAGTCCCCCCTCGGACACAGCAGAGCACGACGACGAAGGCCCCGAACCACAGGTTCGGGGCCTTTGTCGTGGGCGGGGTCAGACGCCCCGCCGCGTCAGCCGCCCGCGTAGGCGTCGGCCGCGTCGAGCACCGCCTGGACGAGCGGGTCGAGCGTCCCGGCGGCGTCGGCCGACACCGAGCCGTCCTGCACCGCCTTCGCGTACGAGTCCGCGAGCTTCTGCGCCTCGTCGGAGACCTTGCGCGCGTCGGCGTCGGACAGCGCCCGCTCCGTAGCCTGCGCGTGCCGCTGGACGTCACGCACCACCTTGGCGTCCACCGTGCCGTCCGCGGCGGCCTGGTCGACCGCGTCCTGGAGCGACGCATAGGCGTCCGTGACCGGCGCGCCGTCGGGTGCGGTGTCGGTCGGTGTGTCGGAGGCGGTCTCGCTCGGGGTGGGCTCGGGCGAGGCCGTCGTGGGGTCCGGCTCGGGCGTGGTCTCGTCGGGCGTCGACTGCTCCGGGGTCGACTGCTCGGCCGACGCGGTGGGCGAGGTGCTCGGCGAGGCGTCGGCGCCCCCGGTGTCGTCCTGCGAGGTGACGAGGTACCAGCCCACGAGGCCGACGACGAGCAGCGCGAGGAGCGCGAGAACCCACGGGGTGGACGAGCCGCGTCGTCGCTCCGGCTCGCGCGGCGGCAGACCGGTCGGCATCCCGGTCGTCGGCGGCGGGGGCGGGGGCGGCGGGGTGCCCGACAGCCGCTGGGTGCGGTCGGCCCCACCGGCGGGCAGGACGGTCGTCGCGGCTGCCGCGCCTCCGGCGGCCGCAGCACCTCCGGCGGGAGCGCGACGCGCGTCGACGGCGGCGAGGACGGCGCCCGCGTCGGCGGGGCGGTCGGCGGGGTCCTTGGCGAGCAGCGACGACACGAGGCCGGCCAGCCAGGCCGGGGTGTCGGGGCGCAGGTCGCGCACGTCGGGCACCGGGTCGTGGGTGTGCATCATCATCGTCGCCACCGCCGTGGGGCCCGAGAAGGGCGGCTCACCGGTCAGCAGCGCGAACGCGAGGCAGCCGAGCGCGTAGAGGTCGGCCCGCCCGTCGACGCGCCCGCCCATCGCCTGCTCCGGCGAGAGGTACTCGGCCGTCCCCATGACGGTGTGCGTGGCGGTGAGCGCCTGCTGGGTCGACGCGTCGCCGAGCTGGGTGATGCCGAAGTCGAGCACCCGCAGGCGGCCGTCGTCCGCCGTGACGACGTTCGCCGGCTTGATGTCGCGGTGGACCAGCCCGCGGGCGTGCGCCGCCTGCAGGGCGCCCGCGACCTGGCGGACGACGTCGACGACGTCGTCGACTGCGAACGGGCCCTCCCGCAGCCGCTCGGCGAGGCTCGGCCCGGGCAACAGCTCCATCACGAGGTACGCGGTGTCGCCCTCGACTCCGGTGTCGTGCACGGTGACGACGTTCGGATGGTTGAGGCCGGCGGTCACGCGGGCCTCGCGCTCGAACCGCACCGCGCCGGACTCGTCGGGGACGCGGGTGAGGTCGATCGTCTTGACCGCCACCTGCCGCCCGAGGACGGTGTCGGTGGCGCGCCACACCTCGCCCATCCCGCCGCGCCCGATGGGCGTGTCGAGGACGTAGCGGCCGGCCAGCCTGCGCTCCTGCGTGGTCATCCGACCACCCTAAACGGCTGCCGTAGGGTGGTCGGGTGCTCGAGTCCGTGACCGCCGTGCGCTACGTCGCCCCTCTGCGGGAGGGCGGTTCGCTGCCCGGTCTCGTCGAGGCCGACGACCTCGGGACCTACGTCGTCAAGTTCACCGGCGCCGGGCAGGGCCGCAAGGTCCTCGTCGCCGAGGTGCTCGTCGGCGAAGTCGCCCGCCGGGTCGGCATCCCGACCCCACGCCTGGCCGTCGTCGACCTGCCGAGCGCGATCGCCCGCTACGAGGCCGACGAGGAGGTCCAGGACCTGCTCAACGCCAGCCCGGGCCGCAACCTCGGCGTCGACTTCCTGCCGGGGGCCTTCGGCTACGACGGCTCGCGACCGCCGAGCGCGGAGGACGCCGCGGCCGTCCTCTGGCTCGACGCCTACACGGCCAACGTCGACCGGACGTGGGCCAACCCCAACCTCCTCGTCTGGCACCGGCGGGCGTGGGCGATCGACCACGGGGCGGCCCTGTGGTTCCACCACTCCTGGCCGAGCCGCCCGCCGGACGTCGGGCGCTTCGTCGCCCAGCCGTTCGACGCGAGCGGCCACGTCCTGGCGCCCGTCGCCGGGTCCGTGCGTGCGGCGCACGAGCGGCTCGCCCCGCTCCTCACCGACGACGTCCTGCGCGAGGTCGTCGACGAGGTGCCGGACGAGTGGCTCGAGACCACGGCGAGCCTCCCGGACCTCGACGCCGTCCGCGCCGCCTACCGCGAGCACCTCGGGATGCGCCTGGCCGCGCCCGCCGCGTGGCTGGAGGGTGCGCCGTGAGTCACGCCTACCAGTACGTCGTCGTGCGCTTCGTGCCGCGCGTCGACCGGGGCGAGTGCCTCAACGTCGGCGTCGTCCTGCACTCCCAGTCCGCGGGCGTCCTGCGCTGCGCGTGGCACCTCGACGAGGACCGCATCCGGGCCTTCGCGCCCGACGCCGACCTCGAGGGCCTGCGCGGGGCGCTCGACGCGGTGGGCGGCATGTGCGAGCGGCCCCCGGCCGGCGTGGACGCGACGCTGACGA
Organism: Phycicoccus mangrovi; assembly: GCF_018729305.1. Taxonomy (NCBI): domain Bacteria; kingdom Bacillati; phylum Actinomycetota; class Actinomycetes; order Micrococcales; family Intrasporangiaceae; genus Phycicoccus; species Phycicoccus mangrovi. Next base: position 76,644 of record NZ_JAHHWP010000019.1, on the reverse strand, counting down.
CCCAGGGCAAGCGCTTCGGGTGGCTCAGCGCGCCGCGCTCGACCGTCCTCCAGCCCGGCCCGGTCCACGGCGGGTCCGCCGCGGACCCGGCCGCCGAGGTCGAGCGGCTGCTCGACCGCCTCGTGCGCTGACCGCCCCGGGCGTCAGCCCGCGCGGACCGGCGCGAGGATCTTCTCGAGGTCGGCCAGCGTGTACGGCTTGCTCAGGTAGTCGTCCATGCCCGCCGCGAGCATCCGCTCCCGGTCGCCCTCGGCGGCGTTGGCCGTCAGGGCGATGATCCGCGGCTGCGGCCCCGGACGGACGCGCAGCTGCTCCGTCGCGCGGACGCCGTCGAGGTTGGGCATGTTGACGTCCATGAGGACGACGTCGTAGCGGTGCGCCGAGAGGGCCTGGAGCGCCTCGATGCCGTCGCCGGCGACGTCGGCCTCGATGCCGAGCCGGCGCAGCATGTGGATGGCGACCATCTGGTTGACCGGGTCGTCCTCGGCGAGCAGCAGCCGCAGGTCGTGGGTCTCGTCCTCGACGACGACCACCTCGTCCTCGAGCTCGCCCACCGTGGCCCCGGCGGTGCCGTTGGCGCAGCCGAGCACGGGCAGCGAGAACGTGAACGACGAGCCCTCGCCGACCGTCGACTCGACCTGGATCTCGCCGCCGAGCCGCTGGGCGATGCGGGCGCAGATCGCGAGGCCCAGCCCGGTGCCGCCGTGGGTGCGCGTCGTCGACGCGTCCCCCTGGGCGAAGGCGGTGAAGATCCGCGAGAGCCGGTCCGCGGGGATGCCCATCCCGGTGTCGACCACCTCGAGCACGAGCGTGCCGGGGGCGGTCTCGGCGTCGGGGCGCAGGAGGGGCGCGGCCGCGAGGTAGCTCGCGCGGATCCGCACGCCACCGCGCTCGGTGAACTTCAGCCCGTTGCCGACGAGGTTGATGAGCACCTGGCGCAGGCGGACGAGGTCGCTGCAGACGAGCTCGGGGACGTCGGGGTCCACCGACCACCACAGCGACAGCCCCCGGCGCTCGGCCTTCGTCGTGAACATCGTGCAGACGTCCTGGACCAGCGCACGCACGTCGGTCGAGGTGGACTCCATCTCGAGCTCGCCGCTCTCGAGGGCGCTGAAGTCGAGGATGTCGTTGACGATCGCGAGCAGGTGCCGTCCGCTCTGGTGGGCGGTGCTGACGTACGAGCGCTGCTGCTCGTCGAGGGCGGTGTCCTGGAGGAGGTCGGTCAGGCCGATGACCGCGTTGAGCGGGGTGCGGATCTCGTGGCTCATGCTCGCGAGGAAGCGCTGCTTGGCCTCCGCGGACTCCTCGGCCGTCTCCTTGGCCCGGCGCAGGTTCTCCTCGGTGAGACGACGGTTCGTGATGTCGGTCTCGACGCCGACGAAGCCGGTGACGACGTCGCCGTCGCGGATCGGCGAGACGTCGAGGGACACCCAGTACCTGCTCCCGTCCTTGGCGTAGTTGAGGACCTCGGCGGTGAAGGGCTCCTGACGACGGATCGACTCGCGCATCCGGCGCACCGTCTCGGGGTCGGTGTCGCGCCCCTGGAGGACGCGGCCGGGGCTGCGGCCCTCGACCTCCTCCAGGGTGTAGCCGGTGCGCCGCGTGAACGCGTCGTTGACCCACTCGACGTGGCCCTTGGGGTCGGTGACGACGACGAGGTTGTCGGTGGCCTGGACGGCGACCGAGGTCCGCTGGAGCTGGGCGCGCGCCTCGCGCAGACGGGCGGTCTGCACCAGCTGGGCCCGGCGTGCGGCGTAGAGGACGTAGACCATGCCGGCGACGAGCACGGCGAGCGCGACGAGCGTGAGCACGAGGCCGCCGAGGAGCAGCCGGGTGTCGCTGACCAGCCCGGCGGTCGCGTTGTTGGCGACCGCGGCGTTCTGCTTGCGGACGTTCTCGGCCTCGGAGACGAGGGTGTTGTACTGCCCTTCCAGCTCCTGGATCTCGCTGCTCAGGCGGACGCGGTCGGCCCCGCTCATCGAGGTCGGGTTCGCGACGAGCGCCTGCACCTGCCGGTCCGGACCGTCACGCCACACCTGGGCGAGCTCGCGGGAGCGCGCCAGCAGGCGCGCGTCACCGAGGGTGCGGCCCTGGTAGTCGAGGGTCCCCTCCTGGATCCGCTGGGCGGCGAGCGAGCGGCGCAGCTCGAGGACGTCGGGGTCGACCGGGCCGTCGACGACCGCGTCCTCGAGCCGCAGCAGCTCGCGCTGCGCCTGGCTCAGCGTCCGGACGTTCCCGTCGACGAGGTCCTGGGTCAGCCTGACGTTGGCGCTCAGCTCACGCGTCGCGTTCATCGTCAGGATGCTCAGCCCGACGGTCCCACCGACCGCGAGGACGGCGGGGATGACGAGGGCGACGAGGATGCGGGTCCGGCCCTCCGCGAACTCCCACAGCCCCGAGAGGCTCACCGGACCTCGATCTCCTTCAGCTGCCACGTCCAGCGCGGGTCGTACGTCACGGGGTCGAGGTCGAAGGAGTCGGTCGGGTAGACGATGCGGGTCGGGCCGTAGTGCTCGACGGTCATCCGCCGGCCGTCGGCCGAGGTCGCGAGCATCGTCGGGTAGTCGAAGGCGTCGGAGGCCGGGACGTCGACGGCGTAGTCGTTGAGCGCGAGGGTGTGCAGCGTCGCGCTGTCCTCGGCGCCGACGTAGTCGAGCAGCGAGCGCAGGAGGACGCCGCGGAAGGTCACGCGGTGGCCCTCGGCCTGCTTGTCGTCCACGGAGTACTCGACGAGGCCGAGGCGCTCGATCGTCGGCAGGTCCAGGCGCACCTCGCCACCCTGCACGGTCTTGCCGGTGATGGTGAGGACGACCTTCTCGGTGGGCCGGGGCACCGGGTCGCCCGGGCGCAGGCTGGGCTGGGTCACGACGGTGTAGCCCTTGGGCTCGGGGGCGGCCGAGGTGGTCGTGGAGGTGGCGGCCTTCGTGGCGCCCGCGGCGGCGGGCGAGGCGCAGCCGGAGAGCGGCAGGACGGCGAGGGCCGCGAGGGCGGCGGCGGCGGCGAGCGCGCGCGAGGGCGTGGTGGTCATGGTGACGACGGTGACGGACGAATTTCCATTCTCGGCGACTGTCATCTCAAGATCGCCTCAAGGCCGTCCGGGACGACGTACCGTGCGTCCGCGAGGCGTGGTTCCTAGGATGGGCCGCCGACACCCCGGGAGGACGACCATGGACGACACCCAGCCGGCGACGGGCGGCTACCGGCCGAGCGACCTCGTCGAGCAGATGGGCGACGAGGGCGTCGCGGCCGACATCGCGCAGGTCTACCTCCAGGAGCTGCCGGCGCGCGTCGCAGCGCTCGAGGCGGCCCGCGGGGGCCTGCGCGAGGACACCGTGCGGGTGGCGCACACGCTGAAGTCGGCGAGCGCCCTGCTGGGGCTCACCGAGCTCTCGGACGTCTGCCGCGAGATGGAGCACACGGCCCGCGACGGGGCCTCCGTCACCGGGCTCGTGGACGCGATGACCGCCCGCGCCGCCGAGGCGGAGCAGGCGGTGCGCGGCTGGCTCGCCTCCCGCTGACACGGCTGCGGTCCCGCGGGGCTCAGCCGACGGCGGCAGCGGTCGACGCGGTGGGCTCGGCCGGCTCGAACCGGTAGCCATAGCCCCGCACCGTGCGGATGTGCCCGCCGTCGCCGGCGCTCTCGCCGAGCTTGCGGCGCAGGTTGCCGAGGTGCACGGAGATCACGTGGTCGTCCCCGACCCAGTTCGGTCCCCAGACGGCGGCCATCAGCTGGTCGCGGCTGAAGGTGCGGCGCGGCGCGCCGCTGAGGGCCTCGAGGATGTCGTACTCGGTGCGCGTGAGGTCGACGATCTCACCGTGCAGGCGCACCTCGCGGGCCTCGGGGTCGAGGGTGAGCGGGCCGAAGCGGCGCAGGTCGGTCTCGGCGACGTGGACGCGGGGGCGCCGGCGCATCGCCCGGATGCGGGCGGACAGCTCGCGCGGCGAGAACGGCTTGGTCACGTAGTCGTCCGCGCCGATCGTCAGGCCCAGCACGCGGTCGAACTCGTCGGAGCGGCCGGTCACCATGACGACGTAGCAGTCGGAGAACTCGCGAATGCGGCGGCACACCTCGAGGCCGTCCATCTGGGGCAGCGAGATGTCGAGGAGGACGACCTCGGGGTCGTGGCGGCGTGCGGCCTCGACGCCGGCGGCGCCGTCGTCGGCCTGCACGACCCGGAAGCCCTCGGACTCCAGGAGCGACGCCGCGACGCGGGCGAACTCCGGCGAGTCCTCGACGACGAGTGCGGTGGGTCGGCTCATGGGTCTCCTCGGCTCTCTCTCCCCAGTGCCGACCACGCTAGCCGCGGCCCGGGTCGCCTGTCCGGCACGACGGACGCGCCGCCGCGGATTCGGTCCAGACGGCCGATGCCGTGCTCACCCCTCCGGTGGAGCCGGGGCGCGCAGGGCCCAGGCGGCGACGGCGCCGGCCGCGGCGACGTTGAGCGAGTCCACTCCCCCGGCCATCGGGATGCGCACGACGGTGTCGACCCCGGCCAGGGTGCGCCGGGCCAGCCCGTCGCCCTCGGTGCCGAGGACGAGCGCGAGCCGCTCGGGCGGGTCGGCGGCCAGCTCGTCGAGCCCGACGGAGTCCTCGGTCAGGGCGAGGGCGGCGACGTGGAAGCCGAGCTCGTGCAGCTGCTCGATGCCGCCCGGCCACGGGTCGACGCGGGTCCACGGCACCTGGAAGACGGTGCCCATCGACACGCGGATGGCCCGGCGGTAGAGCGGGTCGGCGCAGCGCGGGGTGACGAGCACGGCGTCGACGCCGAGCGCCGCAGCCGACCGGAAGACGGCGCCGACGTTGGTGTGGTCGACGACGTCCTCGAGCACGAGGACCCGCCGGGCGCCGTCGAGGACCTCGGCGAGCGACGGCAGGGCCGGGCGGTGCATCGCCGCGAGCGCGCCGCGGTGCAGGTGGAAGCCGGTGAGTCGCTCGATGACGTCGTGGGCCCCGACGAACACCGGCACGCCGTCGGCCTCGGCGTCGGCGACGACGTCCGCGAGGTCGGTGAGCCAGCGCTCGGCCATGAGGTAGGAGCGCGGACGGTGCCCGGCGGCGAGGGCCCGGCGGATGACCTTCTCGGACTCCGCGACGTACAGCCCGCCCTCGGGCTCCAGGCGGCGTCTCAGGGCGACGTCGGTCAGCGAGACGTAGTCGGCGAGGCGGGGGTCGGCGGGGTCGGAGACGGTCGTCGGCACGCGGACGAGGCTAGGCCAGGACGGCGCGGGCGATGACGACGAGGCCGGCGACGACGCAGAAGGCGAGCACGAGGCGCCGGAACCGGTCGGGGTCCACCCGCCGGCGGACGGGCACCGCGAGGGCGTAGCCGACCAGCGCGAAGGGGATGAGTGCGAGCCCGGCGAGCACCTGGTCGCGGTGGACCTCGCCGCCGAGCGCCAGCCCCGCCACCGCCATCCCCGACCCGGCGAGGAAGAAGGCCGCGAGCGTCGAGCGCACGCGCTCGGGCCGCTCGTGCTGGAGGACCAGGGCGAGGAAGGGACCCCCGATCGCGGCGGCGGTGCCCGAGACCCCCGAGACCGCTCCGGCGACGAGCGTGTTGGCGCGGGTCGGGCGCAGGTCGACCGCGCGGACCGACAAGGCGACGGTGACGAGGATGAGCGCGCCGACGAGCGCCGCGATGGCCCGCGGCGAGAACCACGCGACGACGAGCACCCCGACGGGTGTCAGGACGGCCCTGGCCACGAGGGCGAGGGCGAGCGGCCCGCGGGCCAGGTCGCGGACGCCGTGCGAGAGCTGGAGGACGGGCAGGGTGATGCTCGGCAGCAGAAGGGCCACCGGCATGAGGTCCGGGGCCAGCAGGACGACCAGCGGGGCGGCGACGACCGACATCCCGAAGCCGACGACCGACTGGACGAGCGCGCCCGCGAGGACCGACAGCCCGAGCGCGACGAGGACGAGCGGCGTCACGGGAAGACGACGAGCTTGACGACGGCCACGACGCCGACGACGACGATGACCGCCCGCAGTACGGGCGCGGGCAGGCGGCGCCCGACGGTGGAGCCGACGACGCCGCCGATCGTGGAGCCGACCGCGATGAGGAGGACCACGAGCCAGTCGATCTGGTCCGGGGCGACGAGGACGAAGACGAGCGCCGCGACGAAGTTGACGACCGAGGCGAGCACGTTCTTCAGGCCGTTGATGCGCTGGAGCGGGTCGCTCGAGAGGGCGCCGAGGATGCCGACGAGGATGATGCCCTGCGCCGCACCGAAGTAGCCGCCGTACACCCCGGCACCGAAGACCCCTCCCTGCATGAACCGGCGGTGCGTGCTCGCGGCCTGCACGCCCCCCGTCTCGCGCCGGCGTGCGGTCCACGCGTTGAGGCGCGGTCCGGCGACGACGAGGACGAGGCCGAGCACGATGAGCACCGGCACGATCGCGCGGAAGAGGTCGGGGTCGAGGACGAGCAGCAGCACCGCACCGAGGGTGCCGCCGAGGAAGGACATGGGGGCGTAGCGACGCAGCTGCGGACCCATCCCCCGCAGCTCGCGGCGGTACCCGATCGAGCCCGTGACGCTGCCGGGGACGAGGCCGATGTTGTTCGACACGTTCGCCGTGACCGGCGGGATCCCGAGCAGCAGCAGGGTCGGGAAGGTGATCAGCGTGCCGGAGCCGACGATGGTGTTGATGGTGCCGGCGCCGATGCCCGCGAGGACGACGAGCAGGGCTTCTCCGAGGGACACCGGGCCACCCTAGTGCGGAGCTCCACCGCGAGGGCCGCCGCGGCCACGACACCGACGAGCACGGCGTATCCGACTGTCGTGGTGTCGAGCCCGAGCGCGAGGGTGAGTGCACCGGCGACGAGCGCGGGCACCGAGAACGCGAGGTAGCTGACGACGTAGACGGCCGACATCAGCCCGGCCCGCTCCTGCGGCTGCGCCAGCGCGCTGACCGCACGCAGCGCACCGAGGAAGGCGCTGCCGAACCCGGCCCCCGCGACGACGACCGCGACCACGAGCAGCGGCAGGAGGGTGAGGACGAGGGACGCGACGAAGGCGACGAGCCCGGTGACGAGGGCGACGAGCCCGAACCGGCGCAGGTCGGCGGCCGGTCGCTCCCGGCCGACGTACGAGGCCAGCGCGCCGGTCCCGGTGAACGCGCCGAGGACGAGGCCCGCGACGAGGTGCCCCGGCACCGCGAAGCGGGTCGCGAGCACGCTGCCGCTGACCGACAGCATCAGCCCGCCGAGCGACCACGTCGCGGCCATGACGGGCACCGACGTGGTGAAGGTCCGGCGGGCCGCCGCGGGGACGGCGACGACCGGGCGCATCGCGCGCAGCGCCCCGGGACGCCGGGGCGCGGTCTCGGGCAGGAACGGCACCGCGAGCAGCAGGACGAGCACGAGAGCGCCGAGCACGGCGTAGACCAGGCGCAGCGGGGCGGGTGCGAGGTCGGCGAGCGCACCGGCGACGACCCCGCCGAGCGCCAGCCCGACGAGGGGCGCCACCCCGTTGACTTCGGCGCCGCGCTGGGTCCCGTGGCGCTGCAGGTCGAGGAGGAAGGCGCCCATCACGCCCATGGCCGCGCCGGTCGCGAGCCCCTGGACGACCCGGGCGGCGACGAGCGCTGCTGTCCCCTGCGCGCCGAGGAACAGCGCGAGGGCCCCGAGCTCGACGAGCAGGGCGGCGGCGAGGACGGGCCGGCGGCCGACGTGGTCCGAGAGCCGCCCGACGAGCAGGAGCGCGGCGAGCAGGGCGAGGACGTAGACGGCGAAGACGACGGTGAGCGTCGCCGGGCCGAAGCCGAAGGCCTCCTCGTAGGCCGGGTACAGCGGGCTCGGCGCGCTCGAGGCCGCGAGGAAGGTGGCCACGGTCGCGCCGACGACCACGAAGGCCGGGGCCGGGGTGAGGCGGAGGGACATCGCCGTGCTCCGTTCTGGAATCATCGAACCGTTCGCCCCGTTGAACCCCGTGCCACCGGCCACTATTCCAAGGAAGTCGAACCGTTGTCCCGGCCCTCCTCCCCCCGCGTCATGGACCACCCGGACCTCGCCGCCGTCGAGCTCCCCGTGGTGCTCTTCGCGCTGAGCGACCCGACGCGCCTCGCGCTCGTGCGCGAGCTCGCGACGGAGGGCCCGCGGACCGTCGAGGAGTGCCGCGAGAGCGAGCCCGGCGTCCCGAAGTCGACGTTCTCGCACCACCTGCGCACGCTGCGGGAGGCCGGCGTCGTCCGCAACGAGCCCGCCGGACGGCACCGGGTCGTCACGCTGCGGCGTGACGAGCTCGACGCACGCTTCCCCGGCCTGCTCGACGCCGTCGTCCACGACTGAGCGCCCGGCCCCCCACGGGGTCCGGGCGCTCGGTCGCGTCGCTCAGGGCTGGGCCGGGGGCGCCGGCGGGGCCGGCGGCGGCTCGACCGGCGGAGCAGGCGGCGCGGCCGTCGGCTCCGGGGCGGGCGGGGCCGCGGGCGCCTCGCGCGGCGGCACGGCGTCGGCCCCCGGACGGACCGGCGGCTGCACCCGCGACGCCGGCTGGGCGTGCTCCTCGGCCTCCTTGCTCGACTGCGCGGCCTGCCCGCGGGCCCGCTCGAGAGCGGACTTCGGGTCCTCGAGCGTCGTCTCCTCGAAGGCGTTGCCGAGCATCTCGCCCGGGTCGACCCACTCGTCGTCGCCGCCGTCGCCCGAGGGCTTCGTGGCGCCGAGCGCCCCGCCGATGCCGCGCAGCGCGTCGGTCAGCTCGCTCGGGATGATCCACATCTTGTTGGAGTCACCGCGGGCGATCTGCGGCAGCACCTGGAGGTACTGGTAGGCGAGGAGCTTCTGCGTCGGCTTGCCGCGGTGGATGGCGTCGAAGACCTGCTGGATGGCGCGGGCCTGGCCCTGGGCCTCGAGGATGCGGGCCTGCGCCGAGCCCTCGGCCCGGAGGATCTGGCTCTGCTTCTCGCCCTCGGCCGTGAGGATCTGGCTGGCCTTGGTGCCCTCGGCGTTGAGGATGGCCGCGCGGCGGTCGCGCTCGGCCTTCATCTGCTTCTCCATCGACTCCTGGATGGAGGCGGGCGGGTCGATGGCCTTGAGCTCGACGCGGTTGACGCGGATGCCCCACTTGCCGGTCGCCTCGTCGAGGACGCCACGCAGCTGGCCGTTGATCTGGTCACGGCTGGTCAGCGTCTGCTCGAGGTCGAGCGAGCCGATGACGTTGCGCAGCGTCGTGACGGTCAGCTGCTCGATGCCGGCGATGAAGTTGGCGATCTCGTAGACCGCGGACTTCGGGTCGATCACCTGGTAGTAGATGACGGTGTCGATCGAGACGACGAGGTTGTCGCTCGTGATGACCGGCTGCGGCGGGAACGAGACGACCTGCTCGCGCTGGTCGATGTTGGCGCGCACGATGTCGACGAACGGCACGAGGAAGTGCAACCCGCCCTCGAGGGTGCGCGAGTAGCGACCGAGGCGCTCGATGATGAGGGCGGTCTGCTGCGGGACGACGCGCACGGTGCGGACGAGCACGATGATCGCGAAGACCGCGAGCAGCAGGATGACGACGAGTGGACCGATTCCGTCCATGGTGGTGCCTTTCCGTCGGTGCCCGGTCGGGGCACGGGGTCAGGTGGTGGGGGTGGTCGGGGGTGCGGGCAGCGGGACGACGATCGCGGTCGCGCCGTGGATGGCGATGACCCGGACCTGGTCGCCGGGACCGGCGGGCGCGCCGCCCTCGGCGAGCCGGGCCGACCACGTCTCGCCCGCGAGCTTGACGCGGCCGTCGGTCTCCGTGACGGCCTGGAGGACCCAGGCCTCGCGCCCGACGAGGCCGGCCGCACCGATGTGGTGGTCGGTGACCGCGTCGGTGAACTTGCGCTTGAGCATCGGGCGCACGACGAGCAGGAGCACCATCGCGAAGACGACCGCGACGACGACCTGGAAGAAGAACGGTGCGCCGAGCGCCGCCGCGATCGCCCCGGCGAGCGCGCCGCCGGCGAACATGACGAAGACGAAGTCGACGGTGGCGGCCTCGATGGCCGCGAGCACGAGTGCGACGCCCAGCCATCCGAGCCAGGCGTTGTCGGTCAGCCAGTCCATCGGCCTCCCCTTCCCTCCGGTGTCGTGGCTCGGACGCGCGGTCGGCGCCCTCGGTTCCCTGCCGCCTCAGCGGGCGCGGGCGGCGTAGCGGTCACCGCGGACCTCGAGCTCGAGCGGCATGCCGAAGGTGCGCTGGAGGTTCTCGGCGGTCAGGGTGATCTCGATCGGGCCCTGCGCGACGACGCGGCCCTCGCGCAGCAGCAGGACGTCGGTGAAGTGCGGCGGGATCTCCTCGACGTGGTGGGTCACGAGGACGAGGGCGGGTGCGGCGAGGTCGGCGGCGATCGCCCCGAGCCGGCGCACGAGGTCCTCGCGGCCGCCGAGGTCGAGGCCGGCGGCGGGCTCGTCGAGGAGCATGAGCTCGGGGTCGGTCATGAGGGCGCGGGCGATCTGCACCCGCTTGCGCTCCCCCTCGGACAGGGTCCCGTAGCGCCGCTCGGCGAGGTGGCTCGCGCCGAGGGCGTCGAGCAGCTCGGCGGCGCGGGCCTCGTCCATCCCGTCGTACGCCTCGCGCCACCGGCCGACGACGCCGTAGGAGGCGGTGACGACGACGTCGCGGACCTTCTCGTGCGGCGGGATGCGTTCCGCGAGCGAGGCGCTCGACAGGCCGATGCGCGGCCGTAGCTCGAAGACGTCGACCGCGCCGAGGACCTCCCCGAGGACGCCCGCGACCCCGGTCGTCGGGTGCATCCGGCCGGCGGCGATCTGCAGGAGGGTGGTCTTGCCGGCGCCGTTGGGGCCGAGGACGACCCAGCGCTGGCCCTCCTCCACCTCCCACGACAGGTCGTCGAGGATGGTGGTGTCGCCGCGCACGACGCCGACACCGGCGAGGGCCAGGACGTCGCTCATGCCACCGACCCTAGTTGACGGCGTGCTCCGCGCCGGCCGCGCCGCGCGGTCAGGAGGCCCGCATCGGGGTGCCGGGCCGCCCGTGGCCGTCGGCCACCACCTCCGCGACGACCGAGAGGGCGATCTCGCCGGGCGAGCTGCCCCCGATCGAGAGGCCGGCGGGGACGTGCAGGCGACCCAGCTGCTCGTCGTCGAGGCCCTCGCCGCGCAGCTGCTCGAGCAGGGCGGCCGACCGGTGGCGGCTGGCCATCATCGCGACGTAGGGCACACCGGCCCGCAGCGCGTCGGCGAGGAGCGGGTACGCGCCGTCGCCGTCGTGGTTGCACACGACGAGCGCGTCGACGGTGCCGAGCGCGCCGAGGCCGTCCCCGACGGGGGCGGCGTCGAGCAGCGTGGCCTCCCACCCGGTGGCGGTCGCGATCGCCACCACCGACTGGGCGATCCGGTTGTCGAAGACGGCGACCAGGTGCCCGAGCGCGCCCTTGACCGGCGTGGCGCCGCTGCCGAGGACGGGGTCGTGCCGGGTGTCGCTCACGAGCCCACGACCCCGCGGTAGACCTCGAGGGTGCGCTCGGCGATCGTGCCCCACGAGAACGACTCGACGGCCCGGCGCCGGCCGGCGGCGCCGAAACGGGCCGCGCGGTCGAGGTCGGAGACGGCGTCGGTGAGGGCGGCCGCGAGGTCGGCGACGAAACGGTCCTCGTCGACCGGCGTGCCGGTGCCGTCCTGGACCTGCTCGATCGGCACGAGCCAGCCGGTCTCGCCGTCGACGACGACCTCGGGGATGCCGCCGGTCGCCGTCGCGACGACGGGCAGCTCGCAGGCCATCGCCTCGAGGTTGACGATGCCGAGCGGCTCGTAGACCGACGGGCAGACGAACACCGACGAGGCGCTGAGGACCGCCGTCACCTCGTCGCGCGGGAGCATCTCGCTGATCCACACGACGCCGTCGCGCTCGGCGCGCAGGTCATCGACGAGCCCCTCGACCTCGGTCTTGATCTCCGGGGTGTCCGGCGCGCCGGCGAGGAGCACGAGCTGCACCTCGGGCGGCAGCTGCGCGGCGGCGCGCAGCAGGTAGGGCAGGCCCTTCTGGCGGGTGATCCGGCCGACGAAGACGACGGCCGGGCGGTCGGGGTCGATGCCGTGCCGGCGCACGACGTCCGGGGCGTCGTTCGGCCGCCAGAGCTCGGCGTCGATCCCGTTGTGCACGACGAGGACCTTGGCGGGGTCGACGCTCGGGTAGGAGCGCAGGATGTCCTCGCGCATCCCCGCGCTCACCGCGATGACGGCCGCCGCGCCCTCGTACGCGGTGCGCTCGACCCACGACGAGAGCCGGTAGCCACCGCCGAGCTGCTCGGCCTTCCACGGCCGCATCGGCTCGAGGCTGTGGGCCGACAGCACGTGCGGCACGCCCTCGAGGAGGCCGGCGACGTGCCCGGCGAAGTTGGCGTACCAGGTGTGGGAGTGGACGAGATCGGCTCCGGCACAGGCGGCGGCCATCGTCAGGTCCACGCCGAGGGTGCTGAGGGCGGCGTTGGTGCCCTCGAGCTCAGGCAGGTCGGGGTGGCTCGTCGTCCCCTCCTCGTCCCTCGGGCCCCCGAAGGCGTGGACGCGCACGTCGGTGTCGTCCCGTTCCCGCAGGGCCCGGGTCAGCTCGGCGACGTGCACCCCCGCTCCCCCGTAGATCGACGGCGGGTACTCCTTGGTCAGGATGTCGATGCGCACGGTTTTCACCGTAGTGGCGAACGGGGGCTGCCGACGAGGCCGATCACCCCATAGGTTGGTCGCATGGCGTACCGCAGCGGAGGTCCCAAGGTCCTGGCCATCGTCCTCGCGGGTGGGGAGGGCAAGCGGCTGATGCCGCTGACGCGCGACCGCGCCAAGCCCGCCGTGCCGTTCGGGGGCATCTACCGGCTCATCGACTTCGCGCTGTCGAACGTCGTCAACTCCGGCTACCTCAAGGTCGTCGTGCTGACGCAGTACAAGTCGCACAGCCTCGACCGGCACGTGACGAAGACGTGGCGGATGAGCACGATGCTCGGCAACTACGTCGCCCCGATCCCGGCGCAGCAGCGCATCGGCAAGTCCTGGTACCTCGGCAGCGCCGACGCGATCTTCCAGAGCCTCAACACGATCACCGACGAGAAGCCCGACATCGTCGTGGTGGTCGGCGCGGACCACGTGTACCGGATGGACTTCTCGCAGATGGTCGACCAGCACGTCGCGAGCGGCGCCGGCGTCACCGTCGCCGCGATCCGCCAGCCCAAGGCCGACGCCGACCAGTTCGGCGTCATCGACGTCGAGCCCGACGACCCGACCCGCATCCGCGCATTCCTCGAGAAGCCGACGGACCCCGAGGGCCTGCCGGACTCGCCGGACGAGGTGCTCGCGAGCATGGGCAACTACGTCTTCACCGCCGACGCGCTCATCGACGCAGTCACCAAGGACTCGACGACCGAGGGCAGCAAGCACGACATGGGCGGCGACATCGTCCCGGCCCTCGTCGCGCAGGGCGCCGCGTCGGTCTACGACTTCAAGAACAACGTCGTGCCCGGCGGCACCGAGCGCGACATGGGCTACTGGCGCGACGTCGGGACGATGGACTCCTACTACGAGGCGCACATGGACCTCGTCTCCATCCACCCGGTCTTCAACCTCTACAACTACGACTGGCCGATCTACACGACGTACGGCCCGTTCCCGCCGGCCAAGTTCGTCCACGGCGCGCACGGCCGCTTCGGGGAGGCGCTCAACTCGGCCGTCTCCCCCGGCGTCGTCATCTCCGGCGCACGGGTCATCGGCTCGGTCGTCTCCCCCGACGTCCACGTGCACAGCTACACCGAGGTCGAGGACAGCGTCCTGCTCGACGGCGTGCAGATCGGGCGCAACTGCACGATCCGCCGCGCGATCATCGACAAGAACGTCACGGTGCCCGAGGGCACGACGATCGGCGTCGACCGCGAGGCCGACCTCGCGCGCGGGTTCACCGTCACCGACTCCGGCATCACGGTCGTCGGCAAGGGCCAGGAGATCGGCGCCGGGCCGGTGGAGGGCGCGTGAGCGGCACCGACCGGCCGGTCCGCATCGGCGCGCAGCTCCAGCCCCAGCACGCGACCTACGCCGAGATCCGCCGCACCTGCGCGCGGCTCGAGGAGGCGGGCGTCGACGTGATCTTCAACTGGGACCACTTCTTCCCGCTCTACGGCGAGCCCGACGGCGCGCACTTCGAGTGCTGGACGATGCTCGGCGCGTGGGCCGAGGCCACCGAGCGGGTCGAGATCGGCGCCCTCGTCACGTGCAACAGCTACCGCAACCCGCAGCTGCTCGCCGACATGGCGCGCACCGTCGACCACGTCAGCGCCCGCGACGGCGCCGAGGGCCGGCTCATCCTCGGCATCGGGTCGGGATGGTTCGAGCGCGACTACGCCGAGTACGGGTACGAGTTCGGCACCGCGGGAGGCCGACTCGACGCGCTGGCGCGCGACCTGCCGCTCATCGAGGAGCGCTGGTCGAAGCTCAACCCCGCGCCGACGCGCAAGATCCCCGTGCTCATCGGCGGTGGGGGCGAGCGCAAGACGCTGCGCATCGTCGCCCAGCACGCCGACATCTGGCACGGCTTCGGCGACCCGGAGACGGTGGCGCACAAGCACTCCGTCCTCGACGAGTGGTGCGCCAAGGTCGGGCGCGATCCCGCCGAGATCGAGCGCTCGGCCGGCGTCTCGCCCAAGCCAGGACGCCTGCCCGAGGACGTCGACGACTACGCCGCCGGGGCGCAGGCCCTGCACGACGTCGGCACGCGCCTGTTCACCGTGGGGCTGAACGGCCCCGACCACGACCTCGGTCCGGTCCGCGACCTGATCGCCTGGCGGGACTCCCTCACCGGCTGAGTCAGTGGGGCAGGCGCGCCAGCACGTCCGCGAGACGCCGGCGCGGGTCACCCCCGACCTCGAGGACGGTCGTGCTCGCGGGCAGGAGCTCGTCGTCGTCGAGCAGGTCGAGCAGCGCGGTGTCGGCCGCCTCGCGCAGCTCCGGGTCCTCCTCGTCCGGGACGTGGAGACCGTGCGCGCCGGCGAGCGGCACGACGACGAGGAGGTCTACGTGCGCGTGCGCCCGCCGGGCGAGCGACCGCAGCCCGGTGCTCGCCTCGTCGACCCCGCCCCGGCCCAGCCTGCGCAGCGCCTCGAGGTAGGCGAGCAGGTCCAGCGGGCCCCGCTCGACAACGACGCGCTCCCCCGGGTCCAGCACGAGCAGGCGGTCGGCGGCCACGTGCAGCTGCGCGACGAACGACTCCGCCGACGACGGCGGTAAGTGCTCGTCGACGAGCTCCCACGGGTCGCCGAGCACGGTGTGCCCCGGCAGGGCGGCGGCGAGGTCCGCGACGAGGGTGGATTTGCCGGTCGCGTGGGTCCCGGAGACGACGATGCGCACGACGGCGACGGTAGCCGTCCGGTCCGGTCCGCGACCTCATCGCTGGGCGGGACTCGCTCGGCGGCTGACCTCGCCCGTCGACCAACACACGACGCCCTTGCCACGTCCCGTCCGCTGCGAGACCATGTGGCCCAAGAGGGGGGCTGGGATGGGAGCACCGGATCTCGCGATCCCCATGGGGGTCCTCATCACGGCGGCGGCGTTCGTCGCCGGCGCCTTCGGGTCGCGCGCCGAGACGGTGCTGGCGCGCTTGCCGAGCGATCTCGCCCGGACGCTGGACTGGACCCGTGACGAGCGAGACCCCGATCCTCCGGTCGCGAGGCTGGGGGTGTCCGGGGTGCGGATCGTCGCCTGCACGCTCTTCGTCGCCAATCTCGTGCTCGGCGCTTCGGGACTCGTCGACGACGCGGACGCCTGGGAGGTCGGGGTCGTCGGCGTCCACCTCGTGACACACGCCGTCGTGCTGTGGTGGACCCTCCGCGAGTGCTCCGAGGCCGCGGTTCGCTACCGGTCGACGCGGCAGACATCCGCCGCATGGGTGATGTTCGAGGCACTGGGCTTCGACGTCCCTCCCCGTGACACGCCCGGACGGCGCGGCGTCGTGCGGCAGCACCTAGCCATGGTCCAGCTCGCGGTCGACACCGTTCCGAGCGACGTGCCCGACGGTGCGTTCCGCGCGCAGCTGGCAGAGGCACACCTCGCGTACGCCGAGGTGCTGCTGGACGAGGGGCACGCCGCCGAGGCCCTGACCGAGATCGACCATGCTGACGCACAGCCCTGGTCGCCGGGATGGCTTGAACGGGCAGGCGAGCACGAGACCGCCGACTGGATGGCCACGGGCTCACAGTCCCAACGGTTGCTGATGCGGGCCCAGGCACATCGGCTGCTGGGAGAGCGCTCGGCCGAGCTCGACAAGAGGCTGGCCGCCGCTCGCCTGGGGGGTCTTGCGACGATCGACGGCGACGCAGTCGTCGAGGCCGCCGTCTCCGCCGGACGCGTTCGAGAGCTGGCGGACACGATCCGGCGTGGAACGGACGAGGAAGTCGACTGGATCGGCGACCTCGCCAGGGCGTTGTGGCTGGCGTGCGAGTCCGAGATTCCGTCGGCTTTCGAGCCGCCGGATCCCCGACTGACCCTCGACGATTTGCGGCTCCTCGAGGTGGCGAGTCCGTTCGGGGGTCAGTATGCCGAGAGGTTGGTCGACGCTCTGCTGCGTGGTGCCACGGCGGAGCCGGATCCTGCGCTGGCGGCGACGATGCTGGCCGAGGCCTCGGCCGTCGTCGACCACAGGCTGGCGACCGACGGCGACGACCCGCGGTGGGCCGAGCTGCACCAACTGCTCACCACCATGACGCTGGAAGGTCCTTCCAGTGACCGGTCCGGGGGCCAGCATCCGACCATCCCCGGCTAGCCTGCCGGTGTGCCCTCCCCCGAGACGCCGCCCCTGCCGCCGCAGCCCGACCCCGAGGCGCGCACGCTCCTCGTGTCGTTGAGCGGGCCGGACCGCCCGGGCGTCACGAGCGCCGTCTTCGCGGCGGCCGCGACCGTCGGCGGTGACGTCCTCGACCTCGAGCAGGTCGTCGTCCGCGGGCACCTCGCCCTGTCGGTGCTCCTCGCGCCCGGGCCGGACGAGAACGTCCTCACCGACCGCATCGCCCGGGCCGGCGAGGAGATGGGGATGCACGTCCAGCTCGTGGCCGGGCGCGGCGACAACGCCCGCCGGCGCACCGGCCGGGCCGCGGTCGTCGCGATGGCCCGCCCGCTCGAGACGCGCCACGTCGCAGCCGTCGCCCGCGCGGTCGCCGCGCACGGCGCGAACATCGACCGCATCCGGCGCCTGTCGCGCTGGCCGGTGACGACGGTCGAGCTCGACGTCTCCGGCGCCGACGTGGACCGGCTGCGCCGCGACCTCGCGCTCGTCTCGGCGAGCACCGGCTGCGACATCGCCGTCGCCCCGGCCGGCCTCGCGCGCCGCGGTGGTCGGCTCGTCGTCATGGACGTCGACTCCACGCTCATCCAGGACGAGGTCATCGAGCTCATCGCCGAGCACGCCGGCACCGCCGAAGAGGTCGCGGCGGTCACCGAGCGGGCGATGCGCGGCGAGCTCGACTTCGCCGAGAGCCTGCACGCGCGGGTCGCGACGCTGGCCGGCCTGCCGGTGTCCGTCCTCGACGAGGTGCGGACGGCCGTGCGGCTGACCCCGGGCGCCCGCACCCTCGTGCGGACCCTCAAGTCGCTCGGCTTCACCGTCGCGCTCGTCTCGGGCGGGTTCGCCGAGGTCGTCGAGCCGATCGGGGCCGAGCTCGGCGTCGACCACGTCCGTGCCAACCGGCTCGAGGTCGTCGACGGCCGGCTGACCGGTCGTGTCACCGGAGCGGTCGTGGACCGGCCGGGCAAGGCGGCCGCCCTGCGCGAGTTCGCCGCCCTCGAGGGGCTTCCGCTCACGCGCACGGTGGCCATCGGCGACGGCGCCAACGACCTCGACATGCTCGGCGTCGCGGGGCTCGGGGTCGCCTTCAACGCCAAGCCGGTCGTGCGCGAGCAGGCGGACACGTCCGTCAACGTGCCCTACCTCGACACCGTTCTGTTCCTCCTCGGCGTCAGCCGCGAGGAGATCGAGGACGCGGAGACCGCGGAGGCCTGAGCCTCAGGCGCCGATGGCGTGGTAGCCGCCGTCGACGTGGATCATCTCGCCGGTCGTCGCCGGGAACCAGTCCGACAGCAGCGAGACGCAGGCGCGGGCCGTGGGCACCGCGTCGTTGACGTCCCACCCGAGCGGCGCCCGGGTGCCCCACGCCTCCTCGAACTGCTCGAAGCCGGGGATGGACTTCGCCGCGGTCGTGCGGATAGGTCCGGCGGCGACGATGTTGCACCGCACGCCCTTCGGGCCGAGGTCGCGGGCGAGGTAGCGGTTGGTCGACTCGAAGGCGGCCTTGGCCACGCCCATCCAGTCGTAGACCGGCCACGCGAAGCGGGCGTCGAAGGTGAGTCCGACGACGCTGCCGCCGTCGGGCATGAGCGGCAGCGAGGCCTTGGCGAGGGCGGCGAGCGAGTACGCCGAGACGTGCACCGCCGTCGAGACGTCCTCCCACGAGGCCTCGAGGAAACTGAAGGCGCCCTGGGGCGCGAAGCCGATCGAGTGCAGGACGCCGTCGAGGTGCGGCACGTGCTCGCGGACCCGGTCGGGCAGCGCCGCGAGGTCCTCCTCGCTCGTCACGTCGAGCTCGATGACCGGCGGGGTCTGCGGCAGCCGGCGGGCGATGGCCGTCGTGATCTTCGTCGTGCGGCCGAAGGAGGTGAGGACGACCTCCGCCCCCTGCTCCTGGGCGATCTTCGCGACGTGGAAGGCGATCGAGGAGTCCATGAGGACCCCGGTGATGAGGAGCTTCTTGCCCTCGAGCAGCATGGCTGGCCTTTCGGTGGTGGGTCGGGGGACGGTCGCGGTCAGTGGCCCATGCCGAGGCCGCCGTCGACCGGGACGACGGCGCCGGAGACGTAGGCGGCCTCCGGCGAGGCGAGGAAGCGCACGACGCCGGCGACCTCGTCGGTCGTCGCGAAGCGGCCGGCCGGGATCGCCGCCTTGTAGGTCTTCTGGGTCTCCTCGGGGAGCGCCGCCGTCATGTCGGTCTCGATGAAGCCCGGCGCCACGACGTTCGCCGTGATGCCGCGGCCCCCGAGCTCGCGCGTGACCGAGCGGGCCAGACCGACGAGGCCGGCCTTGCTCGCGGCGTAGTTGGCCTGCCCGGGGCCGCCGTAGAGGCCGACGACGCTCGAGATGAGGATGATGCGGCCGCGGCGCAGGCGGATCATGCCCTTGCTCGCGCGGCGCACGCAGCGGAAGGCGCCGGTGAGGTTGGTCTCGAGGACGCTGTCGAAGTCCTCGTCGCTCATCCGCATGAGCAGGCCGTCCTTAGTGATGCCGGCGTTGGCCACGAGCACCTCGACCGGCCCGCCCAGCTTCTCCTCGGCCTCGGTGAACGCCGCGTCGACGGACGCGCTGTCGGTGACGTCGCAGATGACGCCCTCGAGCCCCTCCGGCGGCTCCCCGCTGCGGTGGGTGACGACGACGCGGTCGCCGGCCTGTGCGAAGGACCGGGCGATGGCCAGCCCGATGCCGCGGTTGCCGCCGGTGACCAGGACGGTGCGGGGGTCGCTCATGCTGTCGAACCTAGTGGACTACCGAGCGGTAGCCGGACAGCCGCGGACGTATGGTGGAAGGGTGCCCACGACCCGCCACCGCCACCCCGACGCCCAGTCGGTGACGACGGCGGCGGACTCCCGCGAGGCCGACCAGCGGCACCGGATGAAGCAGTACCTCGTGACGATGACCATCCGTACGGTGTGCTTCGTCCTCACCATCGTCATCGACGACTGGTACCGCTGGGTCTTCGCCGCCGCGGCGGTGTTCCTGCCCTTCATCGCGGTCGTCGCCGTCAACTCCGTGGCGCCGCGCGTTCGTGGTCGGCGCACCCCGGTCACGCCGAGCGTCGACCCGACCCCGCGCCTGACCGACCACGCGTACACGCACGTGCCGAGCACCGTGCGCGACGAGGACGAGCCCCGCGGCTGACGCCGTCGCGGTCGACCCGGTTCAGCCGCCGATCGCCGACATCGGCCGGTCGGGCTGCTCGAAGTCCGGGCGGTCGATGCCGTGCCCGGGCTTCTTCGCCCACATCTCGCCGATGACGAGGTCGGCCAGCTCGGTGTCCGACGCGCCCTCCCGCATCGGGCCGCGCAGGTCGACCTCGGAGCGGGAGAAGAGGCAGTTGCGTAGCTGGCCGTCGGCGGTGAGCCGCACCCGGTCGCAGGCAGCGCAGAACGGCGCCGAGACGCTGGCGATGACGCCGACGGTCTGGGGGCCGCCGTCGACGAGGAAGCGCTCGGCCGGGGCGCTGCCGCGCTCCGGCACCGGCGTGAGCCGGAACCGCTCCCCCAGC
Source organism: Phycicoccus mangrovi (assembly GCF_018729305.1). Lineage (NCBI taxonomy): Bacteria > Bacillati > Actinomycetota > Actinomycetes > Micrococcales > Intrasporangiaceae > Phycicoccus > Phycicoccus mangrovi. The sequence continues at coordinate 56,396 of NZ_JAHHWP010000019.1, read as the reverse complement.
CGCTCGAGGATCTCGGCCTGCGACACCATCTGCGAGCGGTCCCAGGCGTGCTGGGCGTCCAGCGGCATCTGCTCGATGAAGCGCAGCTCGTAGCCGCGGTCGAGGCACCAGCCGAGGAGGTCGGCGACACCCTCGTCGTTGAACCCGCGCATCGCGACCGCGTTGACCTTGACCGGGGTGAGCCCGGCGTCGGCGGCGGCCTTGAGCCCCGCCTCGACGTCCTCGAGCCGGTCGCGGCGGGTGAGGTCGCGGAAGCGCTGGGCGTCGATGGTGTCGAGGCTGACGTTGACGCGGTCCAGCCCGGCGGCCGCGAGCGGCGCGGCGAGCCGGTCGAGGCCGATGCCGTTGGTCGTCATGGCGATCCGGGGGCGCGGCTCGAGGGCCGCGATGCCGGCGACGACGTGGACGAGGCTGCGCCGCAGCATCGGCTCGCCGCCGGTCAGGCGGACGTTGGTGACACCGAGGCCGACCATGATGCGCACGAGCCGGACGAGCTCGTCGTCGGTGAGCATCTCGGGCTTGGGGAGCCAGTCGAGGCCCTCGGCGGGCATGCAGTAGGTGCAGCGCAGGTTGCAGCGGTCGGTGACCGACACGCGCAGGTCTCGCCCGACGCGGCCGAAGCGGTCGAGGAGGCGGGGCTCTGGGAGGTCGGTCATAGGAGTCCACAGTACGTCGCGTAGCGTGAAGTGGTGCTGCGTCGGCTCCTCTCACCTCGATGGCTGGGCGCGCTCGTCCTCTCGGCCCTCTTCGCGGTGGCCGCCTACCACCTCGGCTGGTGGCAGTACCACCGGCACGAGGCGAAGGTGGAGCGCAACGACCGGCTGGACCGGCACTACCGCGCCACGCCCGTGCCCGTCGGCGAGGCCATCACCGCCGACGGCGTGAGCACGGACGCCGAGTGGACGCGCGTGACGATGACCGGCAGCTACGCCGCGGGTCCGGTGTTCGTCCGTGGCCGCCCCAACGACGGCGCGGTCGGCTACGAGGTCCTGTGGGCGTTCCGTCCCGACGCCGGCGGGACCGACGTCCTCGTCGACCGCGGCTGGGTGCGCGTCTCGGACCAGGGCGCCAGCGTCCTGCCGAGCGTGCCGCCGGCCCCCTCCGGCGAGACGACGGTCGTCGGCTGGGCCCGGCCCGGCGAGCAGTCGGCCGACAAGCCACCGGCCGCCGGGCAGATCGCCAACCTCTCCGTGCCGGACGCGTCGCGCGCGCTCGGCACGACGCTGCTGCCGGGGTACGTGCTGCTGGAGTCCGAGCGCACGGCCGACGGTGCGACGCCGCCCCGCCCAGCGCCCCTGCTGCCGCCCGACCGCAGCCTGGGGCCGCACCTCGCCTACGCCTACCAGTGGTGGATGACCACGGTCCTCGGGTTCGTCCTCGTCGGCTTCGGCATCCGGCGCGAGGAGCGCCTGGCGCATCCCGAGAAGTACCCGCCGAAGCCCAAGAAGGTTCGCATCTGGGACGAGGAGGACGCCTGAGGCCGGTCGGCACGCGACCCGGGGCCGTCAGCGCCTCCTGAGCCACGTCCTCCGGCGCGACGGCTCCGGCACCGCCCCGAGCACCGCGCCGTAGGCCGCGATGCCGGCCTCCTCCCCGTCGGAGACGCGCGAGAGGACACGCAGCACGGGCCACACCACCGTGCCGTCCGGCAACCTCAGGGCCACCGTCAGCTCCCCCTCCGGATCGGTGTCGTCCGTCTCCCACTCACCGCCGACCGACGTCCGGAGCACCTCGCCCACGTATGAGCCCAGGCAGAACATCCTCCAGCCGAACTGCTCGGCGAGCAGGCCGTCCGCACGGGCCTGCCCGCCGGCGGTGTGCTCCCGGAGGAACCGGTCGACCTCGGCCAGGCTCGCGGCCGACCCGTCGGCCCGGTAGCCGCTGGAGCGCATCGCCGACCCCACCCAGCGAGCTCCCTCGTCGATGTCCTCCCGCAGTGTCCCCATGTCGCCATCCTCACGTGACGACCCGAGCGGCGCATCCCGGGCACCTGCCCGAGACCCCGGTTCGTCCACGAGACCCCGGCTCCGAGGTCTTGTCTCGTGGAGATTTCGGGGTGACCCCGAAAATTGGTGCTCAGGCGGGGTGGGACTCCGTCGGGGTGTCGAGAACCTCGCCGAGCTCGTCGTCGAACTGGGTGCGGTAGAGCTCGGCGTACAGGCCGTCCGCGGCGACGAGCTCGGCGTGGGTGCCGCGCTCGACGATGCGGCCGTCGTCGACGAGGAGGATCTGGTCGGCGTGCCGGACGGTCGAGAGGCGGTGCGCGATGACGAGCGCCGAGCGGTCGCGCAGGGCCTCGTCGAGGGCCCTCTGGAGCGCCTGCTCGGACTCGCTGTCGAGGTGGGCCGTCGCCTCGTCGAGGACGATGAGGCCGGGCCCCTTGAGCAGCAGGCGGGCGATGGCCAGGCGCTGCTTCTCGCCGCCGGAGAGGCGGTGGCCGCGGTCGCCGACGACGGTGTCGAGGCCGGCCGGCAGGGAGTCGACGAGCGTCCACACCTGGGCGGCGCGCAGCGCGGCGACCATCTGCTCCTCGGTGGCGCCCGGCGCGGCGTACTCGAGGTTGGCGCGGATCGTGTCGTGGAAGAGGTGGGCGTCCTGCGTGACGACGCCGACCGCGTCGTGGAGCGACTCGCCGGACGCCTCGCGCAGGTCGACCCCGTTGATGCGCACCGAGCCGGCCGTCGGGTCGTAGAGGCGCGCCACGAGGGAGGTGATCGTCGTCTTGCCGGCACCGCTCGGCCCGACGAGCGCGACCAGGGTGCCGGGCTCGACGGTGAACGACACGTCGCGCAGGACCGGCCCGCTGCCCCGGCGGTCGCCGGTCGCGGTGCTCTCCAGCGACGCGAGGGAGACCTCGTCGGCGGACGGGTAGGAGAAGCCGACGCCCTCGACGTCGACCCGTACCGGACCCGCGGGCACCGGACGCGCGTCCGGGGCGTCCGCGACGAGCGGCTCGAGGTCGAGCACCTCGAAGACCCGCTCGAACGACACGAGCGCGGTCATGATGTCGACCCGCACGTTGGAGATGGCGGTGAGCGGCCCGTACAGGCGGGCGAGCAGGGCGGTGAGGGCGATGAGGGTGCCGACGGTCAGCGACCCGCCGACGGCCATGACCCCGCCGACGCCGTAGACCATCGCCGTCGCGAGCGAGGCGACGAGGGTGAGCGCGACGAAGAACACGGACCGGTTGACGGCGATCTTCACACCGATGTCGCGCACCCGGGCGGCGCGGACGGCGTACTCGTCGTCCTCGACGGCAGGACGGCCGAAGAGCTTGACGAGCAGCGCGCCCGCGACGTTGAAGCGCTCGGTCATCCGCGTCCCGAGGTCGGCGTTCTGGACCATCTGCTCGTGGGCGAGGCTCGCGAGGCGACGGCCCATGAAGCGCGCCGGCAGGAGGAAGAAGGGGACGAGCAGGAGCGCGGCGAGGGTCAGCTGCCACGAGAGGAGCGCCATCGCCCCGACGATGAGGACGAGCGTGATCGCGTTGCTCACGACGCTCGAGAGCACGGAGGTGAACGCCTGCTGGGCGCCGATGACGTCGTTGCCGAGGCGGGTGACGAGCGCGCCCGTCTGCGCCCGGGTGAAGAACGCGACCGGCTGGCGCAGGACGTGCGAGAAGACCTGGGTGCGCAGGTCGTAGATGAGGCCCTCGCCGATCCGCGCCGAGAACCAGCGTTCGACGAGCGTGAGCACCCCGCCGACGAGGGCGATGAGCGCGACGAACAGCGAGAGGCGCACGACGACGCCGGAGTCCTTGGGATAGATGCCGTCGTCGATGATCGCCTTGAGCAGCAGCGGCGTGGCGACGACGAGGGCGGACTCGACGACGACGAGCCCGAGGAACCACGCGATGGCCTTCTTGTACGGGCGCGCGTAGCCGAGGACCCGGCGCGTCGTGCCGGGCGCCAGGCGGCGCTCCTTGACGCTCGAGTCACGGGTCAGGCTGTGCAGCGCCTGCCACCCCATCATGCTCATCGGTCGCGGTCTCCTCGGTGTCGGTGCTCGCCAGTCAACCACCGCGCGCCGACACGTGTTCCCCCGGCGGTGGTCACCCTCTTGTGCGCGGGGCGCCGCGACCGGACGATGTGCCCACGCCGACCGTCCGCGACATCCACCGAGGAGCCCCGTGCCCGAGCCGCTGCGCCACAAGATCCTGCTCGACGAGGACGAGATGCCGACCCGCTGGTACAACGTGCTGGCCGACCTCCCGACGCCTCCCCCGCCGCCGCTCCACCCCGGCACCGGGCAGCCGGTCGGGCCCGAGGACCTCGCCGCGATCTTCCCGATGGACCTCATCGCGCAGGAGGTGACCACCGAGCGGTACGTCGACATCCCGCAGGAGGTCCAGGACGTCTACCGGCTGTGGCGGCCCTCGCCGCTGTTCCGGGCGCACCGCCTCGAGAAGGCACTCGGGACGCCGGCCCGCATCTACTACAAGTACGAGGGCGTCTCCCCCGCCGGCTCGCACAAGCCGAACACCGCCGTGCCGCAGGCCTACTACAACGCGAAGGCCGGCATCCGGAAGCTGACGACCGAGACCGGCGCCGGCCAGTGGGGCACCTCGCTCGCCTTCGCGTGCGCGCAGTTCGACCTCGAGTGCGAGGTGTGGCAGGTCCGCGCCTCGTACGACGCCAAGCCCTACCGCCGGATCATGATGGAGACCTTCGGCGGCACGGTGCACCCGAGCCCCTCCGACCTCACCGAGGCCGGTCGCACGATGCTCGCGAGCGACCCCGACTCCCCCGGCTCGCTCGGCCTCGCGATCAGCGAGGCGGTCGAGGTCGCCGCGCAGGACCCGACGGCCAACTACGCGCTCGGCTCGGTCCTCAACCACGTCCTGCTCCACCAGACCGTCATCGGCGAGGAGGCGCTGCTCCAGCTGGCCAAGGTCGGTGAGAGCGTCGACCTCATCGTCGGCTGCACCGGCGGCGGCTCGAACTTCGGCGGGCTCACGTTCCCGTTCCTCCGCGAGAAGCTGCAGGCCGGCGGAGCGGGGCCGGTCATCCGCGCGGTCGAGCCGGCGTCCTGTCCCTCGCTCACGCAGGGCACGTACGCCTACGACTTCGGCGACGTCGCCGGGCTGACGCCGCTGCTCAAGATGCACACGCTCGGGCACGACTTCATCCCCGACCCGATCCACGCCGGCGGTCTGCGCTACCACGGCATGAGCCCGCTGGTCAGCCATCTCTACGAGGAGGGGCTCATCGAGGCCGTCGCCAAGACCCAGAAGGACTGCTTCGCGGCCGGCGTGCTCTTCGCGCGGACCGAGGGCATCGTGCCGGCGCCCGAGCCGACGCACGCGGTCGCGGCGGCGGTGGACGAGGCCATCCGGTGCATCGAGACCGGCGAGGAGAAGGTCATCCTCACGGCCCTGTGCGGCCACGGGCACCTCGACCTGCCGGCGTACGACGCCTACCTGCGCGGCGACCTCGTCGACCACACGTGGGACGACACCGAGCTCCAGCAGTCGGTGGCGGCGGCTCTCACCCGGCTGCCGGCCATCCCCGGCTGACGGGCGCGGCCGGTCAGGCCAGCGTGACGAGGTCGCGGTAGTCGGCGTTGAAGAGGTCCTCGACGCCGTCGGGCAGCAGGAGGATGCGCTCCGGCTCGAGCGCGTCGACCGCGCCCTCGTCGTGCGTCACGAGGACGACGGCGCCCTCGTAGGTGCGCAGCGCGCCGAGGATCTCGTCGCGCGAGGCCGGGTCGAGGTTGTTCGTCGGCTCGTCGAGGAGGAGGACGTTCGCCGACGACACGACGAGCAGGGCGAGGGAGAGCCGGGTCTTCTCGCCGCCGGAGAGGACCCCGGCCGGCTTGTCGACGTCGTCCCCGCTGAAGAGGAAGCTGCCGAGCACCTTGCGGACCTCGGTCTCGCCGAGGTCGGGCGCCGCCGACTTCATGTTCTCGAGGACGGTCCGGCCGACGTCGAGGTTCTCGTGCTCCTGCGCGTAGTAGCCGAGCTTGAGGCCGTGGCCGGGCTCGACCTGCCCGGTATCGGGGGTGTCGACCCCGGCGAGCAGGCGCAGCAGCGTCGTCTTGCCCGCGCCGTTGAGGCCGAGGACGACGACCCGCGAGCCGCGGTCGATCGCGAGGTCGACGTCGGTGAAGACCTCGGCGGAGCCGTACGAGCGCGACAGGCCCGAGGCCCGCAGCGGGGTGCGGCCGCAGGGCGAGGGCTTCGGGAAGCGCAGCTTCGCCACCTTGTCCTGCGCCCGGTCGGCCTCGAGGCCCGAGAGCAGCCGCTCGGCGCGCCGGGCCATGTTCTGCGCGGCGACGGTCTTGGTCGCCTTGGCGCGCATCTTGTCGGCCTGCGCCATGAGGGCCGACGCCTTCTTCTCGGCGTTGGCCCGCTCGCGGCGGCGGCGGCGCTCGTCGGTCTCGCGCTGCTGGAGGTAGGCCTTCCAGCCGAGGTTGTACTGGTCGAGCTCGCTGCGGTTGGCGTCGAGGTGGAAGACCTTGTTGACGACGACGTCGAGCAGGTGCACGTCGTGGCTGATGACGACGAGCCCGCCCTTGTACCCCTTGAGGTGGTCGCGCAGCCAGGCGATGGAGTCGGCGTCGAGGTGGTTGGTCGGCTCGTCGAGGAGCAGCGTCTCGGCGCCGCTGAAGAGGATGCGGGTCAGCTCGACGCGTCGGCGCTGACCGCCGGAGAGCGTGCCGATGGTCTGCTCGAGCAGGCGCTCCTCGAGGCCGAGGGCCGCGGCGATCTGGGCCGCCTCCGACTCGGCGGCGTACCCGCCGGCGGCGGTGAACTCGGCGTCGAGCCGGCTGTAGCGGCGCATCGCCCGCTCCTGCTTCTCGCCGGTCTCGGTGGCCATCGCGTGCTCGGCCGCCCGCAGGTCGCGGACGATCGTGTCGAGCCCGCGCGCGGACAGGACGCGGTCGCGGGCGGTGATGCCGAGGTCGCCGGTGCGCGGGTCCTGCGGGAGGTAGCCGACCTCGCCGGAGCGGGTGATCGTGCCGGCGGCCGGCTGGGTGACCCCCGCGAGGGTCTTGGTCAGCGTCGTCTTGCCGGCGCCGTTGCGGCCGACGAGGCCGATCCGGTCGCCGGGGGCGACCCGGAAGGTGGCCCCGTCGAGGAGCAGGCGGGAGCCCGCGCGCAGCTCGACGGACGCAGCGGTGATCACGGTGAAGCCTTCCGGTGTGGTGGGTCCCGGGGCGTGCGTCGCGTGGCGGCACGGCCGCCCGGGCTCCCCCTAGTCTAGGTCGCGCCGGACGCTGCTCCGGAACGGCCCGACCACGGAGGCAGTGCGATGAGCTTCAACGACGACGTCACCCTCGACACCTCGCAGGTCCGCTCCGGTGGCGGCGGCGGGTCGGGTGGCCCGGGCGGGCTCGTCGTCGGCGGCGGGCTCGGCGGCATCGTCGTGCTCATCCTCGCGCTCGTCTTCGGCATCGACCCCTCGCAGCTCCCGACCGGCGGCAGCGGCCAGGCCGCGCCCGGGCAGGTGCAGGCCGGCGGCGAGGTCGACCCCGCGGCGTTCCAGGAGTGCAGGACCGGCGCCGACGCCAACCGCAGCGACACCTGCCGGGTCATCGGGACGGTCAACTCGGTGCAGGCGTTCTGGGCCGGCGAGCTCCCGCGCTACAAGCGCGAGTGGCAGGAGACGCCGACGGTGCTGTACTCGGGCGCGACGCAGTCGGCGTGCGGCACGGCGAGCAACCAGGTCGGGCCCTTCTACTGCCCGCTCGACAAGTCCGTGTACATCGACGCGAGCTTCTTCGAGATCCTCAGCACCCGGTTCGGCGCGGACGACGGCGCGCTCGCGCAGGAGTACGTGGTCGCCCACGAGTACGGGCACGCGCTGCAGGACCAGCTCGGGCTGCTCGGCAAGGCGCAGCAGGGCGGCACCGGGCCGGAGTCCAACGGCGTCCGCATCGAGCTCATGGCCGACTGCCTCGCCGGCGTCTGGACGCAGCACGCGTCGCAGGTGCCCGACGAGGACACCGGCACGCCGTTCCTGAAGCCCCTGACCGACGCCGACATCGAGTCGGCCCTCTCGGCGGCGTCGGCCGTCGGCGACGACCGCATCCAGGAGGCCGCGACCGGTCGGGTCTCGCCCGAGTCGTGGACGCACGGCTCGAGCGCCTCCCGGCAGAAGTGGTTCCTCCAGGGCTACCGCACCGGCGACCTCAACCAGTGCGACACCTTCGCGGTCGCCTCGGTCGAGGGCTGAGGCGTCAGCCCACCGCTCGGCGTACCAGGGCGGCGACCTGCTCCTCGCCCTCGGCGGTCAGGGTGGTCACGGCCCAGGCGACCGGCCAGAGCGTGCCGTCGTCGAGCGCGGCGACGTCCTGGAACTCCAGGCTCGAGTAGCGCTGCCCGAACTTGCCCGAGTTCTTGACGGCCAGCAGGACCTTGCCGTCCTTCGCGTACGCCGGCATGCCATACCAAGTTCTCGGAGCAAGATCCGGTGCGGCGGAGGTGATCACCTCGTGCAGGCGTGTGCACAGCTCGCGGTCGCCCGCGTCCATCTTCGCGATGGCGTCCAGGAGCGCCTGCCGCTCCTCCTCGGCCTTGGCCCCCTTCTTGGCCGCCCGCGCCTCGGCGGCCCGCGCCTTCATCGCCGCCTTCTCCTCGGCCGTGAACCCACCCGTCGTGCCTGCCATGTCCACCCCTCGGTGTCGTCGTGCCGTGCGTGCGCGGCCCATCCTGCTCCCGCCGAACCGCGCTCGTCGAGGTTCACCGCATGACAGCCCGCCGAGGAGCGCTCACGATGGGGGTCCCGACCCGAGGAGAACACCGTGCGCGTCATGGCCGTCACACCCAACCTGCGGGTCCCGGACCTCGAGGAGGCGACGGCCTTCTGGACCGGGGTCGTGGGGCTCGCCACGGAGGAGATGGGGCTCGACTGGGTGACCCGCTGCACGGACCCGGCCACCGGCGCCCACGTGCAGCTGGTCACCCGCGACGCCACCGCCCCCGAGGACTCGGCGCTCACCGTGAAGGTCGACGACGTCGACGCGGCCTGGGCCGAGGTCCTCGCCGCGGGGGTCGAGGTCGTGCACCCGCTCGTCACCGAGACCTGGGGCGTGCGGCGGTTCTTCGTGCGGGCTCCGGGTGGCGTCGTCGTCGACATCGCCCAGCACCACGCGTGAGCACGGCCGCCGGCGCGTGACAGGCTGGCCGGATGACCGACGTACGCACCTGGACCACCGTCGGCGCGGCGGACTTCGTCTCGCTCACCACCTTCCGCCGATCGGGTGCGCCCGTCGCGACGCCCGTGTGGGTGGCGCCCGACGCCGACGGGTCGCTCCTCGTGACGACGCCCTCGGGCAGCGGCAAGGTCAAGCGGCTGCGCCGCGACCCGCGCGTCGAGATGCGCCCGTGCTCGCGCCGCGGACGGGTCGAACCGGACGCGCCCGTCGCCACCGGGCGGGCCCAGCTGGTCGAGGACGATGCCGGTGTCGGCCACGCGCACGACGTTCTGCGGGCCGAGTACGGGTTCCAGTTCCGCCTCGTCATGGGCATCGAGCGGGTGATGCGCCGTGGTCACACCGACCGCGTCGTCCTGCGCATCACGCCGGGCGACACCACGCCCTGATCGCCGCGGCGCGGTCCACGGCGCCCTTGGTGGCGTCGAACTCGGGGTGATCACCCCCCTTCCGGCGCCATCGAGGGCGCCGGCAACCGTGCCGCTACTCCTCGATGGTGACGCGCACGGCGCGGGCGCGCTCGAGCGCGGTCTGGAGCACGACCAGCCGCGGGTCGGGGAGGTCGTAGAGCTCCCGCCGCGGCAGCCCGACGAGGCCGCGCAGCCGCGGGTCCTCGAGGACGGCTTCCGCGAGCGAGCGGTCACCGCCGACGACGAGCCCCGCCGCCCCCGACCCCCCGAGCAGCCGCACGGCGTGCGCGGTGACCGCCCCGACGAGCTCGTCCGCCTGGTTGGCCCGGCGCCGGGCGAAGCGCTGCTGGCTCCAGCCGCCGGCCGCCGTGCGCGACTGCACGTAGCGGCTGCCGACCTTGTGCTGGGTCAGCCTCTCCCCCACCGCGACCCCCACGGCGTAGCCGCCGCGGCGCACGAGGAGCAGCGCCAGCGGGTCGGCGTCGAGACGGTCGACGCCGACGACCCGCTGGGGGCCGTCGGCGCCGTTGCTCTCGTCGAAGCGCGCCCGCCAGCGGTCGTACCGCCCGGGCGCGACCTCGACGACGCGCGTGGTCACGCTCAGATGTTGAAGCCCAGGGCGCGCAGCTGCTCGCGACCGTCGTCGGTGATCTTGTCCGGGCCCCACGGGGGCATCCAGACCCAGTTGACGCGGTAGGACGCGACGAGGCCCTCGAGCGAGGCCGCCGTCTGGTCCTCGATGACGTCGGTGAGGGGGCAGGCCGCCGAGGTGAGGGTCATGTCGATGACGGCGTGGTTCTGGCCGTCGACGGTGATCCCGTAGACGAGGCCGAGGTCGACGACGTTGATCCCGAGCTCGGGGTCGACGACGTCGCGCAGGGCCTCCTCGACGTCCGCCACGTTGGCGGGGGTTGCGGTGTCGGTCACTGCTGGGCTCCTTCGGCCTTGTACAGGGCATCGGTGAACGCGGCCCACGAGAGGAGGGCGCACTTGACGCGGGCGGGGTACTTGGCGACCCCGGACAGGGCGACGCCGTCGCCGATGACGTCCTCGTCGCCGGGGTCCTCACCCTTGCTCGTGAGCATCGCCCGCATCGCCTCGTAGGTGTCGCGGGCGTGGGCGACGGTGCCGCCGGTCAGCTCCTCGGCGAGGATCGACGCGGAGGCCACGCTGATCGAGCAGCCCATCGAGTCGTACGAGACGTCCTCGACGACCGCGTCGGGCCCCTCGCCGACGAGATGCACCCGGAGGGTCACCTCGTCGCCGCACGTGGGGTTGACCTGGTGGCTCTCGCCCTCGAACGGCTCGCGCAGACCGTGGTTCACGGGCTTCTTCGAGTGGTCGAGGATGAGCTCCTGGTAGAGGTCCATCAGGCGGGCACCTCCGTCCCGAAGATCGCCGGCACGCGGTCGAGCGCCTCGAGGAGCGCGTCGACCTCGCCGGGGGTGGTGTAGGCGGCGAAGCTCGCCCGGGTGCTGGCCGGCACGCGGAGCGTCCGGTGCAGCGGCCACGCGCAGTGGTGGCCGACGCGCACCTCGACGCCGCGGTCGTCGAGCACCTGGCCGACGTCGTGCGGGTGCACGCCGTCGACGGCGAACGCGACGGCGCCGCCGCGCTCGCGCAGGTCGGCCGGCCCGAGGACGGTGACCCACGGACGCTCGGCCAGCCCGCGCAGCAGGCGCTCGGTGAGCATCTGCTCGTGGGCGTGGACGCGGTCCATCCCGAGGGCCGTGAGGTAGTCGCACGCGGCGGCGAGCCCGACGGCCTGGGCCGCGACCGGCACGCCGGCCTCGAACTTCTGCGGCACCGGCGCGTAGGTGGCCGACTCCATCGTCACGGTCTCGATCATCGAGCCGCCGGTGAGGAACACCGGCATCTCGTCGAGGAGCTCCGGGCGGCCCCAGAGGACGCCGACGCCGAGCGGGCCGAACATCTTGTGACCCGAGTACGCGAGCAGGTCGACGCCGAGGTCGGTGACGTCGAGCGGCAGGTGCGGCACCGACTGGCAGGCGTCGAGGACCGCGAGGGCCCCGACGGCGTGCGCGCGCTCGGCGAGCTCGCGCACCGGGTTGACCGTGCCGAGGACGTTCGAGACGTGCGTGAACGCGAAGACCTTGGTCCGCTCGGTGAGGAGGGAGTCGAGGTCGGTGAGGTCGAGCCGGCCGTCCGGGGTGACCGGCACCCAGCGCAGGGTCGCGCCGGTGCGGCGGCACGCCTCCTGCCACGGGATGAGGTTGGCGTGGTGCTCCATCTCGGTGACGAGCACCTCGTCGCCCGGACGCAGCGCGAACCGGTCGCCGTGGCCGCCCCCGCCGCCGTGCGCCCCGTTCGTGAAGGCGTAGGCGACGAGGTTGAGCGCCTCGGTGGCGTTGCGGGTGAAGACGACCTCGGAGGCCTGTGCGCCGATGAAGCGGGCGATGGTCTCGCGGGCCGACTCGTAGGCGTCCGTGCCCTCCTCGGAGAGCTGGTGCGCCCCGCGGTGCACGGCGGCGTTCGTGTGCTCGTAGAAGTGCCGCTCCGCGTCGAGGACGGCGGTCGGCTTGTGCGAGGTGGCCCCGGAGTCGAGGTAGACCAGCGGGTGCCCCCCGCGCACGGTGCGCGACAGGATCGGGAAGTCGGCCCGCAGCCGGGCCAGCTCCTCGCCGGTGAAGGGGGCGGCGGCCATGTCAGGCCTCGGTGGTCGCCGGGAGGAAGCGGTCGTAGCCCTCGGCCTCGAGGCGTTCGGCGAGCTCCGGGCCGCCCTGCTCGGCGATCCGGCCGTCGACGAAGACGTGGACGAAGTCGGGCTGGATGTAGCGCAGGATGCGCGTGTAGTGCGTGATGAGGAGGACGCCGGAGCCGGTCGACTCCTTAGCGCGGTTGACGCCCTCGGAGACGATGCGCAGCGCGTCGACGTCGAGGCCGGAGTCGGTCTCGTCGAGGACGGCGAACTTCGGCCGCAGCAGCTCCATCTGGAGGATCTCGTGGCGCTTCTTCTCGCCGCCCGAGAAGCCCTCGTTGACGTTGCGCTCGGCGAACGCCGGGTCCATGCGCAGGTTGCCCATGGCGTCCTTGACGTCCTTGACCCAGGTGCGCAGCTTCGGGGCCTCGCCGGAGACGGCGGTCTTGGCGGTCCGCAGGAAGTTCGAGACGGTGACGCCGGGGACCTCGACGGGGTACTGCATCGCGAGGAAGACGCCGGCGCGGGCGCGCTCGTCGACGCTCATCGCGAGGACGTCCTCGCCGTCGAGCGTGACGGTGCCCGAGGTGACGGTGTACTTCGGGTGACCGGCGATCGAGTAGGCGAGCGTCGACTTGCCCGAGCCGTTGGGGCCCATGATGGCGTGGGTCTGGCCGGACTCGATGGTCAGGGTGACACCGCGGAGGATCTCCTTGGTGCCCTGCTCGGTCTCGACGGTGACGTGCAGGTCCTTGATCTCAAGGGTGGACATACGTGGGGTCAGAGCTCCTCGGACAGGGCGACGAAGACGTCGTCACCCTCGGTGCGGACGGTGTGGACGGCGATGGGGGCGATGGCGGGCGGGCCGGTCGGCTCGCCGGTGCGCAGGTCGAAGCGCGAGCCGTGGAGCCAGCACTCGAGCGTGCAGCCGTCGAGCTCGCCCTCGGAGAGCGAGACGTTGGCGTGGCTGCACGTGTCGTCGACGCAGTGGACGGCGCCGTCCTCGGTGCGGACGATCGAGACGCGGCGCCCCTCGATCTCGGCGAGGGCGGCCCCGACGGCCGGCAGCTCGTCGAGCCGGCAGACGTAGGTGAAGCCCTCCTCGGTCAGCTGCTCGCTCACGCGGCGCCCCCGGCGAGCTCGCGCTCGATGGCGTCCATGAGGCGCTCCTGCACCTCGGGGACGCCGATGCGGCCGACGACGCTCGCGAAGAACCCGCGGACGACGAGGCGACGGGCCTCGTCCTCCGGGATGCCGCGCGCCATGAGGTAGAAGAGCTGCTCGTCGTCGAACCGGCCGGTGGCCGAGGCGTGCCCGGCCCCCTCGATCTCGCCGGTCTCGATCTCGAGGTTGGGCACCGAGTCGGCGCGAGCGCCGTCGGTGAGCAGCAGGTTGCGGTTGAGCTCGTAGGTGTCGGTGCCCTCGGCCGCGGCGCGGATGAGGACGTCGCCGACCCAGACGGTCCGGGCGGTCTCGCCCTGGAGCGCGCCCTTGTACTCGACGTTGCTGCGGCAGTGCGGCGCCTCGTGGTCGACGAAGAGCCGGTGCTCGAGGTGCTGGCCCGCGTCGGCGAAGTAGACGCCGAGCCCCTCGAACGAGCCGCCGGGGCCGGCGTACGTGGCGTTCGTGTTCAGCCGGACGACCCCGCCGCCGAGCGTCACGGCGATGTGCCGGACGCGGGCGTCGCGGCCGACGACGACGTCGTGCTGGCCGAGGTGGTGCGAGGCGTCGTCCCACTCCTGGACCGAGACGAGCGTGACGTCCGAGCCGTCGCCGGCGAGGACGGTGAGCACCTCGGAGTAGTCCGCGGTGCCGTCGTGCTCGAGGAGGACCGTGGCCTTCGCGAAGCGGCCGACGCGCACGGTGACGTGCCCGTGGACGAGGCCCTGCTCGCCGCCGGTCAGGCGCAGCCGCACCGGCTCGGCGAGCTCGGCCTCGGCCGGGACGTCGACGAGCGCCACGCCACCGCTGTGCGCGGCGGCGACGGCGGCCGCCCGGTCCTGCGGCGCGGGAACACCGAGCGCCTGCCAGTCGGAGACGGGGAGGGTCGAGACGGTGACGCCCTCGGGGAGGCTCTCCTCCCAGGTCAGGCACTCGCCGGTGGCCTCGTCGCGGAAGAAGGTGCCGAGCCGGTCGACCGGCGTGAAGCGCCACTCCTCCTCGCGCCCGTGCGGGACCGGGAACGCGTCGACGTCGAAGGACGCCGTGCGCTCGGCGCGCGACTGGTCCGGGACCATCGTCGCGGCGCTGTGGGTGTGGGCGCCCTCGGTGGGGCGCTGGGGGGTCAGCAACGGCATCAGCCGACTGCTCCTTCCATCTGCAGCTCGATGAGGCGGTTCAGCTCGAGGGCGTACTCCATGGGCAGCTCCTTGGCGATCGGCTCGACGAAGCCGCGCACGATCATCGCCATCGCCTCCTCCTCGGACATGCCACGCGACATGAGGTAGAAGAGCTGGTCCTCGGAGACCTTGGAGACCGTGGCCTCGTGGCCCATCTGGACGTCGTCCTCGCGGATGTCGACGTAGGGGTAGGTGTCGGAGCGGCTGATCGTGTCGACGAGCAGCGCGTCGCAGACGACCGAGCTCTTCGAGCCGGTCGCGCCCTCCATCACCTGGACCAGGCCCCGGTAGGAGGTGCGGCCACCGCCGCGGGCGACGGACTTGGAGACGATCGAGCTGCTCGTGTTCGGGGCGGCGTGGACCATCTTCGAGCCGGCGTCCTGGTGCTGGCCCTCGCCGGCGAAAGCGATGGACAGCGTCTCGCCCCGGGCGTGCTCACCGAGGAGGAAGACCGCCGGGTACTTCATCGTCACCTTGGAGCCGATGTTGCCGTCGATCCACTCCATCGTCGCGCCCTCGGCGCACGTGGCGCGCTTGGTGACGAGGTTGTAGACGTTGTTCGACCAGTTCTGGATCGTCGTGTAGCGCACGCGGGCGTTCTTCTTGACGACGATCTCGACGACCGCGGAGTGCAGCGAGTCCGACTTGTAGATCGGCGCGGTGCAGCCCTCGACGTAGTGCACGTACGAGCCCTCGTCGGCGATGATCAGCGTCCGCTCGAACTGGCCCATGTTCTCGGTGTTGATGCGGAAGTAGGCCTGGAGCGGGATGTCGACGTGGACGCCCGGCGGGACGTAGATGAACGAGCCGCCCGACCACACGGCGGTGTTGAGCGCGGCGAACTTGTTGTCGCCGGCCGGGATGACCGAGGCGAAGTACTCGCGGAAGAGGTCCTCGTGCTCGCGCAGGCCGGTGTCGGTGTCGACGAAGATGACGCCCTTCTCCTCCAGGTCCTCGCGGATCTGGTGGTAGACGACCTCCGACTCGTACTGCGCGGCGACGCCGGCGACGAGGCGCTGCTTCTCGGCCTCGGGGATGCCGAGCTTGTCGTAGGTGTTCTTGATGTCCTCGGGCAGGTCCTCCCAGGAGGTCGCCTGCTTCTCGGTGGACTTCACGAAGTACTTGATGTTCTGGAAGTCGATACCGGTGAGGTCGCTGCCCCAGCTCGGCATCGGCTTCTTGTCGAACAGCCGCAGCGACTTCATCCGCAGGTCCTTCATCCACTGCGGCTCGCTCTTGCGGTCGGAGATGTCGGCGACGACCTCCTCCGACAGGCCGCGGCGCGCGGTGGAGCCCGCGGTGTCGCTGTCGGCCCACCCGTACTCGTAGGTGCCGAGGTCCTTCAGACCCGGGTTGAGCTCTTCGATGTGGCTCGTCATCGCGATGGCCTCTCGGTAGGGGTCGGGACGAACGTGGTGCAGACGTGGTCGCCGTGGGCGAGGGTCGCCAGGCGCTGGACGTGGACGCCGAGGAGACGGGAGAACGCCTCGGTCTCGGCCTCGCACAGCTCGGGGAACTCGCTCGCGACGTGCTGGACCGGGCAGTGACCCTGGCACAGCTGCACACCGGTCAAGGCCGCCGGGCCGCCGGGTGTTCCCACCGGGCGGGCGGAGGCCGAGTAGCCCTCGGTGCTCAGGGCGTCGACGAGGGCGTCGGCGCGCGAGCGCACGTCCTGCCCCGCGTCGTCGAGGCGCCCGGCGAGCCGGGCCTCGAGGTGGGCGACGCGCTCCTCGGCGAAGGCCTGGACCGCGTGCTCGCCGCCGGTGCGGCGCAGGAAGCGCAGCGCCTCCCCGGCGAGGTCGTCGTAGTCGGACGCCAGAGCGCGGTGGCCGGCGTCGGTGAGGAGCCACTCCTTGGCGGGGCGGCCGCGCCGGCGCGGGCCGGCGGCGTCGCGGGCGTGGACGAGGCCCTCGGCGAAGAGGTTGTCGACGTGGCGCCGCACGGCGGTCTCGGTGAGGCCGAGCCGCTCGACGAGGGCGGTGATGCTCACCGGGCCCTCCTGGCTCACGACACGCAGCACCCGGTCGCGCGTGCGCGACTCGTCGACGGAGGCTGCGGGATTAACCACACACCCATGTTAGGTAATTGCTCCGACGACGTCCAAGGAAGGGTCGCCTAACCCTCCACGAGGGGGCAGGCGCGGTCAGGCGGAGGCGGCGCCCGGCTCGTCGCAGGCGTCGTCGGGGTCCGGGCCGTCGAGCTCGTCGTCGCCCTCGATCGGGAGGAAGACCGACTGCATCCGGCGGCGCGGCGGGGCGACCGACTCGGACCCGAGCAGCCGCTCGCGCAGCGGCGCGGTGAGCACGCCGAGCGGGGCGGTGAGGACGTACCCGTAGGCGACGACGATCCCGGTGAGGCCCGGGGCCACGACGAGCCCGATGACGATGGCGGCCGCGACGAGACCCGTCGTCAGCCGGGCGCCCGGCGTCGTGGGCTGGAGCAGGTTGCGGAAGGACCGGAAGCGGATCGTCATCACCATGAGGAAGGCGGGGACGACGCTGACGAGCAGCGGGAACCACGCCTGCCACGGTCCGGTGCCCGGGCCGAAGAACGGGGAGTCGAGGGCGAAGATCGTCGCGATGACGACGCTCGCGGCGCCCGGGGACGGCAGCCCGACGAAGTAGCGCTTGTCGGCGGCGGGGTCGATCGTCACGTTGAACCGGGCGAGGCGGAACGCCGCGCACGAGAGCCAGAGGAAGGCGACGAGCCACGCGAGCACCGGCCAGTCGCGCAGGGCCCAGGTGTGGACGAGGACGGCCGGCGCCACCCCGAAGGAGATGAGGTCGGCCAGGGAGTCGAGCTGGAGGCCGAACGGCGAGGTCGCCCCGACCAGGCGCGCGACGAAGCCGTCGGCGATGTCCATGACGATCGAGAAGGCGATGAGGACCGCCGCCAGGGTGAAGTGCCCCCGGAACGCGAGCAGCACCGACGAGAAGCCGCTCACCATGTTGAGCGTCGTGAAGGTGCTCGGGGCGAGGAGCCGGGCGCGCTCGCGCTTGGGCAGCTGGCGCAGCGACACGACCCGGGCGCCGGTCGGCGAGACGAGGCGCCAGCGGTCGAGGATCCGCCGGCGGCCCGTGCTCGTGTCGGACCCATCGCTGCTCATCGCTCCCCCTCGTGGCCGGTGCCCGCGTCCGGGCCTGTCGTCTCGGTGGGCGACGTGGCGGGCCCGGCCTCCCGGTCGATGCGTGGCATGGCCCCCACCCTAGGATGCCGGGCATGGCGGCCGCTGTCCTCGTGCGTGAGCTGCGGCGCGTGTTCCGCACGACGACCGCGGTCGACGGGGCCTCCTGGACGGCCGCCGCGGGGCGCGTCACCGCGCTCCTCGGCCCCAACGGCGCCGGCAAGACGACGACCGTCGAGTGCCTCGAGGGCCTGCAGCGCCCGGATGCCGGCGAGGTCCGCGTCCTCGGCACCGACCCCTGGCACGCCGACGCCGCCCACCGCGCCGCCGTCGGCGTCATGCTCCAGGACGGAGGCCTCCCGACGACCGTCCGCCCCCTGCCGCTCCTGCACCACCTCGCCGCCCTGCACCGCGAGCCGCGCCCCGTCGCCGAGCTCGCCGAGCGGCTCGGCATCCACGAGTTCGCCCGCACGACGGTCCGCCGGATGTCCGGTGGCCAGCGGCAGCGCGTGGCGCTGGCCGCCGCGCTCGTCGGACGGCCCGAGGTCCTCTTCCTCGACGAGCCGACCGCCGGGCTCGACCCGCACGCCCGCCTCGACGTCTGGGACCTCGTGCGCGCGGAGGCCGAGCGAGGTGTCTCCGTCGTCGTGACGACCCACTCCTTCGAGGAGGCCGAGCGGCTCGCCGACGACGTCGTCGTCATGGCCGGCGGACGGGTCGTCGCCGACGGGCCGCTCCCCGAGGTGCGCGGCGACCGGTCGCTCGAGGACGTCTACTTCTCCCTCACCCGCCGGGAGGCGTCGTGAGCGCGCCCACCGCGCCGCGCGGCCGGGTGCTCGCGCAGGCCCGCTTCGAGAGCCGGGTGCTGCTGGCCAACGGCGAGCAGCTGCTGGTGTCCGTCGTGCTCCCCGCCCTCGCGCTCGCGGGGCTCGCGCTGGCGTCCGTCCCGGACCTCGGCCCCGGCCGCCGGGTCGACCTCGCCGCCGCCGGGGCGCTGGCCCTCGCCGTCGTCTCCACCGCGTTCACGGGGCAGGCCATCTCGACCGGTTTCGACCGTCGCTCCGGCGTGCTGCGGATGCTCGGCACGACACCGCTCGGGCGCGGTGGGCTGCTCGCCGGCAAGGCGCTGGCTGTCCTCACGGTGCTCGCCGTGCAGGTCGTGGTGCTCGGCGCGTTGGGCCTCGCGCTCGGCTGGCGTCCCCCGACGGGCGGTCTGCTCCCCGGCCTCGTCACGCTGCTCCTGGGGACGGCGACCTTCGTCGGTCTCGCCCTGCTCCTCGCGGGCACGGTCCGGGCCGAGGCCGTGCTCGCGATCGCCAACCTCGCGTGGGTCGTCCTCCTCGGTCTCGGCGTGCTCGTGCCGACCGACCGGCTGCCGGGCGCGCTCGCGGGCGTCGCCGCGGCCCTGCCCTCCGGCGCCCTCGGGGACGCGACCCGCGTGGCCCTCGTCGCCGGCGGCTGGCCGTGGGGGCAGTGGGCCGTCCTCCTCGCGTGGGGCGCGGCGGCCGGCGCCGCCGCCGTGCGCTGGTTCCGCTGGTCCGGCTGAACGGCCGAGCGGGTTCGGTCGGCCACGACGGCCCGTCGTAGCATCTGACGCGTGAGCCCCCTCCCCCTCGTCACCGGCGAGGTCTCGACCCGGACGGTCCGTCGCTGGGCCTGGGCGAGCCTCGTGGCGAACACCGTCATCATCGTCACGGGGGCGCTCGTGCGCCTCACCGGCTCCGGCCTCGGCTGCCCGACGTGGCCGCGCTGCACCGACGAGTCGTTCGTGCCGCACCGCGAGCTCGGCGCGCACGGGGTCATCGAGTTCGGCAACCGGCTGCTCACCTACGTCCTCATCGCCGTCGCCGTGCTGACCTTCGTCGCCGTCTGGCGCTGGAGCCGCACGAGCCGGTCGCTGCGGGTCCACGCGTTCCTGCTGGCGTTCGGCATCCCCTTCCAGGGCGTCGTCGGCGGCATCACCGTGCTCACCCAGCTCAACCCGTGGGTCGTCGCGATCCACCTCCTCCTCTCGCTGTTGCTCGTCGCCGGGTCGGTGTGGCTGCTCCTGCGCGTCACGGACCGGCTCGGGACGCCCGCGGCGCCGGGTCTGCGGCGCGCGACCCTCCTCATGCAGGTGCTCGTCTGGGTCGTCGTCTACCTCGGCACCGTCGTCACCGGCAGCGGCCCGCACGCGGGCGATGCCGACGCCCCGCGCAACGGCCTGGACCCGCAGGTGTGGAGCCACGTGCACGCCGTGGGTGTCTACGCCCTCGTCGCCGTGACGGTCGTCCTCTGGTGGGGCTCGCGCGGCACGGCCCTGCGCGGCCCGGTCACGACGCTGCTCGTCGTCGAGCTCGCCCAGGGTGCGATCGGCTTCGCGCAGTACTGGACCGGTCTGCCCATCCCGCTCGTCGCGCTGCACCTGCTCGGGGCCGCCGTGCTCGTCGCCGCCGCCACGCGCGTCCTGCTCCTGTCCCGCGGGGTGCTCGTGCCGGGCACGCCGGCTGCGCGCCGGCGCGACGCCGCCCTCACCGCCTGAGGCGCCCGGCCCGACCGCTCAGGGGTCCAAAAGGCCGGTGCTGCGGGCGACGGCCACGGCCTCGCCACGGCTCGCTGCCCCGAGCTTGGCGAGGATGTTCGACACGTGCACGCTCGCCGTCTTCGTCGTGATGAACAGCTCGCGCCCGACCTCCCCGTTGGACCGCCCGAGCGCGAGCAGCGCGAGCACCTCGTGCTCGCGCGCCGTGAGCCCCTGGGTGGGGCCACGGTCGGTGGCGAGGGCGTCGAGCGCGGTGAGCAGCGGCGCCGCCCCGAGCGACAGGGCGACCACCCGGACGTTCTCGAGCACCCCGTCCGCCCGGCGGTCCCCGGTCGACAGGAGCACCTCCCCCAGCCGCAGGCCGGCCCGGGCGCCCTCGTAGGGGTCTCCTCGCTCCTCGGCCAGGGTCACGGCGTCCTCCCAGGCCGTCACGAGGGTCTCGGCCTCGACCGGCTCACCTGCGGCGCGCCGCAGGCGCAGCCGCTCCGCGGCGAGCCGCGCCAGCCACATCCGCCCCTCCAGCTCGGGTCCGGGCGAGCCCTCCGGCCAGACGAGGAGCGCCTCCGCGGCGAGCCGCTCCCCCTCGTCGAGCAGCCGCCCGCGGGTCGCCGCCGAGGCCGTCGACGCGGCGCTCGCCAGGTGCCCCACGACGAGGGCGGCCAGACGGACCTCCACCGGTGCGTGCTCGACCGACCAGGCCGCGCGCAGCGAGGTCACGAGCTCGGCGCGCAGCGCCAGGACCCGGTCGATCACGCCGCAGCGCCCCAGCACGTCGAGCGCCGCGACACCGGCCTGCACCGGGATGCGGGAGTCGTCCGGCCAGAACGGGCGCCCGGCCGCGAGGGTGGCCTCGACGTCGGGCTCCCCACGCGCGGCGTGGACGTAGCCCACCGCCGCGTCGATGCTGGCGCGCGCCGACGGCGACGCGCCGACGCGGCCACGCTCCGCGAGCTCCAGCGCGTGGTCCCACCGACCGAGCTCGAACGCGACGGTGATCGCGAGGGCGAGCGCGTCGACCGAGTAGACCGAGGCCGCGAGGCCCGCGCGGCGCGCCTCGTCGACGACGCGCTCGAAGCCGGCGAGCGCCGCGGGAAGGTCGCTCTGCCGGTGGTGCACGACGGCGAGGATGTGCAGCGCCCGGAGGAACGCGAGGTCCGGGGTGTCCCGCCAGCCCTCGACGACCCCCTGGAGGCGCCGGACCGACCCGTCGGGGTCGCCCGCGGCCTGGGCGAGCCAGGCGAGGTTCGAGCTGAGGTCGACGCGGTCGGCGTGGAGGCCGTGCTGGACGGCGAGGCCCATCGCCTCGTCGGCGACGGCGAGCGCCTCCTCGACCAGCCCGGCGTCGGTCAGCGCGTCGGCGCGACGGGTCAGGACCGACACGCGCAGGGCCACGGGGGCGTCGGCGTCGAGGAGCGAGAGCGCCTCAGCGGTGACGGTCAGCCGGTCGACGCGCTCCTCCGTCAGCCGTGCGGCGTACGCGAGGGCCACGAGCAGCTCGGCCCGCTCGCGGGGCGCCCCCTGGGCATCCGCCAGCCTGGCCCGCAGCAGTGCGACGGCACGGCCGGCGCGTCCGGCCCCGTTGGCGGCGGCCGCGGCACGCAGGGTGAGGTCGTGCACGATCGCGGGGTCGTCGGTGAGCCCCAGCGCGGTCTCGTAGTGACCCAGCGCCTCGGCCGGTCCACCCATCCGGCGGGCGGTGTCCCCGGCCCGGGCCGAGGCGTGCAGGGCGGTGGCGCGGTCGCCGGCCGCGAGGGCGTGGCGCGCGAGGTCCGCCGCCACACCGAGCCGCTCGTCCTCGCGCAGGGCCTCGACGCAGGCGCGGTGCAGCTGGAGGCGCTCGGTCGGCAGCAGGTCCTCGGACACCGCCTCGGCCAGGAGGGCGTGCCGGAACTCGTAGCCGAGCTCCCCCCACGGCTCGAGCACGTGGTGCTCGACCGCCTGTCGCAGGGCCGAGCGCAACGTCCGGGGCGGCACGTCGGCAACCCGCTCGAGTAGGGCGTGCGGCACGCGCCGGCCGACCACGGCGGCCACCCGGACGACGGCCTGCGCGTCGTCGTCGAGCCGCTCGACCCGCCCGAGGAGGAGCCGGCCGAGCTCGGGCGCCGAGCCGTCGGCCGCCGCGACGGCCAGCTCCTCGGCGAGGAAGGCGTTGCCCTCGGCGCGGGCGGTCACCTCGTCGACGAGCGGGTCGGGCAGCGCCGCGGCGCTGTGGACGATCCGGCGCACGGCGTCGTCGGGCAGTCGCCCGAGCTCGAGGCGGGCCAGGCGCGGCAGCCGCGACCAGACGGCGAGCGCCGGGGCGAGCGGGTGCCGGCGGTGCACGTCGTCGCTGCGGTAGGTGACGACCAGCGAGACGCCCTCGGGCGCACCGCGCGTGAAGAGCAGGGTCAGCAGCTCACGGGTGGACTCGTCGGCCCAGTGCGCGTCCTCGACGACGACGAGCGCGCCGCCCTCGCGTCCGAGGACGCCCAGCACCGCGTGGACGGCCTCCACCAGGTCGGCGCGGGCCGTCTCCCTCGCCGAGGCGGAGAGCCGAGGCACGAGCGGGACGAGGCCGGGGTGCGCCTCGACGAGCTCGTCGACGAGGTCTCGCTCGCGCCCGTCGAGGGCGGCCAGCATCTCGACGAAGGGCAGGTACGGCAGGGTCCCGACGTCACCCACGCAGTGGCCGAGGAGGATCCGCCGGGTCGTGGTCTCGTCGACGAGGCGGGCGACCACGGCGCTCTTCCCGATGCCGGCGTCGCCGCCGAGGAGGACCGCCCCACCGTCCCCCGGTCCGCCGAGGGCCTCCCGCAGCCGCCCCAGCTCGGGGTCACGGCCGACGAGGACGGCACTCGGACGGGTGGGCACGGTGCCGATCATGGCACCCGTCACGGGTGGCGGGGGCGACCCGGCGCGAGCACCGGGCGCGACGCCCGGCGGCGCAGGCGCTCGGCGAGCCGGCGCACGGGGTGGCCCGGTGCTCCGCGGTCCGGGGTCGACGCGATGCGGGTGCTCCCCCACCGCTCGAGGCGGTACTCGAGCTCGGCGCGGACGAAGAGCGGGTCGGCGGAGGTGTTCACGGTGGTCTCCTCTCGGTGCCGGCGGCCGGGTGCCGCCGACCCCTCCACCGTCGGGCGCTGAGGCAGGGCGGCACATGGGGCGTCCTCCCGGATCGGCAGTGCGACGCGGGCCCTGAGGTACCTCAGGTGGCTGTCCCGTCGTGCCCGATATCCACAAGATGCCTTGCACAACACTCATTGTGAGTTTACCGTCAAGCGCATGACCCGACCCGAGATCCGCACGCTGCGCGACGCCGCCCCCCTCGCGGCGCTCGCCCACCCCTTCCGCTCCCGGATGATGGACTCGCTCAAGGTCGACGGCCCCGCCACCGCCTCGATGCTCGCGGCCCGCACGGGTCAGGCCGTCGGCAACGCGAGCCACCACCTCAAGGTGCTCGCCCGGGCCGGGCTCGTCGAGGAAGCCCCCGAGCTCGCGCGCGACCGCCGCGAGCGGTGGTGGCGCCTCGTCTCCGCCGGCACCCGGTGGAGCAGCGCCGACCTCGCCGACGACCCCGCCGCCGCCACCGCGGCCCGCGAGGCCGAGGCGCTCCAACTGCGACGGCAGGTCGAGCGCATCACCACCTGGCTGGCCGACCGCGACGCCGACCCCGCGTGGGAGGACGCGGCCTTCGCCAACCAGAACTGGCTGCGCCTCTCCCCCGCCGAGCTCCAACAGGTCGCCGAGGAGACCATCGCCCTCTACCGCCGCTGGGCCGACCGCGACGTGCCCGACGACGGCGTCGAGCGCGAGCCGGTCCTCGTCGTCGCCCGGGGGTTCCCGTGCCGTCCGTGACGGGCGCCGTCCGCGTCGCGACCGAGCCACCACCCCTGCGCCGCAACCGGAACTTCCGCCTGTTCTGGGGCGGCGAGGGGGTCAGCGTCCTCGGGGCGATGACGACCACGGTGGTCGTCCCGCTCCTCGCGGTGACGACCTTCGACGCCGGGCCCGGCTGGATGGGGCTGCTGACGGCCGCCGCGTGGCTGCCCTGGCTCCTCGTCGGGCTGCCCGCCGGCGCCTGGGTGGACCGGCTCGACCCGCGCCGGGTGATGCTCGTGGCCGACCTCGTCGCGGCGGCCGCCGTCGGCTCCATCCCCGTCGCGGCCCTGCTCGGGGTGCTCGACCTCCCGCACCTGCTCGCCGCGGTGCTCGCGAACGGCACGTGCGCCGTGTTCTTCCGGACGGCCTACGGCGCCTTCGTGCCGCGCGTCGTCCGCGCCGCCGACCTCGACACCGCCAACGGCCGCCTCTACGGCACCGAGTCGGCGATGCAGGTCGCCGGGCCGGGCGTCGGCGGCCTGCTCGTCCAGCTGGTCGGGGCGGCCACCGCCGTCGTCGCGGACGTCGTCGGTTTCCTCGTGTCGGCCGCCTGCCTGTGGCGGATGGACCCCGCCGCGCTCCGCCCCCCGCCGGAGCGTCCTGCCCGCGAGCCGCTGCGCCGCGAGATCGCCGACGGCGTGGGCGTCGTCGCGCGCGACCCGTACCTGCGCTTCTTCACGCTCCAGGGCGCCGCCTCGAACTTCGCGCTCACCGGCTACGGGGCGCTGCTCGTGCTCTGCCTCGTCCGCGACCTCGACGTCGCGCCGGGCACGGTGGGCCTCCTCGTGGCCGCGGGCAGCGTCGGCGGTCTGGTCGGCGCGGCCGTCGCCACGCCCCTCGCGCGACGGGTCGGCACCGCACGGGCGATGCGATGGCTCCAGGTGCTGGGCGGCCCGACCGCCCTGCTCGTCCCGCTCGCCGCCCCGGGCGCCGCGGTGGCCCTGGTCCCCCTCGGCGTCGCCCTCGTCGGGGTCGGTGTCGTCGGGGCCAACGTCGTCCGGTCGGCGTTCCGGCAGCGTTGGACCCCACCGACCTTGCTCGGCCGGACCATGTCGGCCTCGTCGGTGCTCAACTTCGGCACGATGCCGCTCGCCGGGCTCGCCGCCGGCTGGCTCGGCAGCACGCTCGGGGTCCGCGAGACCGTCATCGCGATGACCGCGCTGCACGCGCTCGTGTCGCTCGCGGTCTGGGTCGGGCCCTATCGCACCGGCCGCGACCTGCCCGCGGGGGTCAGCGCAGCGGTAGGTGGAGCAGCGGGTCGACGGCCACCGCGAGGAACACGACGGTGACGTACGTGATCGAGTAGTGGAAGAGGCGCATCGGCTTGAGCGCCAGGCCGGTGACCCCGCGGCGCGCGGCGCCCAGGAGGCGGTGGGCCTCGGCGACGAAGAGCGCGCCGGACGCGACGGCCACGACCGTGTAGAGCCAGCCCATCGACGCCACCGGCACGAGCGCGAGCGAGACCGCCACCATGACCCAGGAGTAGGCGACGATCTGACGTCCCACCGTGACCGGCCCCTTCTCGACGGGGAGCAT
Source organism: Phycicoccus mangrovi (assembly GCF_018729305.1). NCBI lineage: Bacteria > Bacillati > Actinomycetota > Actinomycetes > Micrococcales > Intrasporangiaceae > Phycicoccus > Phycicoccus mangrovi. The sequence continues at coordinate 30,793 of NZ_JAHHWP010000019.1, read as the reverse complement.
CGGCACCTCGGCCGAGGCGTAGTCGTCCCGGAAGGCCATCGAGAGCGGCCAGTAGTGCGGCGGCGTCCAGAAGAAGATGACGAGGAAGAGGACGAGCGCCGGCCAGCCGACCGAGCCGGTGACGGCGGACCAGCCGATGAGCGTCGGCATGCAGCCGGCGATCCCGCCCCAGACGATGTTCTGCGACGTGCGCCGCTTGAGGAGCATCGTGTAGCCGACGGCGTAGAGGGCGATGGCCAGCAGCGACAGCGCGGCCGAGAGGACGTTGACGACGAGGGCGAACCACACCGTCGACGCCACCGTGAGGACGCCGCCGAAGAGCATCGCCTCGCGGACGGTGACCTCGCCGGTGACCATCGGCCGGCTGCTCGTGCGGTGCATCAGCCGGTCGATGTCGCGGTCGTAGACCGAGTTGAAGGTGTTCGCCGCGCCGGCGCTGAGGATGCCACCGGCCAGCGTCGCGACGACGAGCCACAGCGAGGGGACCCCGCGCTCGGCGAGGAACATCACGGGCACGGTCGTCACGAGCAGGAGCTCGATGATGCGCGGCTTGGTGAGTGCCACGAAGGCCCCGACGCGTCGCGGACCGCGGCGGGCGGAGACCGCCGCGGGAGCGGTCGTCACGGGGGTGGTGGCCACGTCGTCCTTCGGGTCGGCCGGAAGCGTGCCCGGCGATTCTATCCGCCCGCGGGAACCACCCGTGACGCCCCCGGTCGTCACCCCCTCACGCAGGGCTAGGGTGGTTGCCAGTTGCGTCACACGGCGCCCTCACCGCCGGTGGCGACGTCACGAGCACGTCCCCGCGAGAGAGGAACCCCTTGAGCCCCACCGCCCGTCCCCGTTCCGCGTCCCCCGTCGCCGGCCGCTCCCCCGAGCTCTCGAAGCCGGTGGCCCGCAAGGCGAAGTGGTCGGACCTCGACGTCCGCGCCGTCGACACCGCCCGCATCCTCGCCGCCGACGCCGTCCAGCACAAGGGCAACGGCCACCCCGGCACCGCGATGAGCCTCGCGCCCGTGGCCTATCTGCTCTACCAGCAGGTGATGAACCACGACCCGTCCGACCCCTCCTGGCTCGGCCGCGACCGCTTCGTCCTCTCGTGCGGCCACTCGTCGCTGACGCAGTACGTCCAGCTCTACCTCTCGGGCTACGGCCTCGAGCTGTCCGACCTCAAGGCGCTGCGCACCTGGGACTCGCTGACCCCCGGCCACCCCGAGGTCCACCACACCAAGGGCATCGAGATCACGACCGGCCCGCTCGGCTCCGGCCTCGCCTCGGCCGTCGGCATGGCGATGGCCCAGCGCCGCCAGCGCGGCCTGCTCGACCCCGAGGCCAAGCCCGGCCAGAGCCCGTTCGACCACCACGTGTGGGTGCTCGCCTCCGACGGCGACCTCATGGAGGGCGTGTCGGCCGAGGCCTGCTCGCTCGCCGGCCACCAGGAGCTCGCCAACCTCACCGTCGTCTACGACGCGAACCAGATCTCCATCGAGGACGACACCGACATCTCGTTCAGCGAGGACGTCGCCCAGCGCTTCGAGGCCTACGGCTGGGACGTCGTCGACGTCGACTGGCGCCAGTCCGACGACCCGGCCGGCACGCCGGAGTACACCGAGGACGTCGACGCCCTCCTCGCCGCGCTCGAGAAGAGCCGGAAGGGCAAGCGCCCCACCCTCGTCCGCCTGCACACCGTCATCGCGTGGCCCGCCCCGTCGGCGCGCGGTACCGGCAAGGCCCACGGCTCCGCCCTCGGCGACGACGAGGTCGCGGCCACCAAGGAGATCCTCGGCTTCGACCCGAAGAAGTCCTTCCCCGCCGAGCGCGAGGTCCTCGCCCACGCCCGCGAGGTCAAGAAGCGTGGCAGGGCCGCCCACCGCGAGTGGGACAAGGGCTACAAGGCATGGCGGAAGGCCAACCCCGACCGCGCCGCCCTCCTCGACCGGCTCGTCGCCGGCGAGCTCCCGAAGGACTTCGCCAAGGCCCTCCCGGTCTTCGAGGCCGACGAGAAGGGCCTCGCCACCCGTGCGGCCTCCGGCAAGGTCCTCGGCGCCCTCGCCGACGTCCTCCCCGAGCTCTGGGGCGGTTCCGCCGACCTCGCCGAGTCCAACAACACGACGATGGCCGGCGCCGACTCGTTCATCCCGACGAGCCGCCAGACCGCCGAGTGGAAGGGCGGCCCCTACGGCCGCACGCTGCACTTCGGCATCCGCGAGAACGGGATGGGCATGATCCTCAACGGGATCGCGCTCGAGGGGATGACCCGCCCCTACGGCGGCACCTTCCTCGTCTTCTCCGACTACATGCGCCCCGCGGTGCGCCTCGCGGCCCTGCAGCAGCTGCCGGTGACCTTCGTGTGGACGCACGACTCCATCGGTCTCGGCGAGGACGGCCCGACCCACCAGCCGGTCGAGCACATCGCGTCGCTCCGCGCCATCCCGCAGCTCGACGTCGTCCGCCCGGCCGACGCCAACGAGACCGCCGAGGCGTGGGCCGAGATCCTCCGCCGCCGCCGCACCGCGGGCCTCGCCCTCTCGCGCCAGAACCTGCCGACGATCGACCGCACGACGCACGCGAAGGCGAGCGGTGTCCGCAAGGGCGCGTACGTGCTCGTCGACGGTGGCAAGAACGGCGACGAGGCGCCCGAGGTGATCATCGTCGCGACCGGCTCCGAGGTGAGCCTGGCCCTCGCCGCGCGTGAGCGCCTCGAGCGCTCCGGCACCCGCACTCGCGTGGTCTCCATGCCGTGCCGGGAATGGTTCGAGGAGCAGCCGCGCTCCTACCAGAGCAAGGTCCTGCCCCCCGAGGTCAAGGCCCGTGTCAGTGTCGAGGCGGGTGTCGCCATGGGATGGCACGACCTCGTCGGGGACGCCGGTCGCTGCGTCAGCCTCGAGCACTTCGGGGCCTCGGCCGACGCCGGGACGCTGTTCCGCGAGTTCGGGTTCACGCCCGAGGCGGTCGCCAAGGCCGCCAAGGACTCGCTCAAGGCGGCGCGCACGGCCACCGGTGTCCCCGCCGTCACCGACACCGCTCCGCGGGCGAAGTCCTCCCGCGCCGCCGGCAACACGAAGACGCCGAGCCGCAAGGCCTCGGCAGGGAAGTGAGAGCCGCATGACCACACCGAAGCCCCTCCAGGACCTCGCCGCGAACGGCGTGTCCGTCTGGCTGGACGACCTCTCCCGCGACCGCATCTCCTCGGGCAACCTCCAGGAGATGATCGACGAGCACGGCGTCGTCGGCGTGACGACCAACCCGTCGATCTTCCAGGCCGCCCTCGCCGAGGGTCACGCCTACGACGAGCAGGTCTCCGAGCTCGCCGGCGCGGGCAAGGACGTCGACGAGACCGTCTTCGCGCTCACCACGCGCGACGTGCGGGACGCCTGCGACGTCTTCATGCCCGTGTACGAGCGCACCGACGGCGAGGACGGCCGCGTCTCCATCGAGGTCGACCCGCGCTCGGCCCACGACACCGCGAAGACCGTCCGCGAGGCCAAGGCCCTCGCGGCCGAGGTCGACCGGCCGAACGTCCTCATCAAGATCCCGGCGACCGTCGAGGGCCTGCCTGCCATCTCGCAGGTGCTCGCCGAGGGCATCTCGGTCAACGTCACGCTGATCTTCAGCCTCGACCGGTACCGCGCCGTGATGAACGCCTTCCTCACCGGTCTCGAGCAGGCCCGCGAGAAGGGCAAGGACCTCTCGCGGATCCGCTCCGTCGCGTCGTTCTTCGTCAGCCGCGTCGACGGCGAGATCGACAAGCGCCTCGACGCCATCGGCACGGACGAGGCGAAGGCCCTGCGCGGCAAGGCCGGCCTGGCCAACGCCCGCCTCGCCTACCAGGCCTACGAGGAGGTCTTCTCGACCCCGCGCTGGGCCTCGCTCGAGGCGGCCGGCGCCCACCCGCAGCGCCCGCTCTGGGCCTCGACCGGTGTCAAGGACCCGGCCTACCCGGACACGATGTACGTCACCGAGCTCGTCGCCCCCGGCACCGTCAACACGATGCCGGAGAAGACGCTCGACGCCACCGCCGACCACGGCGAGGTCACCGGCGACACCGTGACCGGCTCGTACGCCGAGGCCACCGAGGTCCTCGACGGGCTCGAGCGCCTCGGCATCTCGTACTCCGAGGTCGTCGACCTCCTCGAGCGCGAGGGCGTCGAGAAGTTCGAGAAGTCGTGGACCGAGCTCCTCGACCGCGTGCAGAGCGAGCTCGAGAAGGCCGCCGCGTGAGCACGATCGACGTCTCCGCCACCGGGGCCGCCGCCGACGCCGTCACGCGGCACGTCCCGCAGCTCGTCGCCGACCGGGTGGCGAGCCGGCTCTTCGCGCAGGACGACACCCTGTGGGGCGAGGCCGCGCAGGACGAGGCGTCCAAGCGCCTCTCCTGGACCGGTCTCCCCCGCAGCTCGCGCCCGCTCGTCGGCGAGATCGCCGCGATCCGGTCCGAGCTCCAGGAGTCGGGGTACGACCGCGTCGTCCTCTGCGGGATGGGCGGCAGCTCGCTCGCGCCGGAGGTCATCTGCGGCACGGCCGGGGTCCCCCTCGTCGTCCTCGACTCCTCCGACCCCGACGTCGTCCGCGGCGCGCTGACCGACCTCGACCGCACGGTCGTCGTCGTCTCCAGCAAGTCCGGGTCGACCGTCGAGACCGACAGCCAGCGGCGCGCCTTCGAGGCCGCCTACCGCGAGGCGGGCATCGACCCGACGACGCGGATGGTCGTCGTCACCGACCCGGGCAGCCCGCTCGACGGGCAGGCGCGCGAGGCGGGCTTCCGCGTCGTCAACGCCGACCCCGAGGTCGGCGGCCGCTACTCGGCGCTCACTGCGTTCGGGCTCGTCCCGTCCGGTCTCGCCGGGGCGGACGTCGAGGCCCTCCTCGACGACGCCGAGCTCGTCGCCGACCTGCTCGCCGCCGACGACGAGGCGAACCCGGCGCTGCGCCTGGGCGCGGCGATGGCCGGCACCGAGCCGCTGCGCGACAAGCTCGTCCTCGTCGACGCCGGCACCGAGAACGTCGGCTTCCCGGCGTGGGCCGAGCAGCTCATCGCCGAGTCCACCGGCAAGGAGGGCACCGGCATCCTCCCGGTCGTCGCGATCGGCACCGAGCCGGCGCACCTCTACGCCGACGGCACGGTCGTCCGGCTCGTGGCCACCGACTCCGACGACGACGGCGAGGACGGCGACTCGGTCGTCACGGTCGCCGGTCGCCTCGGGGCGCAGATGCTCCTGTGGGAGGCCGCGACCGCCGTCGCCGGCCGGCTCCTCGGCATCAACCCGTTCGACCAGCCCGACGTCGAGAGCGCCAAGGCCGCGGCCCGCGAGATGCTCGACGCCGGCATCGGCGCCGGTGACGACCCAGCCTTCACCGACGGGGCCGTCGAGGTCCGCGCGCTCGGTGGCGACTGGCTCGGCGACGCCGGCTCGGTCGACGCCGCCGTCGACGCCCTCCTCGCCGGTCTCGACGCCGAGCACGGGTACGTCGCCGTCATGGCCTACCTCGACCGCGAGGCCGACGCCGACCTCGAGCAGGTCGCGCGCGACCTCTTCGAGCGCACCGGCCGCCCGGTGACCTTCGGCTGGGGCCCCCGCTTCCTGCACTCCACCGGCCAGTACCACAAGGGCGGGCCCGCGACCGGGGTGTACGTGCAGGTCACGGCCGACCCGGCCCAGGACCTCGAGGTGCCCGGGCGGTACTTCACCTTCGGCCAGTTCATCGCCGCGCAGGCGGCCGGTGACGCGAAGGTCCTCGCCGAGCACGGCCGTCCCGTGCTGCGCCTGCACCTGACCGAGCACGACGCCGGGCTGGCCCGGGTCCGCGCGGCCCTGGGACGGGGCGCATGAGCCCGGCCCGCGTCACGGCCGAGCAGAACCCGCTGCGGGACCCGCGCGACAAGCGCCTGCCCCGGATCGCGGGCCCCTGCTCGATGGTGCTCTTCGGCGTCACCGGCGACCTCGCCCGCAAGAAGCTCATGCCGGCGATCTACGACCTCGCCAACCGCGGTCTCCTGCCGCCCGGCTTCTCGCTCGTCGGGTTCGCCCGCCGCGACTGGGAGGACCAGGACTTCGGGAAGATCGTCTACGAGTCGGTCAAGGAGCGTGCCCGCACCCCGTTCCGCGAGGAGGTGTGGCGCACGCTCGCCGAGGGCATCCGGTTCGTCCCGGGCAGCTTCGACGACGACGCCGCGTTCGACCTCCTCGCCGAGACGGTGGCCGAGCTCGACGAGCAGCGCGGCACCGGCGGCAACCACGCGTTCTACCTCTCGATCCCCCCGGGGTCGTTCGCGACCGTGTGCGAGCAGCTCGAGCGCTCCGGCCTCTCGACCCCGCAGAGCGGGTCGTGGCGCCGGGTCGTCATCGAGAAGCCGTTCGGGCACGACCTCGCCTCCGCCCGCGAGCTCAACGACATCGTCGAGAACGTCTTCCCGGCCGACTCGGTCTTCCGGATCGACCACTACCTGGGCAAGGAGACGGTCCAGAACCTCCTGGCGCTGCGCTTCGCGAACCAGATGTTCGAGCCGGTGTGGAACGCGAACTACGTCGACCACGTGCAGATCACGATGGCCGAGGACATCGGCATCGGCGGCCGGGCCGGCTACTACGACGGCATCGGCGCGGCGCGCGACGTCATCCAGAACCACCTGCTCCAGCTGATGGCCCTCACGGCCATGGAGGAGCCGGTGTCGTTCGACGCCCAGGGGCTGCGCCTCGAGAAGGAGAAGGTCCTCTCGGCGGTGCGCATCCCCCACGACCTCGCGACCGGCACGGCGCGCGGGCAGTACGCCCGCGGCTGGCAGGGCGGCGAGGAGGTCGTCGGCTACCTCGACGAGGACGGCGTCGCCGTCGGCTCTGCCACCGAGACCTACGCCGCCGTGCGCCTCGAGGTCGACACCCGGCGCTGGGCCGGCGTGCCGTTCTACCTGCGCACCGGCAAGCGGCTCGGCAAGCGCGTCACGGAGATCGCGGTCGTCTTCAAGCAGGCGCCGCACCTGCCGTTCACGCACACCGCGACCGAGGAGCTCGGGCAGAACGCCATCGTCATCCGGGTCCAGCCCGACGAGGGCGTCACCCTGCGCTTCGGGGCCAAGGTGCCGGGCTCGCAGATGGAGGTGCGCGACGTGACGATGGACTTCGGGTACGGCCGGGCCTTCACCGAGTCCTCCCCCGAGGCCTACGAGCGCCTCATCCTCGACGTGCTCCTCGGCGAGCCGCCGCTCTTCCCGCGGCACGAGGAGGTCGAGCTCTCGTGGCAGATCCTCGACCCCATCGAGAGGTTCTGGGCGACGAAGGGCAAGGCCCCCGAGCAGTACGCGTCGGGTGGCTGGGGCCCCGCGTCGGCCGACGAGCTGATGCACCGTGACGGACGCGAGTGGAGGCTCCCGTGACCACCACCCCCATAAGTTCTCCGCTCGTTCCTCGCTCCGATACTGATGGGGGACCCCGGTGATCGTCGACCTGCCCAACACCTCGACCGCGGCGGTCTCGAAGAAGCTCGTCGCCCTGCGCTCGGACACCGGCGCGATGGCGCTCTCGCGGGTCCTCACCCTCGTCGTCGTCGTCGACGAGGCGGAGGCCGAGGAGGCCATCGAGGTCGCCAACGACGCGAGCCGGCAGCACCCCTGCCGGATCATCGTCGTCGTCGGGAGCAACCGACGTGGCGCCGCGCGCCTCGACGGCCAGATCCGCGTCGGCGGCGACGCCGGCGCCTCCGAGGTCGTCGTGCTCCGGCTCTACGGCCCGCTCGCGCGGCACGGTCGCGCCGTCGTCACGCCGCTGCTGCTCGCCGACTCGCCGATCGTGGCGTGGTGGCCGGCCGAGGCACCGAAGGACCCCTCCACGGACCCGATCGGCGAGATGGCCCAGCGCCGCATCACCGACTCGGCCCGGACGCAGGGCCCCCCGAAGACCGTCCTCAAGCGCCTCGCGAAGTCGTACGCACCCGGTGACACCGACCTCGCGTGGTCGCGCATCACGCTGTGGCGCGGGCTGCTCACGGCCGCCCTCGACCAGCCGCCGTTCGAGCCGGTCACCGAGGCCCTGGTCGTCGCGGCCCCGGACAGCCCCTCCGGCGAGCTGCTCGCCGGGTGGCTGGCCAGCCGGCTGCGGTGCCCCGTGTCGCTGGCCCGCTCCAAGAGCGGCTCGGGCATCATCTCGGTCCGCCTCGAGCGCAAGAGTGGCACCGTCGACCTCGTCCGCCCCGAGGACGGCAGCACCTCGATGCTGCGCCAGGTCGGCCAGCCCGACCGCACGCTCGCGCTGCCGCACCGCTCCGACGCCGAGTGCCTGGCCGACGAGCTGCGCCGGCTCGACCCCGACGAGGTCTACGAGGACGCCCTGACCAAGGGCTTCCCGACGCTGACCACCTCGAAGCGCACCGCGAGCGAGGCGGTCAGGGCCGGGGCGGCACCGTCGCCGGCCGAGGCCGAGCGCACGACCCAGCGCCTGCGCCGGGCGGCCCGCGTCGCCGGCAGCTCGGCGATGGTCGAGAAGCGCCCGATGCCCGAGGACGGCGCGGACACCGAGACCGTCAAGGCCGCCGCGGCGGCCAAGCTCGCCGAGGTCAAGGAGCGTCGCTCGTGAGCGGGAGCACCGTCGTCGTCCACCCGTCCAAGCAGGCCCTCGCCGACGCCGCGGCGGCCCGGCTCGTCGTCGCGCTCGTCGACGCGCAGTCCGCCCGCGGGGTGGCCCACGTGTCGCTGACCGGCGGCTCGATGGGCTCCGAGATCGTCCGCTCGCTCGCCGCCACCCCGGCACGGGCGGCGGTCGACTGGGGGCGGGTCCACGTCTGGTGGGGCGACGAGCGCTACCTGCCGGCCGGCGACCCCGACCGCAACGACACCCAGAACGACGAGGCCGGTCTCGACACCCTCGGTCTCGACCCGGCGCACGTCCACCGCGTCGCCGGCCCGGACGCGTCCGCGTCGGCCGAGGAGTCGGCGCAGGCCTATGCGGACGCCATCCACGCAGCCGGCAACGGCGCGTTCGACGTCATGGTGCTGGGGGTCGGGCCGGACGGGCACATCGCCTCGCTCTTCCCGCACCACCCGGCCGCGGCGACGACCGACGCGATGGCCGTCGCGGTGCACGACTCCCCCAAGCCGCCGCCGGACCGGGTGTCGCTGACGCGCGAGTGCCTCGAGCGCTCGCGCCTCGTGTGGTTCCTCGTCGCCGGCGGCGACAAGGCGGACGCCGTCCGTCGTGGGGTCACCGGGTCGCCGTTCGAGGAGACGCCCGCCGCGCACGTCCACGGCAGCGAGCAGACGCTCTGGCTCGTCGACACCGACGCCGCCGCCGACCTGGACCGGGGCTGACGCCGTGGGCATCCTCGACCGCTGGCGCTCCCGCGGCGACGACGACGCGGTCGTGGCCGACGACGGGCCGGGTGGCAGCGACGGCGTCGAGCCGGTCGAGGAGGTCGCGACGCGCCCGCTGACCGGCGAGGAGGAGGCGCGGCTCGAGGCCTACCGCCTGCGCTACGCCGAGCACGGCATCGACCCGGCCGACCTGGCGACGATCGCCGCGGCGTGGTCGGCGGCGCTCGCGCGGGGCGACGAGGCCGAGGGACCCGAGGCCGTGACGGTCGTGGCGACGGCGGTCGGCGACCACCTCGTCGGCGCCGGCTACCGCTGGGTCGTCAGCACCGACCCGTTCGGCACCGACGTCGCCGTCGAGCCGCCGCGCCGCGGGGTGCCGGTGGTCGTGCGGACCCTCGTCGCGGTGCGGTGGATGCAGCGCGAGCAGGACTGGGTCGAGAACGTCGTCGGCCACCTCGCCCGCACCGCCCGCCGCTGAGGCACTCCCCCGTTGCGGTTCGAGGTGAAACCCGACCACCAGGAGGTTGGGTTTCACCTCGACCGAGCGCGGACCTGGCTGAGTTGTCAGTGCTCGCGCGCCCGCTGTCGTTCGCTCCACCCCTTGACGCAGTCATGATGAGCGGTCGCGTCCGGCCGCTCATCATGACTGCCCCAGCATCCGGAGCACACGGGACGAGCGGCGGCTGGGCGACCGCTCATCATGACCGCCCCCACATCCGGAGCAACCAGGATGAGCGGCGGCTCGACGACCGCTCGTCATGAGTGCGTCAGCATCGGGAGCGAACGACAGCGGCGGGCCGACCCCTGTGACTCTGGGTGTCCGGGGCCGGAGGGGTACGGAGCTCGGGACCGACAGCACGCCCAACACGCAGCGACCCCCGGCCGGGCGGCCGGGGGTCGCGTGCGTCGTGCGAGAGGCTCAGCGCCTCACTGGATGAGGCCGCGGCCGCGCAGGCTCGCGAGGGCCTCGTCGAGGATGGCCTGGCCGTCCTCGTCCGAGCGGCGCTCCTTCACGTACGCGAGGTGCGTCTTGTAGGGCTCGACCTTCGGCGGGGCCGGCGGGTTGTCCCGGTCCTGCCCGGCCGGGAAGCCGCAGCGCGGGCAGTCCCACTGCTCGGGGACGACCAGGCCGGCCTCCTCGGCGAAGCTGGGCTTCGTCTCGTGCCCGTTGGAGCACCAGAAGGAGACGTAGCGCCGGGGCGCGGCCTCACCGCGCTCGGCCTCGCCCATCGGGCCCGCGCCGACGCGCGAACCACGGATCGCGTTACCACCAGCCATCGTCCAGCCCCTCTCAGGCGAACCGCTCGAGGACGCCGAGACCGACGACGCAGGTGAACCACACGGCCGCCACCCCGACGGTGATGCGGTCGAGGTTGCGCTCGGCCACCGACGAGCCGCCGAGCGAGCTCGACATGCCACCGCCGAACATGTCCGAGAGGCCGCCACCCTTGCCCTTGTGGAGCAGGATGAGGAGGGTCAGGAACAGGCCTCCGATGACCAGGAGGACCTGGAGGCCGATGCGAACCGCGTCCACGGAGGGATCCTTCGCTGTGGGGGTCGGGGACAACCGGACAAGGATAACCGCTGCCCGGCCCGGCCGCCGCGACCCCGGGGGGCGCGGCGGCGCGGATCGGGTCAGACGGTGCCGCGGTGGTCGCGGAAGCGGCAGATGGCCGCGAACTCGCCGGCCTCGAGCGAGGCCCCGCCGACGAGCGCGCCGTCCACGTCGTCCTGGGCCATGATCGCCGCGACGTTGCCGGACTTGACCGAGCCGCCGTAGAGCACGCGGATGCCGTCCGCGACGTCGCCGGAGTACAGCTCGGCGAGCTTGGTGCGGATGGCCCCGCACACCTCCTGCGCGTCCTCGGGGGTCGCGACCTCGCCGGTGCCGATGGCCCAGACGGGCTCGTAGGCGACGACGACGGTGCGGGCCTGCTCGGCGGGGACGTCCGCGAGGCCGGCCTCGACCTGCGCGAGGACGTGCTCGACGTGCGTGCCGGCCTGGCGGATCTCCAGGCCCTCGCCGACGCAGAAGATCGGCGTGAGCCCGGCGGCGAACGCGGCCTTGACCTTGCCGTTGACGACCTCGTCGGTCTCGCCGTGGTACTCGCGCCGCTCGCTGTGGCCGACCGCCACGTAGGAGCAGCCGAGCTTGGCGAGCATCGCGCCGCTCACCTCGCCGGTGTACGCCCCGGAGGCGTGGGCGGAGAGGTCCTGCGCGCCGTGCTTGAGCTCGAGGCGGTCACCGTCGATGAGCGTCTGGACGCTGCGGATGTCGGTGAACGGCGGCAGGACGACGACCTCGACGGCGCCGAAGTCGTGCTTGCCGTCCTTGAGCGTCCAGTCGAGCTTCTGCACGAGGTGCGTCGCCTGGAGGTGGTCCAGGTTCATCTTCCAGTTCCCCGCCATGAGCGGGGTGCGGCCGGAGGCCATTCAGTGCTCCTTCGTGAGGATCGCGATGCCGGGCAGCTCCTTGCCCTCGAGGTACTCGAGGGAGGCGCCACCACCGGTGCTGATGTGGCCGAACTGGTCGTCCGAGAAGCCGAGCTGCCGCACGGCGGCGGCGGAGTCGCCACCCCCGACGACGGTCAGCGCGCCGCCCTCGGTCGCGTCGACGAGCGCCTGCGCGACGGCCTTCGTGCCGGCCGCGAAGGGCTCCATCTCGAACGCGCCCATCGGCCCGTTCCAGAACACGGTGCGCGCGTCGGCGAGCTTCTCGGCGTACAGGCGGGCCGACTCGGGGCCGATGTCGAGCCCCATCGTGTCGGCCGGGATGGCGTCCGCGGCGACCGTGTCGACCTCGGTGTCGGCCGAGAACTCCCGCCCGACGACGACGTCGACCGGCAGGACGATCTCGACGCCCTCGCGCTCGGCGCGCTCGAGGTAGCCCTTGCACGCGTCGACGCTGTCGGCGTCGAAAAGGCTCGTACCGATCTCGTGGCCCTGGGCCGCGAGGAAGGTGAAGAGCATGCCGCCGCCGATGAGCAGGCGGTCGGCCGTGCCCATGAGGTTGTCGATGACCGCGAGCTTGTCGGCGACCTTGGCGCCGCCGAGGACGACGGCGTAGGGGCGCTCGGGCGACTCGGTGAGGCGCTCGAGCACCTCGACCTCGTCGTGGACGAGCCCGCCCATGGCCGAGGGCAGCCGCGTCGCGACGTCGTAGACCGACGCCTGCTTGCGGTGGACGACGCCGAAGCCGTCGGAGACGAAGGCATCGGCCAGCCCGGCGAGGGCGTCGGCGAACTCGGCGCGGTCCTCGTCGGACTTCGCGGTCTCGCCGGCGTTGAACCGGAGGTTCTCGAGGAGGACGACGTCACCGTCGGCCATCCCGTCGACCGCGGCCCGCGCGCTCTCCCCCACCGTGTCGGTGGCGAAGACGACGTCGCGGCCGAGCAGCTCGGAGAGCCGCCCGACGACGGGCCGGAGGGAGTACTTCTCCTCCGGCGCGCCCTTGGGGCGCCCGAGGTGGGCGCACACGATGACGCGTGCGCCCGCCTCGGACAGCTGCCGCAAGGTGGGGACCGACGCCCGGATGCGGCCGTCGTCGGTGATCGTCGTGCCGTCGAGCGGCACGTTGAGGTCTGACCGGACGAGGACGCGCTTGCCGCGCAGGTCGCCCAGCGAGGCGATGTCAGCCATGGGTCGGTCGGTCCCCCCGGCTCACAGGCTCTTGCCGACGAGGGCGGTGATGTCGACGAGGCGGTTGGAGTAGCCCCACTCGTTGTCATACCAGCCGACGACCTTGACCTGGTTGCCGATGACCTTGGTCAGGCCGGAGTCGAAGATGCACGAGCTCGGGTCGGTGACGATGTCGGCGGAGACGATCGGGTCCTCGGTGTACTTGAGGTAGCCCTTGAGCGCGCCCTCGGCGGCCTTCTTGACGATCGCGTTGACCTCCTCGACGGTGGTCTCGCGGCCGGCCTCGAAGGTGAGGTCGGTGGCCGAGCCGGTCGGGGTCGGGACGCGGAGCGCGTAGCCGTCGAGCTTGCCCTTGAGCTCGGGCAGGACGAGGCCGATGGCCTTCGCGGCGCCGGTGCTCGTCGGGATGATCGACAGGGCGGCGGCGCGGGCGCGACGCAGGTCCTTGTGCGGGCCGTCGAGCAGGTTCTGGTCCTGCGTGTAGGCGTGCACCGTCGTCATGAGCCCCTTGACGATGCCGAGCTCGTCGTTGAGGGCCTTCGCCATCGGCGCGAGGCAGTTCGTCGTGCACGACGCGTTGGAGATGACGTGGTGGTTCGCCGGGTCGTAGTCGGCGTCGTTGACGCCCATGACGAAGGTGGCGTCCTCGTTCTTCGCCGGCGCGGAGATGATGACCTTCTTGGCGCCGCCGGCGATGTGGGCCTTGGCCTTCTCGCCGTCGGTGAAGATGCCGGTGGACTCGATGACGACGTCGGCGCCGACCTCACCCCAGGGGATGTCGGCGGGGTTGCGCTCGGCGAAGACGCGGATGGTCTTGCCGCCGACGGTGATGGAGTCCTCGGTGTGCGAGACGTCGTCGGCGAGGACGCCGAGGACCGAGTCGTACTTGAGGAGGTGCGCGATGGACGCGTTGTCCATCAGGTCGTTGGCGGCGACGATCTCGATGTCGGCGCCGGACGCCTGCACCGCGCGGAAGAAGTTGCGCCCGATGCGGCCGAAGCCGTTGATGCCTACGCGAACGGTCACTTGCGTTGCCTTCCGATGGGGAGGGTGAGGACGGGGCGGGTCCCACGTCCCTGTGGTCCACCACACACCCTAGACCCCACCCGGGAGGACCATCACGGTGTCCGGGGTACGGGCGAGTAACCGTTTACGCACGCCCGCCCGTGAGACGGTCCGGGCCCGTCTCAGCCGTCGAGCATGTCGGCGGTGAGGACCGCCTCGGTGTCCGGGATCCCCTCGTCCTGGGCCTTCTTGTCGGCCATCGCGAGCAGGCGGCGGATGCGCCCCGCGACCGCGTCCTTCGTCATGACCGGCTGGGCGAGCTGGCCGAGCTCCTCGAGGGAGGCCTGCTTGTGCTGCAGCCGCAGCTCGCCGGCCTCGCGCAGGTGCTCGGGCACCTCCTCGCCGAGGATCTCCAGGGCCCGCTCGACACGTGCCCCGGCCGCGACCGCCGCCCGGGCCGAGCGACGCAGGTTGGCGTCGTCGAAGTTGGCGAGCCGGTTGGCGGTGGCCCGGACCTCGCGCCGGATCCGGCGCTCCTCCCAGGCGAGGACGGCGTCGTGGGCGCCGAGGCGCGTGAGCATCGCCCCGATGGCGTCGCCGTCGCGGATGACGACGCGGTCGACCCCGCGGACCTCGCGGGCCTTGGACTGGATGCCGAGCCGGCGGGCGGCGCCGACGAGGGCGAGCGCGGCCTCCGGGCCGGGGCACGTCACCTCGAGGGCCGAGGAGCGCCCGGGCTCGGTCAGCGAGCCGTGCGCGAGGAAGGCGCCGCGCCACGCGGCCTCGGCGTCGCAGACCGAGCCGCTGACGACCTTGGCGGGCAGCCCGCGGACCGGGCGGCCGCGGCTGTCGATGAGGCCGGTCTGGCGGGCCAGCGCCTCGCCGTCCTGGACGACCCGCACGACGTAGCGGCTGCCCTTGCGCAGCCCGCCGGCCGCGAGGACGAGGACCTCGGGGGTGTGCCCGTACACCTCGGCGAGCTCACGCCGCAGCCGGCGCGCGGCGCTGGCCGTGTCGAGCTCGGCCTCGACGACGATCCGCCCCCCGATGATGTGCAGGCCCCCGGCGAACCGCAGCATCGCCGCGACCTCGGCCTTGCGGCAACAGGGCTTGGTCACGACGTGCCTGCTCAGCTCGTCCTTCACCTTCGCCGTCATCGCCATAGCGGGTCATCCTGCCACGCGTCAGTGGACGGGTCGCGGGGTGTACAGGATGTCCCGCAGGGCGGCCGCGTACCGGAGCGGGTCGTGCTCGCCGAGGTCCCGGGCGCGCGACACGGGCGTGACGTGCAGCTGCGCACCGAGGCGGGCCGCGGCGGCCTCGAGCGCGGCGTGGTCCTCCACCGCGGCGGGGTCGGCGAGGACCCCGTCGAGGCGCAGCCCCGGTGCGAGGGCGGCGAAGGACTCGAGGTGGCGCACCGCGTCGAACCCGGCCGTCTCCCCCGAGCCCGGGTCGAGGTTGAGGACGAGGAGCCGGCGGGCCCGGGTGACCCGCAGCGCCTCCTCGAGGTCGGGGACGAGGAGGTGGGTCATCACCGAGGTGAACCACGAGCCGGGCCCGAGGACGACCCAGTCGGCGCTGCGGATGGCCGCCACCGACTCGGGGTAGGCGGGCGGGTCCGACGGCACGAGGCGCACCTGCTCGACCCGGCCGCGGGTGCGGGCGACCTGGGCCTGGCCGCGGACCGTCGTCACCGTCGAGGGGGCCTGCGGGTCGAGCCCGCCGACCTCGGCCTCGATGTCCAGCGGCACCGCCGCCATCGGCAGCACCCGCCCGTGGGCCTGGAGCAGGCGCCCGACGAGGTCGAGGCCCGCCACGGGGTCCTCGTGCAGCTCCCAGAGCGCGACGATGAGGAGGTTGCCGAGGGCGTGCCCACCGAGCGGCCCCTCGCCCTCGAACCGGTGCTGGAGCACGTCGCGCCAGGTGTGGCCCCACTCGGTGTCGCTGCAGAGGGCGGCGAGGGCCATCCGCAGGTCGCCGGGCGGGAGGACGCCGAACTCGTCGCGCAGCCGTCCGCTCGACCCGCCGTCGTCGGCGACCGTGACGACGGCGGTGATCTCGTCGGTGACGAACCGCAGCGCCGTGAGCGTCGCCGAGAGCCCGTGGCCTCCGCCGAGAGCGGTGACGACCGGCCCGCTCACTCGCGCCCCAGGTCGCGGTGGACGACGAAGGTCGCGACGTCCGGACCCCCGAGGCGGCGCGAGAGCGCCTCGGCGACGGCGACCGAGCGGTGCTTGCCGCCGGTGCAGCCGACGGCGACGGTGGCGTAGCGCCGGCCCTCGTGCCGGTAGCCGGCGGTGACCGGCTCCATGAGGGACACGACGCGGTCGACGAACGACGTGGCGCCCGCCTGCGACATCACGTACTCGGCGACCGGCGCGTCGACGCCGGTCAGCGGGCGCAGCTCGGGCACCCAGAAGGGGTTGGGCAGGAAGCGCATGTCGAAGACGAAGTCGGCGTCGAGGGGGACGCCGTACTTGAAGCCGAAGGACATGACGGCCAGCCGCAGCGAGGGTCCGCCGCTGACGCCGACGATCGGGGTCAGCTTGCGCGCCAGCTGGTGGACGTTGAGCCCGGAGGTGTCGATGACGACGTGCGCGTCGGCCCGCAGGTCGCGCAGCAGCTCGCGCTCGGCCTGGATGCCGTCGAGCAGGCGGCCCTCGCCCTGGAGGGGGTGCGGCCGGCGGACGCTCTCGAAGCGGCGGACGAGCGCCTCGTCGGTGGCGTCGAGGAACATCAGCTGCGGGTGCCAGCCGTGCTCGCGCACCGCGGCGATCCCCTCGCGCAGCTCGGAGCTGAACGGCCGAGCGCGCACGTCGACGACGGCGGCGATGCGCAGGTCCCCGGCACCCTCGTCGCGCGCCCGGCCGGCGAGCACCGCCATCGCGGGGATCAGCTGGGGAGGGAGGTTGTCGACGACGTACCACCCGTGGTCCTCGAGGACGTTCGCGGCGGTCGAGCGGCCGGCGCCGCTCATCCCGCTGACGACGAGGAAGTCCGCCCGCCCGTTCGATCCCGACGACGAGGCGTCAGCCACTGGATGCTCCCTACTGCTCGACGACCTCGCCCGTCAGCGGGTCGATGGCCGGCATGTCCTGTTCGGTCGAGCCCAACTCTGCCGCAACGACCGCTGCCAGTGCAGGCCCGATGCCCGGCACGTCGGCGAGCTCGTCGACGGTGGCGGCGCGGATCTTCTTGACCGACCCGAACCGCTTGAGGAGCGCCTGGCGCCGCTTCTCGCCGAGGCCGGCGATGCCGTCGAGCGCGCTCTGCGTCATCGCCTTGGAGCGGCGCTGCCGGTGGAACGTGATGGCGAACCGGTGCGCCTCGTCGCGCAGCCGCTGGAGGAGGTAGAGCCCCTCGCTGGTGCGCGGCAGGATGACCGGGTACTCCTCCCCCGGCACCCAGACCTCCTCGAGGCGCTTCGCGAGACCGACGACGGCGACGTCGACGGCGCCCGCCTCCTCGAGGGCGCGGGCGGCCGCGTTGACCTGCGGCAGACCGCCGTCCACGACGACGAGGTTCGGGGTGTAGGCGAAGCGCGCCGGCCGCTCACGGCCCTCGGCCACCTCGGCCTCGCGCTCCTCGGCCTCCTTGCGGCCGCGGCGGAACCGCCGCGTGAGGACCTCGTGCATGGCCGCGGTGTCGTCGGTGGCCCCGGTCTCGTCACCGCGGACGATGAACCGCCGGTACTCGGACTTGCGGGGCAGCCCGTCCTCGAAGACGACCATCGAGCCGACGACCTGCGTGCCCTGGACGTGGCTGATGTCGAAGCACTCGATGCGCAGGGGCGCGTCCTCGAGGTCGAGGACCTCCTGGAGCTGCTGCAGGGCCTGGCTGCGGGTCGTGAGGTCGCCGGCGCGGGTCACCTTGTGGCGGGCGAGGCTCTGGGTCGCGTTGCGCGCCACCGTCTCCATCAGCGTCCGTTTGTCACCCCGCTGCGGGACCCGCAGGTCGACCCGGCTGCCGCGCAGGCCCGCGAGCCACGCCGCGAGGGCCTCGTCGTCGTCCGGCAGGACCGGGACGAGCACCTCGCGCGGCACGCCCTCGCCGGACTCGCCGCCGTAGACCTGCTGGAGGAGGTGCTCGACGACCTCGGGCGTCGTCTCGGCGTCGCGCTCGGCGACCCAGCCGCGCTGGCCGCGCACGCGGCCCCCGCGGACGTGGAAGAGCTGGACCGCGACCTCGAGCTCGTCCTCGGCGAGGGCGAACACGTCGGCGTCGGTGGCATCGGGCAGCACGACGGCCGACTTCTCGAGGACCCGCTCGAGCGCGCCGATGTCGTCGCGCAGCCGCGCCGCCTTCTCGAAGTCGAGCTCGGCGGCGGCGGCCTTCATCTCACGGGTGAGGCGCGACATGAACCGCCCGCTGTTGCCGGCCATGAAGTCACAGAAGTCCTCGGCGATCTCCCGGTGCCGGGCGGCGTCGACGCGGCCGACGCAGGGGGCGCTGCACTTGTCGATGTAGCCGAGCAGACAGGGCCGGCCGACCTGCTCGGCCCGGCGGAAGACCCCCGAGGAGCAGGTGCGCATCGGGAAGACGCGCATCGCGAGGTCGAGGGTCTCGCGGATGGCCCACGCGTGGGCGTAGGGGCCGAAGTAGCGCGTCCCCTTCTTCTTGGCGCCGCGGACGACGAGGGCGCGGGGGTACTCGTCGGCCATCGTCACGGCGAGGTAGGGGTAGGACTTGTCGTCGCGGTACTTGACGTTGAACCGCGGGTCGAACTCCTTGATCCACGCGTACTCGAGCTGGAGCGCCTCGACCTCCGTGCCGACGACCGTCCACTCGACGCTCGCGCCGGTGCGCACCATCGTCTGGGTGCGGGGGTGCAGCGCGGCGACGTCCTGGAAGTAGGAGGACAACCGCTGGCGCAGCGACTTGGCCTTGCCGACGTAGATGACGCGGCCCTCGCGGTCGCGGAAGCGGTAGACGCCCGGGTCGGTCGGGATCTCGCCCGGCCGGGGGCGGTACGTCGAGGGGTCGGCCACCCGTCAACCCTAAGCCGCGCCCCCGACACCGCGACCGCCCCACCCACCCCACACGACTCCCCTTTTCGGGGTCACCCCGAAATGTCCACGAGACAAGACCTCCGAGCCGGGGTCTCGTGAACGAGCTGCTGTGTCGACCCGCCCGAGTCGCTCACGCGCCGGCGGTCAGCCGTTCGGCGAGCGCCATCGCGCGCCGCACCCGGGCCAGGAGCCGCTCGGGGTGCGCGAGGTCGTCCCACATGACGCGGACGACGACGTAGCCCAGCTCCCGCAACCGGTCCTCACGACGCTTCTCGGCGACGACGGCCTCGGGGCCGCCCGCCGAGTACTTGACGGCTCCGTCGAACTCGATGAGCACCTTCGTCCCGCGGACGACGAGGTCGACCCGCCCGACGAACTCACCGTCCTCGTCACGGACCTCGACCTGCGAGTCGAGCTCGAGCCCGAGGGACTCGAGCGTCACCCGCGTGCGGCTCTCCCCCGGGCTCTCGCTGGCCGCGTCGACGAGGCGGAGCATCGCGAGGGCCCGTTGCACGTGGCGATGACCGGCCCGCCGAGCGACCTCGCCCGCCAGCTCGTCGGGGGTGACCAGCCTCCGGTGCAGCGCCTCGTCGGCCGAGGCGACGGCCGCCACCGTCCCGTGGTCGAGGGCCAGACCGACGAGCGCGGCGCAGGGCGGCTCGACAGGACCGAACGACGTGTCCTGCAGGTCCGCCACCGGGTCCAGGGGCCGGATGGTGGCACCGCTGCGCTTGAGCTGACGCTCGACCGGGCGGTGGAGCAGGGCCGTCCCGAGCGGGAGACCCCAGGTGGGCAGGCCGAGCGCAACGACGGCCGACCGGCCGGCGAGCGACGCATCCGGGTACTCGACCCGCAGCGCGCGGCACAGCTCGAGGTGTCGGTCCTCCGCACGTGCGGCCGCAGGGCCGGTCGCGTACAGGCCACGCGCGAGGCGCCGGAGCGTCCTGGCCTTCACCGCGCGGGTCAGCACCTCGCGCGAGACACCCAGCCCATGTGCCTCGGCGGTCGTGAACACGCCGTCGTGCAGCTGCCCGAGGAAGCTCAGGTCATCCGTGTCGTCCATCCCTCGACGATCGACGCGGCCGAGCCGAGGCGCCAGCGGCCGCGACGCATCTGTGGACGACGGCCCGAGACCCCGGTTCGTCCACGAGACCCCGGCTCGGAACCGGGGTCTCGTGGACATTTCGGGGTCACCCCGAAAAGTGGAGGCGGGAGTGACGGGGGGTGACTAGGGTCAGGAGACGGTGAGGCCGTCGCCGCTGACGGTGACGGACTTCTCGGGGAGCGGCTTCGTGGCCGGTCCCTGCTTGACGGCGCCGGTCGCGGCGTCGAACTGGCTGCCGTGGCAGGGGCAGGTGATGACGCCGTCGGCGACGCCGCCCACCTGGCAGCCCTGGTGGGTGCAGACGGACGAGAACGCCTTGTACTCGCCCTGCGTCGGCTGGGTGACGACGGTCGAGATCGACTCGAAGACCTTACCGCCGCCGACGGGGATCTCGGCGGCCTTGATGGCCTGCGACACGGCGGAGCTCGCGGCGCCGGCGGCCGAGCTGGCGGCCTCCTCGACGTCGCCGGACCCGCAGGCGGCGAGCGAGCCGGCCCCGACGACCACGGCGCCGACGGCGCCCGCCGTGCGGAAGGACTGGCGTCGGGTGACGCACGCGCAGCCGGAGCCGCACTCGGTGCTGGACGGGGTGGGGCGGTCGGTGCTCATCGGGCTGTCCCTCTCGGTCCGTGGGTGTCCCTCGCAGTATCCATGTCGTCGCTGGACGCCGCCTGTGGACCTTCGTCCACTGTCCGTCCGGCCCGTCCACCTGCTGGATCCGCAGGTAACAACTCGGCACCACAAACAAGAAGGTCCTCGGCAAACGGGCCGATCACGGCTACATTCCGTCAGGTCCGCGTCGGCGGGCAGGAGCATCCGCTCACCAGACCAGATCCCCAGGAGGAACTGTGCCTCAGCGTTCCGTGGTTGCCGTTGGCGCCTCGCTGCTCGTGGCCTCGCTCGCGCTCACCGGTTGCGGCACGCGCGGCGGCGACGACGGCGGCAGCGACACCGGCAGCGGCTCCGGAAACACCAAGACCGCGAAGATCGGCGTCATCGCGCCGCTCTCCGGTGACCTCGCCGCCCTCGGCAAGGGCATCGAGCACTCGGTCGACCTCGCCATCAAGCAGGCCAACGAGTCCAACGCCATCCCCGGCTGGAAGCTCGAGCTCGCGGCCGAGGACGACCAGGCGACGCCCGACGTCGGCAAGAACGCCGCGACGAAGCTCGCGTCCGACAAGGACGTCGTCGGCGTCGTCGGCACGCTCAACAGCTCGGTCGCGCAGAGCGTCCAGCCGGTGCTCTCGACGGCCAACATCACGATGGTCTCGCCGGCCAACACGAACCCGTCGCTCACCCAGGGCGCCGACTTCGCGACCGCCCCCAAGCGGACCTACCCGAACTACTTCCGCACCTGCACGACCGACTCGATCCAGGGCCCGTTCGCGGCGCGCTACCTCTTCGAGAAGGCCGGCATCAAGGAGGTCGCGACGGTCCACGACAAGAAGACCTACGGCCAGGGCCTCGTCGACGCCTTCAGCAAGGAGTTCACGAAGCTCGGCGGCACCATCGTCGCGGCCGAGACGATCAACCCTGACGACGACAAGTACGACGCCGTCGTCAGCAAGATCAAGCCGAGCAACCCCAAGGCCGTCTACTACGGCGGTGAGTTCCCGCAGGCGGGTCCGTTCTCGCAGCAGATGAAGGCCGCCGGCCTCAACGTCCCGCTCATGGGCGGCGACGGCATCTACTCCGGCGAGTTCATCAAGCTCGCGGGCAGCACCGCCACCGGCGACCTCGCCACCTCGGTCGGCGCCCCGACCGACCAGCTCGAGTCGGCGAAGGCGTTCGTCCAGGCCTACGACGCGGCCGGCTACGCCGAGCCGTACGAGGCCTACGGCGCCTACGCCTACGACGCGGCGAACTCGATCATCAACGCCCTCAAGACCTCGCTCGCCAGCGCGGACTCGGCCGAGGCCGCCCGCCAGGCGACGGTCCAGGCGATGAGCAGCGTCTCCTTCGACGGCGTGACCGGCAAGGTCGCGTTCGACGAGTACGGCGACACCACCTCCAAGGTCCTCACCGTGTACGCGGTCAAGGACGGCGCGTGGGCCCCCGTGAACACGGAGGAGTTCAAGTAAGCCGGTCCTGACGACCCAGTCGTGAGCACCCCGACGGCGGGGGTGGTCGAGCAGACCACCCCCGCCGTCCGTGTCCGGACCTGCTCCGCGCGGCCGCGCCCACGGTCCGTGTGGCGCCTGTCCGTGATGCACGTCACCCGCTACTCTCCCCCCAGCCCACCCGCACGTCACGCCTAGGAGGTCGTGGTGGAACTTGCCCAGCAGCTCGTCAACGGGCTGACCCTGGGATCGCTGTACGCCCTGATCGCGGTCGGATACACGGTCGTCTACGGGATCATCCAGCTGATCAACTTCGCCCACGGCGAGATCTTCATGGTGGGCGCGTTCGGCGCCCTGAGCACCGCGCTGTTGTTCTTCCGCAGCTACGTCGACGGCGGCGAGATGCTCCCCTTCTGGGCGCTCCCCGTCCTCATCGTCGGTGCGGTCGCCGCGTCGGTGGCCATCGCGGTCCTCATGGAGCGGATCGCCTACCGGCCCCTGCGCAACGCCCCGCGCCTCGCCCCCCTCATCACGGCCATCGGCATCTCGGTCTTCCTCCAGGAGGCGGTCCGTCTCCTCTACGGCAAGATCCCGAGCTTCCCGGACGCCAAGCAGAAGGTGCCCTTCCCGCAGATCGAGGTCGTGAGCGGCCCCGCCTTCAACCTCGGCGGCGTGACGCTCCAGCGCTCGACGATCTTCACCGTCGGCGCCCTGGTCATCTGCGCGGCCGGCCTGTTCTACTTCGTGTCCCGGACCAAGACCGGCCGGGCGATGCAGGCCGTCTCGCAGGACCCCGACACCGCGCGCCTGATGGGCATCAACGTCGACCGCATCATCGTCGTCGCCTTCGTGATCGGCGCGACCCTCGCGGCGGTCGCCGGCATCGCCCAGGGCCTGCAGGTCACGAACATCAACTTCAAGATGGGCTTCCTCGCGGGCCTCAAGGCCTTCACCGCCGCCGTCCTCGGTGGCATCGGCAACGTCTGGGGGGCCGTCATCGGCGGTGTCACCCTCGGGCTCGTCGAGGCGCTGGCCGTCCAGTTCATCCCCGGCACCTTCGGCGGCAGCCCGTGGAAGGACGTGTGGGCGTTCGCGCTCCTCATCCTCGTCCTCGTCTTCCGACCGCAGGGCCTCCTCGGCGCAAAGGTGGTGGACCGCGCATGAGCACCGTGACGCACTCCCCCGACACGACCGACCCCGAGCTCTCGCGCCTGGACCGTCTGCGTGAGCAGCACGGCGACCGGGCGGCGATCCTCGCGGTCGCCGGTGGCGCGCTGCTCCTCGTGAGCGGCCTGCTGTCGTGGTCGTACGACAACCGGATCCTCGACGACGTGAGCGTCCGGTTCTACCCGCTCGGGATCCAGCTCTACGCGATGCTCCTCGGCATCGTCGCCCTCGCCTTCGGCGTGCTGCTCTTCCGACGGCCGCAGTGGCTCAACCCGGGCCGGGGCCTGCGCGCCGTCGGCTGGGGCTCGGTGGTGTTCGCCCTCGCGGGCATCATCGCCGTCGCCTACCAGGCGGGCGGGCTCATCAACGTCAACGAGGGCGGATGGGTCGGCCTCGTCGGCGCCGCGCTCGTCCTCGCGGGCGGCCTGCTCTCGCCGCACGTCGACCTCGACGTCCGGACCTGGCCCCGGCTGCCCTCGTGGGCCGAGATCCTCGTCATCGTCGTCATGCTCGGGCTGCTGCTCTTCGCGACGGCCTACACGCTCAACGTCGACGACCCGGCGACCTTCGGGTGCCTCCTGATCACGCTGCTCGCCGTCGCGATCGGCCTCGTGGGCAGCGGTTTCGGCGAGTACCTCGGGTTCATCGGGCAGAACAACCGGCGCCCGCTGCTCCTGGCGGCCTTCCTCGTCGCGTTCCTCTTCCCGTTCACCCAGGACGGTTCGGACGCGAACATGTCGATCGCCACGCAGATCCTCATCTTCGCGGCGACCGCACTCGGCCTCAACATCGTCGTGGGCCTCGCCGGCCTGCTCGACCTCGGCTACATCGCCTTCCTCGGCACCGGCGCCTACGTCGGCGCGATGCTCTCGAAGTCCGCGTTCGCGACGATCGGGTGGAACCCGCCCTTCCTCGTCGTCATGCTGCTCGGGATGCTCGTCGCGTCGATCTTCGGCCTGATCATCGGCTCCCCGACGCTGCGGGTCTCCGGCGACTACCTCGCCATCGTCACCCTCGGCTTCGGCGAGATCTTCCGCCTGGCGATGTTCAACCTCGACGGCAACAACGGCCCGGACCTGACCAACGGCCCGAACGGTATCCCCGGCATCCCGGACCTCAACTTCTTCGGGTTCGACTTCGGGCAGACGCACACCGTCGCGGGCATCCCGCTCGGCCGGTTCAGCAACTACTACTTCCTGCTGCTCCTGCTCATCGCGTTCGTCATCCTCGTCTTCACCCGGCTCAACGACAGCCGGATCGGGCGCGGCTGGGTCGCCATCCGCGAGGACGAGCGCGCGGCGGAGGCCATGGGCGTCAACGTCTTCGGGCTCAAGCTGCTCGCCTTCGCGGTGGGCGCCTCGCTCGCCGGCCTCGCCGGGACGATCAAGGCGCACCAGGACACCTCGGTGACGCCCGACCAGTACATCTTCCTCGAGTCGGCGTTCCTCCTCGCGGCGGTCGTCCTCGGCGGCATGGGCACGGTCGCCGGCGTCCTCGTCGGCGCGACCGTCCTCAAGCTCCTCCCCGAGAAGGCCCGCATCGTCAACGACTACCGGCTGCTCATCTTCGGCCTGCTGCTCGTCGTCATGATGCGCTTCCGGCCGGAGGGCCTCGTCGCGAGCAAACGACGGCAGCTGGAGTTCCACGAGGACGACGACGAGCTCGCCGAGATCGTGCAGTCCGAACACCTGCAGGAGGCGAAGTGACCGTCACCGACCCCACGCCGAGCGGCCACGTCATCGGGGACCGCGTCGTCCTCGAGGCCGAGCACGTCACGATGCGCTTCGGCGGCCTCACCGCCGTCGGCGACGTGAGCATGAAGGTGCACGACGGCGAGATCGTCGGGCTCATCGGCCCGAACGGCGCCGGCAAGACCACCTTCTTCAACTGCCTCACCGGGATGTACGTCCCGACCGAGGGTCGCGTGACCCTCGGCGGTGAGCAGCTGCCGCCGAAGCCGCTCAAGGTCGTCCGCGCCGGCATGGCCCGGACGTTCCAGAACATCCGGCTGTTCGGCAACATGACCGCCCTCGAGAACGTCATGGTCGGGCGCTACTGCCGCACCTCGTCGATGGCGCTGACCTCGATCCTCCGCGGGCCGAAGTTCCGGCGCGAGGAGGAGGCCACCCGCCTGCGGGCGCAGGAGCTGCTCGACTACGTCGGGCTCGGCAAGTCGACCGAGATCCTCGCGCGCAACCTCCCCTACGGCGACCAACGCCGGCTGGAGATCGCGCGGGCCCTCGCGACGGACCCGCAGATCCTGCTCCTCGACGAGCCGACGGCGGGCATGAACCCCAAGGAGACCGAGGAGACGATGCACCTGATCTTCAAGATCAGGGACAGCGGCCTCGCCGTCGTCGTCATCGAGCACGACATGCGGTTCATCTTCAACCTCTGCGACCGGGTGCTCTGCCTGGTCCGGGGCGAGGTCCTCGTCGAGGGCTCCCCCGGCGAGGTGCAGTCCGACCCGCGGGTCATCGAGGCCTACATCGGTGGCGACGACACCGACGAGGACGAGGAGGAGAGCGCGTGAGCGCCATGCTGGAGGTCAAGGACCTCGTCGTGTCCTACGGCAAGATCAAGGCCGTCAAGGGCATCTCGTTCACGGTCGACCAGGGCGAGGTCGTCTCGCTCATCGGCACGAACGGCGCCGGCAAGACGACGACGCTGCGCACCATCTCGGGCCTCCTGCGCCCGGTGTCGGGCTCGATCTTCTTCGACGGTCGGGACCTCACGAAGGTCGCGCCGCACGAGATCGTCTCGCTCGGGCTGGCGCACTCCCCCGAGGGCCGGCGGATCTTCCCGAAGCTGAGCGTCGAGGAGAACCTCCTGCTCGGGGCGTTCTCGCGCAAGGACAAGGGCATCCGCGAGGACCTCGCGGCGGCGTTCGAGCTCTTCCCCATCCTCGAGGAGCGTCGCGCGCAGCCCGCCGGCACGTTCTCGGGTGGCGAGCAGCAGATGCTCGCGATGGGCCGGGCGATGATGAGCCGCCCGAAGATGCTCATGCTCGACGAGCCGTCGATGGGTCTCTCGCCGCTGATGATGAAGCGGATCATGACGACCGTGACGACGCTGCAGCAGCAGGGGACGACGATCCTCCTCGTCGAGCAGAACGCCCAGGCGGCGCTGCGGCGGGCGACGAAGGGCTACGTCCTCGAGGTCGGCTCGATCGTCCTCTCGGGCACCGGCAAGGAGCTCCTCGAGAGCGACGACGTCCGGAAGGCCTACCTCGGCGAGGACTGAGGCGAACGGGTTTCACGCTCTGCGTGGGCCTGATCACACACGAGGACGGGCCGCGCGACTCCACGTCGCGCGGCCTGTTCCCGTTGCTCACCCGCCGCACGGCCCGCCTAGGGTGGGTCGATGACGACCTTCCGGCACGACGCGGCCGCGCGCGCGGTGGCTCGCCTGGCCTACCGCACCCTCGAGCCCTACCACCTCGCCGCGTACTTCGGCTCGCACGTGGACGCCGCCCGCGAGGAGCTCGGTGTCGGGTGGCTGGGGGCCTACACCGGGATGCGTGCCGCCCCGCTCGGCGCGGTCCCGGGCCAGGTGGTCGCGGCGACCTTCTTCGGCTTCCGGCCGGAGGCGGTGGCCAAGGCCTGGAGCCTGGCGCTCGGGCGGCACACCCCGAGCGGGCTCGACGAGGTGCGCACCCGCTGCCTCGACGACGGGCTGCGCTCCGCGCTGGGAGCGGACGTCGGCTCCCCCGACGTGATCGAGCTCGTCGGACGGCTGCGTCCGGTCCTCGACCGGCTGGACTACGGCGGTCGGCCGCTGGCGGCCGCCTTCGCGACGCAGGAGTGGCCGGACAGCCCGCACCTGGCCCTCTGGCACGCGACCGCCCTGTGGCGCGAGTGGCGCGGCGACGGACACGTCGCGGCCCTGACCTCGGCGGGGCTGCGCCCGCTCGAGTCGCTCGTCCTCTACGACGCCTGGCTGCGCGCGACGAGCCCGGAGCGCGCGAGCCGCGGTCGTGCCTTCCTCCAGCCCACCCGGAGGTGGACCGACGAGGAGTGGGCCATGGCCGAGGAGTCGCTGGGCACGTCGGGCCTGCTGACACCGGCCCGCGACGGTGGGGCGCCGACGCTGACCGAGGCCGGGCGGCGGCTGCGAGACCACCTCGAGGACGCCACCGACGACGCCTCGGCCGCGGCCTGGGCGGATGTCGACGACGCCGAGCAGCTGCTGACGACGGCCCGTGCCGTGGTGAAGAAGGTCATCGACGCCGGCTGGCTGCCCGGCACCCCCGGCCGCGCCTGAGCGCGGTCCGGGGGCGGGGTCAGCCCGCCTTGCGGGAGGTGGTCCTGCGGGTCGGCTCCCGACGGGCGGTCGAGCCCTTGGCCGCGGTCTTCTTCGCCGGCGCCTTGGTGGCCGGGGCCTTCGTCGCCGCCGTCTTCTTCGACGCAGCCCGCTTGGCCGGGGCGGCCGTCGTGCGCGCGGTCTTCGCGAGGACCGGGGCGAGGAAGCGGCCGGTGTGCGACTCCTCGAGCGCGGCGACCTCCTCGGGGGTGCCCTCGGCGATGACCCGCCCGCCGCCGCTGCCGCCCTCGGGCCCGAGGTCGACGAGCCAGTCGGCCGACTTGATGACGTCGAGGTTGTGCTCGATGACGATGACGGTGTTGCCCTTGTCGACGAGGCCCTGGAGCACCTTGAGGAGCTTGCGGATGTCCTCGAAGTGCAGGCCGGTCGTCGGCTCGTCGAGCACGTACACGGTCCGCCCGGTCGAGCGCTTCTGCAGCTCGGAGGCGAGCTTGACGCGCTGTGCCTCGCCGCCGGAGAGGGTCGGCGCGGGCTGGCCGAGCCGGACGTAGCCGAGGCCGACGTCGTTGAGCGTGCGCATGTGCCGGGCGATCGCGGGGACGGCGGCGAAGAACTCGGCGGCCTCCTCGATGGGCATGTCGAGGACGTCGGCGATCGACTTGCCCTTGTAGTGGACCTCGAGCGTCTCGCGGTTGTACCGGGCGCCGTGGCAGACCTCGCACGGCACGTAGACGTCCGGGAGGAAGTTCATCTCGATCTTGATCGTCCCGTCGCCGGAGCACGCGTCGCAGCGGCCGCCCTTGACGTTGAACGAGAAGCGACCCGGCTGGTAGCCGCGGACCTTGGCCTCCTCGGTCGTCGCGAAGAGCTTGCGGACGTGGTCGAAGACACCGGTGTACGTGGCCGGGTTCGAGCGCGGGGTGCGCCCGATCGGGCTCTGGTCGACGTGGACGACCTTGTCGAGGTGGTCGAGCCCGGTGACCGACTTGTGCCGGCCCGGGACGTGGCGGGCGCCGTTGAGCTTGTTCGCCATGACGTTGTAGAGGATGTCGTTGACGAGCGTGCTCTTGCCCGAGCCCGAGACCCCGGTGACCGCGACGAGGTTGCCGAGCGGGAAGCCGACGGTGACGTTGTCGAGGTTGTGCTCGGTCGCCCCGACGACGACGACCTCACGGCCGCGCTCCTGCGGGCGACGGACGGCCGGGGTCGGGATCTCGCGA
The DNA here is from genome assembly GCF_018729305.1 of Phycicoccus mangrovi. Classification (NCBI taxonomy): domain Bacteria; kingdom Bacillati; phylum Actinomycetota; class Actinomycetes; order Micrococcales; family Intrasporangiaceae; genus Phycicoccus; species Phycicoccus mangrovi. Next base: position 2,027 of record NZ_JAHHWP010000019.1, on the reverse strand, counting down.
CGCCCGGACAGGTACTTGCCGGTGATGGAGTCGGGATGGGTCAGCAGGTCGGCGACGGTGCCGGAGTGCACCACCTCGCCCCCGTGCTCGCCCGCCCCCGGGCCGATGTCGACGACCCAGTCGGCCGTCGCGATCGTGTCCTCGTCGTGCTCGACGACGATGAGCGTGTTGCCGAGGTCGCGCAACCGGGTCAGCGTCTCGATGAGGCGGTGGTTGTCGCGCTGGTGCAGACCGATGCTCGGCTCGTCGAGGACGTAGAGGACCCCGACGAGGCCGGACCCGATCTGGGTCGCGAGCCGGATGCGCTGCGCCTCACCGCCGGACAGGGTGCCGGCCGGCCGGTCCAGGCTCAGGTACTCCAGGCCCACGTCGAGGAGGAACCCGAGCCGGGCGTCGATCTCCTTGATGACGCGCGCCGCGATCTGTCGCTCGCGCTCGGTGAACTCGACCGTCGAGAAGAACTGCGCGGCGTCGCCGATGGCCAGGCGGGAGACGTCGGCGATCGAGCGGCCCCCGATGAGGACGGCGAGCGACTCGGGCTTGAGGCGCGCGCCCTTGCACACGGGGCAGGGCACCTCGCGCATGTAGCCCTCGTAGCGCTCACGGCTCCAGTCGGAGTCGGTCTCGGAGTGGCGCCGCCGGACGAACGGGATGGCGCCCTCGAAGCCGGTGGAGTACGAGCGCTCGCGCCCGAAGCGGTTGCGGTAGCGGACGTGCACCTTGTGGTTGCGCCCCGTGAGCAGCGCGTCGCGGACCTTCTTCGGCAGCTCGCGCCACGGCGTGTCCATCGAGAACTTCATCTCGTCGGCGAGGGCCGACATGACGCGCTGGAAGTAGTCGGCGGCGCCGGACGCGGTGGCCCACGGGGCGATGGCGCCCTGCGCGAGGGTCAGGTCGTCGTCGGGGACGATGAGGTCGGGGTCGACCTCGAGCTCGGTGCCGATGCCGCTGCACTCGGGGCAGGCGCCGAACGGGCTGTTGAACGAGAACGAGCGCGGCTCGACCTCGTCCATCGACAGCGGGTGGTCGTTGGGGCAGGCCATCTTCTCGGAGTAGCGGCGCTCGCGCTCCGGGTGCCCCTCCTCGAGGTCGACGAAGTCGACGACGAGGACCCCACCGGCCAGGCCGAGGGCGGTCTCCACGGAGTCGGTGAGCCGGCGCTTGGCCGAGGTGTCGTCACCCTTGGCGACGAGGCGGTCGACGACGACGTCGATCGTGTGCTTGACCTGCTTCTCGAGCTTCGGCGGGTCGGTGAGGGTGACGACCTCGCCGTCGACGCGGGCCCGGGAGAAGCCCTTGGCCTGGAGCTCGGCGAAGAGGTCGACGTACTCGCCCTTGCGGGCGCGGACGACCGGCGCGAGCAGCTGGAAGCGGGTGCGCTCGGGCAGCTCGAGGAGCCGGTCGACGATCTGCTGCGGGCTCTGCCGGGTGATCGGCTCGCCGCAGACGGGGCAGTGCGGGCGGCCGGCACGGGCGAAGAGGAGGCGGAGGTAGTCGTAGACCTCGGTGATGGTGCCGACGGTGGAGCGGGGGTTGCGGTTGGTCGACTTCTGGTCGATCGACACCGCGGGCGAGAGGCCCTCGATGAAGTCGACGTCGGGCTTGTCCATCTGCCCGAGGAACTGCCGGGCGTACGCCGAGAGCGACTCGACGTAGCGCCGCTGGCCCTCGGCGAAGATGGTGTCGAAGGCCAGCGAGGACTTGCCCGACCCCGAGAGGCCGGTGAAGACGACGAGAGCGTCCCGGGGGAGCTCGATGCTGACGTCCTTGAGGTTGTGCTCGCGGGCGCCGCGGACGACGAGGTGGTCATGACTCACACCCGCCATGCTAGGTGTCGGGTCCGACAGCCCCCTCATCAGCGGTGACGGCATCCGGGGTTCGTCCAGACCCGGCGTCTAGGTGTACTCGGCCGGGACGTTGGTGACGCGTAGGCGTTGACGACGAGGAGAACCTCCGGGTGAGGTGTGGATTGTCTAGGTCCTACACCGCCCGGAGGTTCTCGTGGCCCACGCTAACGCTCGTCTGAA